>JAOUPR010000095.1 GCA_029879725.1 Gemmatimonadota bacterium | reverse complement strand
CGACCGGAACGGCTGACGGGTCCAGGGCGACGGGATCATCCGTCACCCTGAGGCGTACCAGGGGAGAGTAGCCGTCCCGAGAATGGGAGCATTCCCATGGATCCGGGTCCCGCAGGCAAGCACATCCTCGGTCTGGACGTCGGCTCCGTCTCCGTCTCCGCTGTGGAGCTGGGTCCCGACGGGGGGGTCGTCCGTACCTTCTACGAACTCCACCACGGCGATGTCGAGGAAGCCCTCTCGTCCATCCTGGCGGAGGTGGACCTCTCCCGGATCGCCACGGTGGGCGCCACGCGCTCCACGCCGCCCTCGGTGCGCGCCGACGCGCGCTACGACAGCCGGATCTGCCTCATCGCCGCGGCGCGACGGCTCCACCCGCGTGCCCGCTCCATCCTCGTGGTGGGCGGCGAGAGGTTCGGCCTGGTTCGCTTCGACGAGTCGGGTGAGTACCTGAGCTTCCGGGCGAACCCCCTCTGCGCGGCGGGAACCGGGGGCTTCGTGGATCAGCAGGCTCGGCGACTCAACCTGGACGGCGCCGAAGCCCTGGCGGCCCTGGCCCTGTCCAACGGGGAACCGCCGCCGCGCATCGCGTCGCGCTGCGCCGTCTTCGCCAAGACCGACCTGGCCCACGCGCAGCAGGAAGGGCATACCCTCGAGGCCATCTGTGACGGCCTGTGCCTCGGGGTGGCCCGGAACATCGTGGACACGCTCTTCACGGGCGAGGCGGTCCACGCCCCGGTCCTGGTGGTGGGCGGCGTCGCCAGGAACAGCGCCGTGATGGGCCACCTCCGGGAACTGACGGGGCTGGAGATGGTGGTGAACGCCACGCTGCCCATGGGTGCGCTGGGCGCGGCGCTCAAGGCCGGGGAGGAGCGGGACATCCTGAGACCCGGACGTGCGCGCGCCATCGAGGACATCGTGGTCGGCGAGCCCGCCACGCGGGAGTACGAGTACGACCCCCTCCGGTTGCAGCTCTCGGACTACCCCGACTTCTCGAGCCTGGAGCAGTATCTCTTCCGGGGCCGCACGGTGGAGCACTCCCATCCTCTCGAGGTGGACCTCTACCGGAAGGTCGATCCGGGCCGGGCCCACGAAGTCCACCTGGGTATCGACATCGGCTCCACCAGCACGAAGGCGGTGGTCACGAGCCTGGAGGGAGATGTCCTCGCGGGATTCTACACCGCCACGGCGGGGCGGCCTCTCGACGCCGTTCGCCTCATCTTCGAAGCCGTCACCGGGTGGTCCGAGTCGAAGGCGCTCGACCTGCGTTTCGCCGGAGTGGCCACCACGGGCGCCGGAAGGAAATTCATCGGGTCCATCATCGGCGCCGACCTGGTGCTCGACGAGATCACGGCGCACGCCCGGGCCGCCGTGGAGCTTCACCCCGACGTCGACACGATCCTGGAGATCGGGGGGCAGGACTCCAAATTCACCACCCTGCGGGACGGCCGGGTGACCCTCTCCGTCATGAACAGTGTGTGCGCGGCGGGCACGGGGAGCTTCATCGAAGAGCAGGCGAAGCGTCTGGACGTCCCCCTCACGGAATACGGCGCCCGCACCGAGGGCTTCCGCTCGCCTCTGGCCAGCGAACGGTGCACCGTGTTCATGGAGCGGGATCTCAACCACTACCTCAACGAAGGCTACGGACAGGGGGAGGTCCTGGCCGCGGTGCTCCACTCCGTACGGGAGAACTACTTCAACAACGTGGCCATCGAGGCCGCCATCGGCGACACCGTGGTCTTCCAGGGCGCCACGGCGCGGAACCGGGCTCTGGTGGCGGCCTTCGAGCAGAGGCTGGGACGGCCCATCCACGTCTCCCGGTACTGCCACCTCACGGGGGCTCTGGGCGGCGCCCTCACCCTGGGGGACGAGGGCGTCCGCGCTTCCACCTTCCGGGGCACGGGGCTGTACCGCCACCCCATCGCGGTCCGCTCCGAGACGTGCGACCTGTGCACGAACCACTGCAAGCTCAGCGTGGCGGACGTCGCGGGCGAGACCGTGGCGTACGGATTCCTGTGCGGGCGCGACTACGACACCCGGAGGTTCGTCCGCAACGACACCTCCGGCTTCGATCTGTTCAAGGCGCGGCGGCGGGCTTTCCCGGCGCTCCCCGTCGAGCACCGCCGCTCCGACGTCACCGTCGGCCTCCCGGCGGCCCTGCACATGTTCGACGACCTCCCCTTCTGGAAGCACTTCTTCCATCGCCTCGGGATCCGGACGGTCACCAGCGAACGGTACGCCGACGCGGTCAAGGACGGACGCGTCCTGGCGGGCGCGGAGTTCTGCGCTCCTCTCACCGCGCTCCACGCCCACGTACGATACCTCATGGATCGGGCGGACCGCGTGTTCCTCCCCTTCTACCTGGAGAAGAAGCCCGCGGAAGGGACCGCGCGCCGCCAGCTCTGTTACTACACCCAGTACGCGCCGAGCCTGGGTCACGGCGCCGGGAGCACCGCCGAGGCCGAGCGCCTCCTCACGCCCCTGGTGCATTCCCTGTACAGCAGCCTGTTCACCAAGGCGGAGCTCTACCGGACGCTGGCGCGGGTCGTGCCCGAGGGGATCTCGTTCTTCGAGATCTCCTCCGCGTACGACGAGGCCGCGGCGGCGCAGCAGAGGGGAGTGGAGGAGTTGCGCGAGATCTATCGGCGCGAAACCGCCGACCGGTCCGACTTCCACGTCGTACTCCTGGGGAGGCCCTACTCGGTACTCTCCCGGTGGATGAACAAACGCATCCCCGAGATCTTCGCTTCCCTGGGAGTCCGGGCGCTCTATCAGGACATGCTCTCCTACGCTCCGCACGACGTGGCGTCCATCCAGCCCCTCCTGGACGAGGTGCACTGGCACCACGCGGCCCGGATCCTGGAAGCCGCGGAGGTGACCGCCCGCACGCCGAACGCATACCCGGTCTTCGTCACCTCCTTCAAGTGCTCCCCCGACTCCTTCGTCATGGAGTACTTCCGTGATATCCTCGATGCCCATGGGAAACCGTACCTGATCCTCCAGCTCGACGAGCACGACTCCCGACTCGGCTACGAGACCCGCATCGAGGCGGCCGTGCGAGCCTTCCGGAACCATCACCGCGCCAGCCGGGAAGACAGGAGGGCCCGGCGGATCCCGCTTCCGGTGGTCACCCGCCCTCTCCGCACGGGAAGGGACGTGCCCGACCTCACCAACAGCACGGTGCTCTTCCCCAACTGGGATTCCCTGAGCCTCCGGCTGGTGGTGGCCGCCCTGAGAAGGAAGGGGATCGACGCCCGCCTCCTGGAAGGGACGGCGGCCTCCATGCGCCGGGGGATCCGGCGCAACTCCGGACAGTGCACGCCGCTCAACATCATCGCCCAGGACTTCATCGAGCACGTGGAGCGGCACGATCTGGATCCGGGCCGGACGGTGCTCTGGACGGCCGCCTCCAGCATCGCGTGCAACATTCGTCTGTATCCCCTGCACATCCGGCGGATCCTGGCCGGCCACGGGCACGGATTCGAGAACTCCCAGGTCTTCGCGGGGGCCATGACGCTCCAGGACATCTCGGCGCGGCTCCCCTTCGACGTGTACCTCGCCTACATGATGGGTGGCTTCATGCGGCGGATGGGGTGCAGGATCCGGCCGTACGAGAGACACGCGGGAGAGACGGACCGGGTCATCGAAGAGGGGATGGCCCGGATCGCGGCGGCCTTCGCAGGGAGTGGGTCCAAGGAAGAGGCCCTCGCCGGCGTGGTCGAGAGGATCCGCGGCATCGAGCGGGTGGCCGGCGACCCGCGCCCCGAGGTGGCCATCCTGGGGGACCTCTACGCTCGGGACAACGAAATCATGAACCAGGATCTGGTTCGCTTCATCGAGGCGCACGGGGGAGAGGTGGTGACCACGCCCTACACCTCGTACGTGAAGATGGTCGTGCGTCCCTACTACTGGAAATGGTTCCTCGAAGGACAGTACATGAGCGTGTTGTCCACCGGCGCGCTCATGGCCGCCGTGGGTCCGCTGGAGCGGCGGTACTTCCCCTACTTCAGGGATGTGCTGGGCGAACTCGAGCCCGCCTGCGACGCCTCACCGCAGGCCGTGCTCGCCGAGTACAACGTGCGCGTGGAACACACCGGCGAGTCCATGGAGAACCTGCTGAAGATCTTCTACACGCTACGCCACCACCCGGCGGTGTCCCTGTTCGTACAGGCGAGCCCCGCGTTCTGTTGTCCTTCCCTCGTCACCGAAGCCATGGCGGGCCGTATCGAGAAGAAGACCGGCGTACCCATGGTGTCGGTCACCTACGACGGGGGCGGAGGTGAGAAGAACGACGTGATCCTCCCCTATCTGGAATACCCGCGGCGACGGGAGGGCGCGGCGGCCGGGTTGCAGACGGCCTGAGGACGATGGGTCCCCAGGCCGCCCGCGTTCCTCACCACTTCTCGGTGCGGACCTCGGCGAGCACGGACTCCAACACGTTGAACGTCACTTCGTCGGGCGCCCTGGGGAGGAGCGGCAGGTCGGTGATGGTCTCCGCGCCCTTCACGAGGACCGGCACGACGGCGGTGCCGTCCACGCCGAAATCGATCTGGATGGGCACCAGCATCATGAAGTCTTCCGGCACGTCCTCCTGGCGGACGCGAACCCGCATCTTGACGTCCCCCGACGGGAGTTCCTCCGTCGTGTACGCGAAGCGGTATGTGGGGATGTCCGTACCGTACACCCACTGGTCGAAGAACCACTGCATGTCGGTCTGCAGGTACTCCCCGAGGAACGCCTGGAAGTCCTCCGTGCTGATGGTGCGGGACTGGAAGCGGGTGAAGAGCGTGTTCATGAAGCCGTCGAAGAGCTCCTCGCTCCCCGTCTCGTTGTCCAGCATGAGGTTGCGGAGCATGTGCATGATCCACGCACCCTTGCTGTATACGGTCACCGCGTAGTCCTGACCCCCTTCGCGCCCCACGGCCAGGCGCGATCCCAGCCAGATGGGGCCGGTGTCCTCACGGCGGTCGAGGATGTCCTTGCGGAATTCCTCGAGACGATCGAGGTAGCGCTGCGGGTTCGCCCGGATCTTGTGCATGTACCACAGCGCGGCGAACTCGGAGAGACCTTCCGAAAGCCAGCGGTCGTGATACGTCTGCGGCCGGACCCCGATGCCCCACCACTGGTGCGCCACCTCGTGGGCGCGGAAGAGCTCGTCCTTCCCGTCCTCCTGGGTCCACTGGAAGGTGATCCACGAGAGGTTGATCATCCCGGGAAACGCCTGCCCGTGCATGAAGGGGATCTCGGCCACGTTGAATTCCTCGAAGTGGAGCGGCCCGAACGCCCGGCCGAAGAACGCGAGACTGTTCTCGATGTCCAGGTGGACCTTCTCTTCGGGATCCCTCTGACTCAGGATGTTGAGGCGTCCCCCCGTGGCCGACGCCGCACGGGAAGCCAAATCCAGCACCCGCGCATGGAACTCCTCCGCCACGTGGATCCGGATGGGCGGCGTGCTCCCCGCGGGGAACTCGTATTCCCGGAAATCTCCCACGCTGAACGTCACCTGCGACGACGGTCGCGCCGTGACCCAGCGGGTGACCATCACGTCGTCGTCCGCCGGGTCCGGCTCCCGGGTGACACGCCGACCCACGCTCAGGACCGGCCAGTCCTTCTTCGAGCGGAAGGTGAGGTCGAAGGTGGACTCGCTCCCCCCGAAGCGGGGAAGCCAGTTGGACGTCGTCTCCAGGTAGTGGAAGCCGTCGCGGGTCCTCTCGAGGATGTCTCCCCGGTACCATACGTTGAGGGAGAGGGGCAGCCCTTCCTGGGTGTCGTCGGGTAGCCGGATCCAGAGGGTGGAGACGTCGTCCTTGGAGCGATCGTAGACCACCGGCGTGCCGTTCCCCCAGGTGACCGAATCCACCTCGAGGTCGTAGAAGAGTGTCGACCCCACCCAACTCCCGGCGGGCACGTTGGGGATGAGCATGACCTCGGCGTGGGCGCGGAGGTCGTTGAGACCCTCGACGTCGATCTCGGCCGTGTAGTGCATGGCGTCCACGGGCCTCGTCTCCCACTGGGGCACGGCCAGATTGCCCTCCGCGTCGTAGTCCTCCCGCCGATGGAAGCTGGTCAGGACCTCGAAGTACTTCCCTCGAGACGCCTTGCGCCCGAAGTCCACCTCCTCCTCCGCCGAGGCGTCGAAGCTGAAGTAGAGGTCGTCTCCGCGGCGCGGGAAGATGTGGGCACGGAACAGCTGCGTGGCCTCGCCGTTCAGGAGGGTGCGCACGAAGTTCCACGAAAGGGAGCCTTCGTCGTCCCCCACCAGGAACTCCATGGCGTCGCGGACGGTCTTCCCCGCGGACGCCGATACGGGCGCGTCGCCGAAGGACATCGCCCCTTCCAGCTCGGCCGCGGTGCTGTCGCCGAAGAAGAAGAAGATCCGCTCCACCTCCCTTTCCGGAGCGGCCGCTTCGAACCAGCGGACCATCTGCCTGCGCTCCACCTCGATGGGAGGCGTGATCTTCACCCGTCCCGCCCCCTCGAACACCGCGGCCGCGGGCCGCCCCCGGATGTCGAGAAGCGTGATCGTGCCCTGGTCCAGGTGGAACTCGGCCGCGTCGCGTACGAGCACGAATCCCGAGACGGACGCGCTCCGACCTTCCTGCGGACGCCAGTCACGGAGCTCGCGCCAGAACGCCATGATGTCGCCGGAGGGACCCGCCGGCGTGATCTCCGGACGGAGAGGCGGCTCCCCGGAGGATGGGGAGGGAGGAACGAACAGAACCAGCGCGCACGCCAGGGCGCGCATGAAGAGCTTCGATTCGGCGGGAATCACGTCGACACCTCTCTGCGGGAAGGAGCCACGTACTTCAGCATCGCGGCAGATTGCGGGGTCGATGGTCGCGTCCGCAAGTCCCGGGAGGAGAGGTGCTCGCGGAGCCCCTCCCGCGAGGATGCTCGACACCCCCCCGGGATGTTATCCTCCTCTCTTTCTTCCCCCATTTCGCGGAGTTCCCATGAACGAATCATCCGGCCATCGTCCGGTGGTGGCGGACGGCCTTCCGGCGCCCATCGGGCCCTATTCCCCCGGGGTGACCCTGGACCGCCTCGTGTTCGTGTCCGGCCAGGGCGCCACCGACCCCGCCACCGGCCGTCTGGCCGGCCCCGACGTGGAGTCCCAGACCGAGCAGGTCTTCCGGAACATCCAGGCCATCCTCGAAGCGGCCGGCACGGATCTTTCGCACGTGCTCCGCTGCGGGGTCTTCCTGGTGGACCTGCGCGACTTCGAGGCCATGAACGCCGTGTACGCACGGGTGTTCGGCGACAACCGTCCGGCACGGACCACGGTCCAGGTATCGGCGCTACCGGACAAGGGGCTGCGGGTGGAGATCGACGCGGTGGCGTACCGGCCCTGAGTGGGGTGTGGCCGTCGCAATGGTGCGCGGCGGCATCCTTCGCTAATCTCCGGTTGTGGCATCGATCCTTCACTACCATCGACCAACGACGAGGTGCGCAATGGCATCATACACCTGCGAAGTGTGCGGAATGAGCGTGAACATGACGTGCGGTCAGTGCGGCAAGGAATTGGTGAACGACACCATCACCAAGGACGACGGCACCAAGGTCCAGGTGTCCAAGTGCCCCGACGGACATGGGAAGATCAAGTCCCCCATGTGCTGCGCGACGGACATGACCTGCGCGGTCTGATCAGCCCGGCAGGTGCGCCCGAAGGCGGGATCCTCCCAACCGCGGAGGACCCCGCCTTCGCATTTCCGGCCCGGATCGAGAACCGGGTCGCGGGTATGGGGTAGACTCCGGTGAAGAACCCATCCCGGTAACCCGCACGCGAGGACCTTCCCATGGTCCACACGCCAGCCCACGGGACCCTCCTCTTCCGCCGCCTGGCGGCCGCCTCCCTCCTCGTGTTCCTCTCACCCGCCGCGGACGCGTCCGGCCAGTCGGCTAGAGAGATCCTGGACCGCGTGGACCAACTCCTGCGGGGACGTTCCTCGCGGGGCCACGTGGAGATGGAGATCACCACCGAACACTGGTCGCGTACCCTCGCCATGGACGTGTGGTCGTTGGGCACGGATCACTCCCTCGTACGCGTGACCGCGCCCGCCCGGGAGGAGGGGATGGCGACGCTCAAGGCCGGCCGGGAAGTCTGGAACTACCTCCCGCGGGTGGACCGGACCATCAAGGTGCCGCCGTCCCTGATGATGGGATCATGGATGGGTTCGCACTTCACCAACGACGATCTGGTGAAGGAGAGCCGCGTCATCGACGACTACGAGTTCGAGATTCCCTTCGAGGGCATACGGGACGGCGAAGAGGTCTGGGAATTCCTCCTGACGCCGAAGCCCGAGGCGCCCGTGGTGTGGGGGCACGTCGAGGAGCAGGTGCGCAAGCGTGACCTCATGCCGACCTGGGTACGGTACTTCGACGAGGACGGAACGCTCGTGCGGACGCTCCGCTTCTCGGACTTCCGCGTGATGGGGGGGCGACTCGTTCCGGCCACCATGACCGTGATCCCCGCCGACAAACCGGCCGAGTCCACCGTCCTCCGCTATCACGAACTGGCCTTCGACATCGATGTCGACGAGGGATTCTTCTCCCTGAGGAACCTCCGGGGAGGGCGGGAATGACGGTCGCCGCGCCGGGGCCGCGTGCGCCCATCACGTCGGGGTTGGCCGGATGAGCGACGACCCGGTGTGGCGCCGCATCGCGTGGCGAAATCTCGGACGCCATCGCGGGCGAACCCTCATCACGGCCTCCGCCCTGGCCTTCGGGTATCTGGCGGCGGTGCTCATGGTGGGGCTCATGGACGGGATGAACGCGGAGCTCATCGAGAACGGGACCGGCCTCATGGTGGGTCAGGTCCAGGTGCACGCCGCCGACTACCTGCCCGAGCGAAACATGCACCGCACCATCGGCGGGTACGAGGGGATCGATCTCGCCGGGTTCCTGCGGAGACTGGAGAGCGACCCGGACATCGTGGCGGCCGCGCCCCGGCTGTATGGCGGGGGCCTGGTGTCGTCGGGAGACCAGACGCTGGGCGGAGTCCTCTTCGGTGTCGACGTACGACGGGAAGGTGAGGTCACCACCCTCCTCTCCACCCTCCGGGAAGGGCGCGCACCCCGCGCGGGCGCATTCGAGGTGGCCATGGGATCCGAGATGGCCCGCCAGCTCGACGTGAAGGTGGGAGACCAGGTCGTTCTGGTGGCGGCCGCCGCCGACGGCTCCATGGGGAACGACCTCTTCACGTTGGCGGGAGTGTTCTCCACCGGCACCCCGGCCCTGGACGCGAGCCATGTGCTCGTTCCCCTCCCCGACCTCCAGTACCTCCTGGCCATGGACCCGGGAAGGGTGCACGAAGTGGCGCTCACCACCACGCGCCCCTGGGACACTCCCGTCATCGCCGCCTCCGTGGAACGATCCCTTTCCGCGTTCGGACCCCCGCTCCGCGTGCGTCCCTGGACGGAGCTCCGGCCCGAGCTCGCGGAATCGGTGGAATTGATGGGTTCGATGAACTGGGTGATCATCGTGATCGTCTTCGCCATGGCCATCTTCGGGGTCGCCAACACCATGATCATCGGGACCTTCGAGCGGCGGAAGGAGTTCGCCGTGGTCCGAGCCCTGGGCACCACGCCCCTGGGGGTGGGGAAGACGGTGGTGTACGAGGGGATCTTCCTGGGTGTGCTGGCGCTGGCTGCGGGCGCCGTCGTCACCGGTCCCGTCCTGGTGTGGTGGCACAACCGTCCCCCCGACCTCAGCGGGATCGTGGGTGGATTCGCGTGGTCCGGCTCCATGTGGCGTCCCATCCTCCGGGTGGAGTATTCCTGGGACACCCCCATCGTGGCGGCGGTGGCTCTCTTCGTGACGTCGGTCCTCGCGGCGGTGTATCCGGCCTGGAAGGCCACACGGGTCCCCCCCGCCGACGCGCTGGCCGACTGATGCGGTTCCTGATCCTCCTTCGGCTCTCGGCGCGCGCGGTGGGCCGCAACCTGAGGCGCAGCGCCCTCACCGCCGCGGCCATGGCCCTCGGACTGGCGCTCCTCGTGTTCTCCCGCGCCCTCTCCGACGGCGGTCACGAACAGTGGATCGATTCCGCGGTGCGGCTCGGTACCGGGCACGTGGCCATCCAGGCTCCCGAATTCCTGGAGACGGGCCGTCTGGAGCACAGGCTCGACTCCTCCGCGCTCCGGAGCGTGGAGCGGGCCCTCGACGATCCCCGGGTGACGTCCGCCGTGCGGGCGCGGACCACGCACCTCGCGGTTCCCGGGCTGGCATCCTCGGCCGCCGCGGCCCTTCCGGCGCGCATCGAGGGGGTGGATCCCGCCCTCGAGGCGGCGTTCTCGCCCCTCCCGGAGATGGTCCAGGGCGGCGAGTACCTCCAGCCGGGTGACCGGCTGAAGGCCTTCATCGGCGCCGAGATGGCGCGCCGGCTGGAGTTGGAAGTGGGAGAGCGCTTCGTCCTCACCGCCCAGAACGCCGAGGGAGAGGTGGAGGGGCAGATGGTCCGGGTGGCGGGGATCTACCGCACAGGCATCCAGGAGATGGACGAGGGGGTGGTGCACCTCCCTCTGGAAACGGCACGCACCTGGCTGTCCGCGCCGGGCGCGGCCACCACGGTGTCGCTCCTCCTCGGGGAGTCGCGCAGCACCGACGAGGTCACGGAGACGCTGCGCGCCATCCTGGAGGACCACCCGGAGATCCGGGTGATGGGTTGGCGTCAGGCCTCCCCGGATCTGGACTCGGCGGTGCGCATCGACGACTACGGCGACTACCTCTTCCACACCATCCTGTTCGCCATCGTGGGCCTGGCCGTGCTCAACGCCATCATGATGTCGGTGCTGGGGAGACGCAGGGAGTTCGGAATCCTCCAGGCGCTGGGGCTCACCCCCGCGGAGACCGGATGGGTGGTCTTCGGAGAGGGACTCTTCCTCACCGCGGTGAGCGGAGTGGCCGGGATGGTCCTGGGATATGTGGTCACCTGGGGATTCTTCCGCGACGGACTCGACTTCAGCTCCCTCATGGACGAGGAGATGAGCCTCTCCGGCGGCATCATCGAGACCGTCATCGTCCCGGTCTTCTACCTGAAGCACGTCCTGGTGAGCGTGGGCTACATGACCGTCATCGGGATCCTGGCATCCATCTACCCTGCCCGTCGCGCAACGCTGCTCGACGTCGCGGAGGCCATGAAATTCGAGCAATGAACGACACGATCTCCACCCCCCCCGCCGTTCGCACCGAAGATCTCTGGAAGGTCTACCCCCAGGAGCCCGAACCCGTGGAGGCCGTGAAGAGCCTGGACCTGATCGTGGAGCCGGGGGACTTCGTGGCCATGGCGGGGCCCTCCGGGTCGGGGAAGACCACCGTCCTCAACCTCCTGGGCGGGCTGACCCGACCCACGCGTGGCCGCATCTGGATCGACGGCGAGGAAGTGTCGGACATGAGGGACAGGGACCTGGCCCGCCTCCGGCTGGAGCGGATCGGGTTCGTGTTCCAGGCGTACAATCTCCTTCCCGTGCTCACGGCTCTGGAGAACGCGGAGTTCACCCTCCTCCTGCGGGGTACGCCCGCGGAAGAGCGTCACCGAAGGGTCATGGACCTCTTCCGGGAGATGGGCCTGGACGGGTTGGAAGACCGACGCCCGGGACGCCTCTCCGGGGGGCAGCAACAGAGGGTGGCGGTGGCGCGCGCCGTGGCGGGCGATCCCGCCCTGGTCCTGGCCGACGAGCCCACCGCCAACCTCGACACTGCCACCAGCGCCGCGCTCCTGGACGTCATGGAACGCCTGAATCGCGAACGTGGAACCACCTTCGTCTTCTCCACCCACGACCCCCGCGTCATGGAGCGCGCCCGGCGGCTGATCCACCTCGTGGACGGAGAGATCGAGTCCGACGTGAGGCGGGACGCCGGCGCCGTGGCGCCATGATCGGCCGGCCGGCCGGGTCCGGCGCCTCGACCCTCCCGGTGGCTCGGACACTCACGACGTACCGCGCCGGGATCCTGCTCCTGGCCGCCGCGTTGCTACCCGGTGCGCTCCAGGGTCAGACCGCGACCCTGTCGGGATACGCCCTCGGCATGGAGTCCCACGCGGGGACGAGCACGCTCACCGCCGGGGGACGGAACTTCCTGAGACGCATCCGGATCATGCCCGGTCTCGGCTGGACGCATCTCTCCGTGGATGCGGCGGGGGACTTCGTGGTCCGCAACGGCGGGGGCTTCGCCTTCACCGGCGAGGCCGAGCGGTCCACCTTCCGGGGTGACTGGCTCGACCTGGACGGGACGCTCTGGAACGGAAGCGGAAGCGTCGGTACCTACCGGCTGGATCGCCTCCACGCCACCGTCGATGCCGGTCGGGTGGAGGTCACGGTGGGCCGGCAACCGATCTCGTGGGGGACCACCCTCGTGCTGAGCGTGGCCGACCCCTTCTCACCCTTCGACCCGTCCGACCCGTTCCGGGAGTACCGGACGGGGGTGGACGCGGTGCGGGTGCGTGTCTTCCCCGGTCCGTTCACGGAGATCGAGGCGGTGGTCCGTCCCGTCACGACGCCCTCCGGATCCGTCCTCCACACCGCCCTCCTCCGCGGCCAGACCTCCCTGGCGGGATGGGCCCTGGGGGGATGGGCCGGGATCCTCCACGACGAGGCGGCGGCCGCCGCCTTCCTCAGCGGGAGCTGGGGTGCCACGGCCGTGCGCGGCGAGGCGTCCCTTCGCCCCCATCCCCGGGGGGGGACGGCCGTCCGCACGGCGCTGGGAGTGGACCGGCGCTTCTCGCCGGGAGGGAGGGATCTCTACGTCATCCTGGAGTACATGCACGACGGCTTCGGTGTGGGGAACGTGTCGAATCTACTTGAATTGGTATACTCCAAGCCATTCAACAGGAATGAGATGCAGACCATGGGCTCGAACGTATCCGTGGCACAGGCGAGCCTCCAGCTCCACCCCCTCGTGGGCGTGGACGCTCTGGTCCTGACGAACCTCAACGACGGGAGCGCCCTCGTGGGACCGGGTCTCACGTGG
>JAOUPR010000152.1 GCA_029879725.1 Gemmatimonadota bacterium | reverse complement strand
CACCGAGTCCACGTCGGCGCCCGTCTTCTCACAGAGCTGGGCGATGGCGTTCATGAACGAGATGCGCGTGGCCAGCATGGCATTGGCGGCGTACTTGGTGATCTCCGCCGAGGGCACGTCCATGAACAGGATGGCGCTGCTGGTCCTCACGAAGGGCTCGTAGAGCTCCCGCAACCTCTCGGCGGCGTACTCCGAGTCCACGCCCAGCACCACCCGGTCGGGCTTCATGAAGTCGTCCACGGCCGCGCCCTCCTTGAGGAACTCGGGGTTGGAGCAGACGTGCACGGGAATCTCCGTGCGGGACTCGATCTCCCGGCGCACCAGGCGTGCGGTTCCCACCGGGACGGTGCTCTTGGTGATGACGATCTTCTCGCTCTCCATGGCCTCGCCGATGGCGGCGGCCACGGCAAGCACGTGCTGGAGGTCCGCGGAGCCGTCCTCGTCGGGCGGCGTGCCCACGGCGATGAAGATGATCTCCGAGGCCTTCACGGCCTCCACCACGTCCGTGGTGAAGCGGATGCGCCTCTGGTCCAGGTTCTTCTCGATGAGGTCTTCGAGACCCGGCTCGTAGATGGGGACCTCACCCTGGTTCAGGCGCGCCACCTTCCCGGCGTCGATGTCGGCGCATACCACGTCGTTCCCCGTCTCGGCGAGACAGGCGCCCACCACCAGCCCCACGTATCCGGATCCAATCACCGCAACTTTCATCGATCGGCCATCACTCGCGTTCGATCAGGGGAAGCCTCCGTCCAGACCTCAATCATAATACGGGTCGAGGACACGGCGGTCACCGCGTCGCCTTCAACTCGAAGATCTGATCCCGCAACAACGCCGCCTTCTCGAAATCCAGCGCCTCGGCGGCCCGCGCCATCTCGTCCTCCAGGATCTTCACGAACTCCTCGCGGTTCACCTCGTCGGCATACGACCCGGTGGGCTCCGCCACGGTGAGTGCCGGCGCCCCGCGGGCATCCGCGACCCGGGTGGAGAACTCGATCTCCTCGATGCTCTTGCGGATGGTCTCCGGGGTGATGCCGTGCTCCTCGTTGTGGGCGAGCTGGATCGCGCGCCGGCGGTCGGTCTCGTCCAGGCAACGCGCCATGGAGTCGGTGACGCGGTCGGCGTACATGATGGCGCGGCCGTTCACGTTGCGCGCCGCGCGGCCGATGGTCTGGATCAGGGAGCGGGCGTTGCGCAGGAACCCCTCCTTGTCGGCGTCGAGGATGGCCACCAGCGACACCTCGGGAAGGTCCAGCCCCTCCCGGAGCAGGTTGATCCCCACCAGCACGTCGATCTTCCCCAGGCGCAGCAGCCGCAGGATGGCCATGCGCTCGATGGCGTCCACGTCGGCATGCATGTACCGCACCCGCACCCCCACGCTCTGCAGATACTCGGAGAGGTCCTCCGCCATGCGCTTGGTCAGGGTGGTCACCAGCACCCGTTCGCCTCGCCTCTCCCGCTCCCGGATCTCGGCGAGAAGGTCGTCCACCTGCCCCTTCACCGGGCGCACGTCCACCTCGGGGTCCACGAGACCCGTGGGACGGATGATCTGCTCCACCACCACGCCCCCCGCCTGCTCCAGCTCCCACTCCGCGGGGGTGGCGGACACGTAGATGGCCTTCTCCACCAACTGGGCCCACTCCTCGAACTTCAGGGGACGGTTGTCCAGGGCGCTGGGAAGGCGGAACCCGTGCTCGATGAGGGTGAGTTTCCGGGAGCGGTCCCCCTTGTACATCCCGGTGATCTGGGGGATGCTGGCGTGGGACTCGTCCACCACCATGAGGAAGTCTTCGGGAAAATAGTCCAGGAGACAGGCGGGGCGTTCTCCCGTCCTCCGGCGGCTCGTGTAGAGGGAGTAGTTCTCGATTCCCGGGCAGGTGCCGATCTCCAGCATCATCTCGATGTCGAAGTTGGTGCGCTGCTCCAGGCGCTGCGCCTCCAGGAGCTTGCCGTCTTCCCGGAAGCGGGCGAGTTGCTCCTTCAGCTCCTCGCGGATCAGCGGCGCCATCTCCTGGATGGTGCGCCGTTCGGTCACGTAGTGGCTGGCCGGGTAGATGGCGGTCCGGTCCAGGGCGGCAATGACCTCTCCGGTCAGGGGGTCGAAGCGGCTGATGCGCTCCACCTCGTCTCCCCAGAGTTCGATGCGCACCGCCTGCTCCTCGTACGCCGGAAAGACCTCCACCGTGTCGCCGCGAACCCGGAACGTCCCCCGCTCGAAGAGGTAGTCGTTGCGCTTGTACTGGATGGCCACCAGCCCGCGCAGCATCTCCTTGCGCGGCATCTCGTCGCCCACCGTGAGGTGGAGCATGAGCTTGCGGTAGTCGGCCGGGTTCCCCAGGCCGTAGATGCTGGAGACCGACGCCACCACGATGACGTCCTCCCGCTCCATGAGGGAAGACGTGGCCCGCAGGCGCAGGCGCTCGATGTCTTCGTTGATGGAGGCGTCCTTCTCGATGAAGGTGTCCGTGGAGGGGACGTACGCCTCGGGCTGGTAGTAGTCGTAGTACGAGATGAAGTACTCGACGGCGTTCTGGGGGAAGAGCGACTTGAGTTCCCCGTAGAGCTGGGCCGCCAGGGTCTTGTTGTGCGACATCACCAGCGTGGGCCGCCCGTGGTTCTGGATCACGTGGGCGATGGTGAAGGTCTTCCCCGTGCCGGTGGCGCCGAGGAGCACCTGGGAGCGGTCCCCGCGCTCCAAACCCTCCGTGAGCTCCCGGATGGCCCGGGGCTGGTCACCTGCGGGGGAGTGGGGGGAGGCGAGGGTGAAGGTGGGCACCAGCTAGTGGGCGCCTCGCTGAGTGACCACGGCCGGAACAGTGCGAAGCAAGATCCAGATGTCTCGGAAGATCGACCACCCTCTCACGTACTCGAGATCGATCCCTGCGCGCTCGGGGAACTTGATGGTACTCCGACCAGTTACCTGCCAGAGTCCCGTCATACCGGGCTTCACAGAGAGCACGGTAGCCTGTCGTTGCCCATAGTGCCCCAACTCAGGACCAACAAGGGGCCGCGGTCCAACAAGAGACATGTCTCCCAACACGACATTCAATAGTTGGGGGAGTTCATCCAGGCTGGCTTTCCGCATCCATCGGCCCACGTCGGTGACCCTAGGGTCATCATCCTCCGGAAGCTTGCAGTCGTGATCCAGGAACTTCTGGAGGAGAAGAGGATCCTGGGCCAGCCGCTTCTCCGCGTCCGAGTGCATGCTCCGAAACTTGTACATCCCGAATTGCTCACCCCGCCGTCCCGGCCGTATCTGACGGAAGAGCACCGGGCCCTTCGAATCGAGCTTGATGAGGACCGCCAACGTCACCAGCACGGGAGAAAGCAGTACGAGAAGAGCCGATGCGCCCAGCACATCGAGTACCCTCTTCGCAGCAAGCTGTGGAATCCTGAGTCCCGGTGAGGAGAACTCGAGATACGAAGTGCCCTCCACCCACACGCGACTGGGAGACAAACCCGCCAGTTCCGGAGACTGGGACAGGCTTAGAAATCGGCATCCGTGAGTGAGTGCCGTATCCGCGAGAAGGGCGAACTGATGCGGTGGCAACCTACCGGACACCACGATGGTGTCGACCCCACCTGCAAGCCAGCCATCCAACGCATCCAGACTCGGACCCAGGTCCTGAGACCTCACCTCACCGACTACTCGGTATCTCGGTCCGAACTCCGGCCAGCTTCCCGGATGATCTTCACCGATCACGCTCAGGACCTCGTGATCCAGGTACGTCATCGGGACAGAAACGACCACCCTACGGACAACCGCACGGCCGATGGCTACCAGCGGGCCAGCTACGACTGCCAATAGGATGCT
>JAOUPR010000151.1 GCA_029879725.1 Gemmatimonadota bacterium | reverse complement strand
ATCCCTTCTCACCTTCACCGAGGTCCAGGACACGGAATACCGCGTCGTATCCCTCCCACGGACCGTCGGTCACCCGGCCTCCGATCCACGCCATCCCGCCGAAGCTCGTCATGCACACGACTTCTCCATGGATCCGACTGTCGGCCTGTCGGGCATGGAGCTCGAAGGTCCCGGAAGCAGATCCATCGCGCCTTCCCGTGGCCGAAAACGCAAACGTGCGGCGCTCGCCGCCGACGATCATGTGGCCACTCCCGCTGGCGAGGGTGGCCACACCGCCGGACGACGAAGCCGACGCCTCGGGAACAACCGCCATCACCGGCGCTTCCGGCACCGTGGGCTCGTCGCACGCCGCGAGGACCGCGACGGCGAGCAGGCCGGTCAAGTAGGAAGATCTCATGGTATGCCTCCTCATCGAATGGGGGATATGCGGCCGCACGAACGTCGGCCGACCCATCGATGGTGCGATCTCGGGGGACGCAGCGGTCTACGCATCTTCGCGTAGTCCCACGTTCCGATATGCGTAGGCGGTGCGGTGCCGGGTTGCCGGCGCGGCACATGGTGGACGCGGTGATCCCCAGGATGGAAGCCGCCGGATCGATCCCCGGGCCCCTACCTCACCCGCCGACGCTCATCCCCAACCCGATACCCAGTGGCTTCTGGCCGTCGGCGATCTCCCATTCCAGGGCGACGTGGAACGCCGGCCCGCCGGGAAGCCGGACCTGCGCGCCACCCACGGCGGAGAACCCGACGTCCTCGCCGTATCCGCTGCGCCCCGTGACGAACCCGCGGGCGCTCACGAAGGGATGGACCGCCGCGTCGGGCGCCGGGTCGATCCAGAGCGTGAGCCCCGCGGGAACCACCCAGTCCCACGATCCACTCCGGCGCCCGATCCCCACGCCGCCGTCCGCGGCCAGCGTCATCCCCGTGGGGGATGCGAGCACGTACGACAGGCCTCCCCCCAGGGAGACGGCATTGTCCGCCGCCCCCGCCATCCCTGCGTACCCCCCGCCGAACCACACGGCGGAGCGTTCCTGGAGGCTCGCGATGCGGACGCCGGCAAAGAGGGACTCGCCGGAGTCGTAGTTCAATCCCCGGGCGGCCTCACCGGCGAACACCACGCCTTCCCCACCGGGGCGGACGGACCAGTCCACGTTCCCCGGGATCTGCGCGGCCAGCGGTGTGATCGCCAGTACGAGGGCGAGCGCGGCCCCGAGGGTCAGGAAACGGCGCGGAGTCGGGGGCGGAAATCTCCTTCCATCGATGCGAAGCGATCCGGTGCCCATGATACCCTCCTGATGCAACAGCCAGACGGAGTCGGGGCAGGCCGGACCGCCCCTCGCGGCCCCGGGTCAGGATGAATCCGGCCCGCGCGCCGCGCAAGCGTTTCGCCGCCGCACCCCGGAGAGGCTTCGGGGTAGTCCCTTCGTCTCCGTCCACTCCCTTCGGCCCCGTCTCGGACCACCCTCCATGGAAATCGGACTCTTCTCTTTCGTTGAAACCGCTTTCGACCCCGCCACCGGGCGGCAACTCGGCGCCGAGCAGCGGCTGAGGGATCTCCTGGAGGAGATCGAGTTGGCGGACCAGGTGGGGCTCGACGTCTTCGGTGTGGGAGAGCACCACCGCCGGGACTACGTCGTGTCGACACCGGCGGTGGTCCTGGCCGCGGCGGCCGCGCGCACCCGGAAGATCCGCCTCACCAGCGCGGTCACCGTGCTCAGCTCCGATGATCCCGTACGCGTGTTCCAGGACTTCGCCACCGTGGACCTCATCTCGGGTGGGCGGGCGGAGATCATGGCCGGTCGCGGGTCCTTCACCGAGTCCTTCCCCCTCTTCGGCCAGGACCTCTCCGACTACGAAGAGCTCTTCGCCGAGAAGCTCGACCTCCTTCTCAGGCTCCGCCACGAGGAGCGCGTCACCTGGAGTGGACGGCACCGCCCGGACATCGACGACCGACCCGTGTACCCGCGCCCGGTGCAGGACCCCATTCCGGTGTGGATCGCGGTGGGCGGGACCCCGAAGTCGGTCACACGGGCGGCGCGCCTCGGCCTTCCCATGGCGCTGGCCATCATCGGGGGCACGGCGCATCGCTTCCAGCCCATGGTGGATCTCTACCGTGATGCCGCCGGCCGGGCCGGGCACGATCCTTCGACGATGAAGGTGAGCATCAATTCCCACGGCTTCCTGGCGGACGACTCCCGAGCCGCGGCCGACATAGCATTCCCTCCTTTCGCCGAGACCATGTCACGCATCGGCCGGGAGCGTGGATGGCCTCCCACCACGCGCGGCCACTTCGACGCCGAGTCCGCCCTCCCGGGTGCCCTCTTCATCGGGAGCCCGCAACAGATCGTCGACAAGATCCTCTATCAGCACGAAATCTTCCGTCACGACCGCTTCCTCCTCCAACTCACCGTGGGTCCCATCCCCCACCGGGAGGTGATGCGGGCCATCGAGCTTCTGGGGACGGAGGTGGCGCCCGCGGTCAGGAAGGCGGTGGGGTAGGAACGCCGCGGCGGCCCGTCCCTCTTGCGGGACCGGGGCGGGAAACGTCCCTTCCGTTCCATTCGCGGCGCCGTTCCGAACGAACGGCGTGCCGTTCTCCGTCTCCCACGCGCTCCGGCCAGCCATGCCGATCCCGACCCGTCTCCCCACACCTCCGCGACACGCCACCAGCCTTCTGATCCTGGCCATGGTGTCGTGGACGGGATGCGATACCGGTGGCGCGGCCGGGCACGGCGAGGAGATCCTCGTCGCCACCCCGCTGACGGCGCCCTTCACCGACGTCCTCCTCCAGGCCATCGCGCCGGTGAGCCCCGACGTGGTCTGGGTGAGCGGGCACGGTGGGACGTGGGCGCGCACCGAAGACGGGGGGGCCACCTGGGTGCATTCCGTCGTGCAAGGGCATGCGGATCTCCAGTTCCGCGACATCGCGGCGGTGGACGCGGGCACCGCGGTGCTCCTCAGCTCGGGGACGGGTCCCCTCTCCCGCATCTTCCGGACCGAGGATGGTGGAGTGAGCTGGGACGAGACCTTCGTCATGGACCACCCGGAGGGCTTCCTCGACTGCATGGACTTCGTGGATGGGACGCTGGGATTCGCGTACGGGGACGAAGTCGATGGAGCCCTGTACCTGCTGCGCACGGAAGACGGGGGGCGGAGTTGGACACGCGTCCCGCCCGAGACGCTTCCGGCGGCGCTCCCGGGAGAAGGCGGGTTCGCCGCCAGCGGAACGTGCCTCTCGGCCTCCCCGGAGGGTCGGATCTCCGTCGCCACGGGGAACGGTTCGCGCCCCCGCCTCTTGACCAGCCACGACCGGGGACTCACCTGGACCGTCCAGGATCTCCCCCTGGTGTCGGCGGAAGCGGCCGGGGCCACCTCGGTGGAGATGGGCCCCGACGGGTTCGGGTTCGTGGCCGGCGGCGCCATCGGGCTCCCTTTCGCCGGTGCCCGGGTGGCGGTGTCGAGCGATGCGGGGGCGACGTGGACGGCAGCCGGTGAGCCCGCGCTGATCGGGCCCATCTACGGAGCGGCTCGCGCCAATGGAGCGGGCGGACACCTCGTGGCCGCGGCGGGCCCGGGTGGGATCAGCTGGTCCCCGGATGGGGGCGCGAGCTGGCGGGTGGCCGACACGCGGAGCCACTGGGCGGTCGCGTTCACCGATGACGGAACCGGATGGGCGGTGGGGCCACGGGGGAGGGTCACCCGCCTCGGCTTCGAGCACCCGGAAGTCCGCCCCGGCGATCTGGTCGTGGTGGGGGGGCGGCTCTTCTCGGGGATGGAGGACGAAGCGATCTCCAACCCGGGCGTCCTGATCCGCGACGGGGTCATCCTGGCCATGGGGTTCGATGACCGGAACGTACCGGAGG
>JAOUPR010000150.1 GCA_029879725.1 Gemmatimonadota bacterium | reverse complement strand
CTCTGGAAGAGGGTGTACGCCTTCAGGAGCTGATGGATCACGTGCATCTTCTGGCTCTTGTCGGCGTATTCCGCCTCCAGGGCCTGGATCTTCTCGCGCTTCTCGTCCACCGAGAAGGTCTCGCTCTCCTGGATCGCGCCGATGTCTCCCGACAGATCCGGAATGGTGAACGCCTCGGGATCACCGGGGGACATCTCGTCGATGCCGCGGTCCGAGAGGTGCACGTTGTGCCCCTTCTCGTCCATGGCGAAGTAGAGCATCTCGTCGACGTCGTGGAGCCGCTTGTCGCGCATGTAGTCGGCCTCCACCTTGTTCACCAGCGTCTGCAGCGAAGGATCGTCTGCGAAGAGCTTGAGCAACTTCTTGTGCTTGGGCATCCCCCGCTTCACCGCCAGCATCTTCTCGCCCGCCGGATACTGATCCTCGGCGGCCAGATGCTTCTCGGCCTCGCTCATCAACTCGTTGGTGAGGCGGAGCTGCTTCTTGTAGAGGTTCCCCACCAGCGGGTTGAACTGCTTGAAGGGGGTGGAGGTGTCACGCCCCACCGCGCCGGAGATGATCAGGGGCGTGCGCGCCTCGTCGATGAGGATGGAGTCCACCTCGTCGATGATGGCGTAGTGATGTCCACGTTGCACCCGCTGCTCGAGCGTGTGCACCATGTTGTCGCGCAGATAGTCGAAGCCGTACTCGTTGTTGGTTCCATACGTGATGTCGGCTCCGTAGGCCGCCCGGCGATCCGGCGTGCCCGGCTCGTGCAGGTCGATACAGTCCACCGTGAGGCCGAGGTACCGGTACACGGTGCCCATCCACTCGGCGTCCCGTTGGGCCAGGTAGGAGTTCACCGTGACCAGGTGCACGCCCAGCCCCGCCAGCGCGTTGAGGTACACCGGCATGGTGGCCACCAGGGTCTTTCCCTCACCCGTGGCCATTTCCGACACGATGCCGCGGTGCAGCGCGATGCCCCCGATGAGCTGCACGTCGTAGGGGATCATGTCCCAGATCAGCTTCTGCCCGGTGACGATCACTTCCGTGCCGTTGAGCCTGCGGCACGCTTCCTTGACCACGGCGAAGGCCTCGGGAAGGAGTTCCTCCAGCGTGTCCTCGATGGTGTCCAGGAGCTGCTTCTCCAACTCCCCGATGGTCATGGAGAGGACCTCACGCTCCGACGGCTCCTCGGAGTGGCGCTTCTCCTCCTTCTTCGCCTCGATCTGCGACCGCAACTCCGCGGTGGCCTCGGCGATACGCCCCCTGAACTCCTCGGTCTTCCCCTTCAGGGCGTCCTCGGAGAGGGACGCGTACGACTCGTAGCGCTCGTTGATCTCGTCGATCAGCGGCTGGAGCTTCTTCGCCTCACGCTTGTGGCGGGAACCGAGTAGGGCTTTGAGAGCAGACTTTATCATCGGAATCGGTCAGAAGGCCGTCATCAAATCAATCCTCAATATAACCCACTATCCGCGCCGGTGTTCGTTGCCCACCCACACCTCCGACACGTCCCCGACCGACCCCGCTCCCCCTCCCGGCGGCGGACAGCGCCTCGGCGATCTTCTCCACGTCGTGCTCGCGGCTCATTCACTCTGCTCCTGGTACCAGTGCACCGTGCGCAGCAACCCTTCGTCCAGGTCCACCGAGGGCTCCCACTCCAGGTCCCGGAACGCCCGCAGCCAGTCCACGGCGTAGCGGCGGTCGTGGCCGGGGCGATCCTCCACGAAGGTGATGAGCGAGCGGGGGGCGTCCATGAGGTCGAGGAGATCCTCCACCAGCTGGAGGTTCGTTCGGGGAGCACCGCGGCCCAGGTTGTAGATGCCGCCGGGCTCTCCCTTCTCCAGCGCGGCCACGATCCCCCGGCAGTGGTCGTCCACGTGGAGCCAGTCGCGCACGTGGAGTCCGTCTCCGTAGAGGGGGACGTTCTCTCCCGCCGCCGCCCGCGTGATCACCATGGGGATGAGCTTCTCCGGGTGCTGGCGCGGCCCGTACGTGTTGCAGGCGCGCACGATCACCGTGTCCATCCCGTACGTGTGGCGCGACGCCTCCACCAGGAGGTCGGCGGCCGCCTTGGAGGCGGCGTACGGCGAGCGCGGCCGAAGGGGACTCGACTCCAGGAAGGAGTCCCCGGGGTCGTCCCCGTCGGGATCGGCCCAGGTCAGGTGGCCGTACACTTCGTCCGTGGACACCTGGAGGAAGCGCTTCACGCGCGCCTCGCGGGCCACGTCGAGGAGCACCTGCGTTCCGGTCACGTTGGACCGGACGAAGGGCGCCGGCTCCCGGATCGACCGGTCCACGTGGGACTCGGCCGCCAGGTTCACCACGGCGTCGACTCCCTCCATGGCGCCCCGCACCAGTTCGACATCGCAGACGTCGCCGTGCACGAACCGGTGATCGCGGTGGTGCATGACCCCGGTGAGGTTGTCCAGGCTCCCCGCGTAGGTGAGGGCATCGAGGTTCACGATGGAGACGCCGGACCGCCGATCCAGGAGATGACGGACCAGGGTCGATCCGATGAAGCCGGCGCCTCCGGTCACCAGGAGCCTCATGATCCCCCGCGCTCTCGCCCCTCCGACACCGTCTCCTACGCCTCGGCCTTCACCACCCACCGGCTCGGCGACGCCGTGGGCTCGTCGGCGGTGATCTCCGCGGTGGCGTTCCGCGCGTCCACCAGCACGTGGGAGTTCGCCACGATCCTCGGATAGTCGAACTCCGAGTGGTCGGTGAGGATGAGCACCGCGTCGCTCCAGTCGAGGATCTCGTCACTGAGGTCGGAGGATCGCAGCTCGTGGCCGTTCTCGTGGATGACCGGGACGTACGGGTCGTGATAGCGAACCTCGGCTCCGTCCTGCTCCAGCAGCCGGATCACGTCCAGCGCGGGTGACTCGCGCACGTCGTCGATGTCGCGCTTGTAGGCCACCCCCAACACCAGCACCCGCGAGCCGTTCACCGGCTTCCGGGCCCGGTTCAGCGCGTCCCGGACCTTCCCCACCACGAACATGGGCATCTCGGCGTTGATCTCCGAGGCCAGCTCGATGAAGCGCGTCTTGTAGTTGAGGGTGCGCATCTTCCAGGAGAGGTAGTGGGGATCCACCGGGATGCAGTGTCCCCCCAGCCCCGGCCCGGGCGTGAACTTCATGAAGCCGAACGGCTTGGTGGCCGCGGCGTCGATGATCTCCCAGACGTCCACGTTGAGCCGATCGGCGATGATGGCCGTCTCGTTCACGAGCCCGATGTTCACCGCCCGGAAGGTGTTCTCCAGGATCTTGGTGAGCTCCGCGGCTTCCGCCGACGACACGGGCACCATGGTGTCGATGAAGCGGTGGTAGAGCGCCATTCCAGCGGCCGTGCACTCCGGCGTGATCCCCCCGATGACCTTGGGCGTGTTCTTGGTGACCCAGACCTGGTTTCCGGGATCCACGCGCTCGGGCGAGAAGCAGAGGAAGAAGTCCTGGCCCACCTTCATCCCTCCGGCCTCCAGCGCCGGAAGGAGCACCTCCCGCGTGGTTCCGGGATAGGTGGTGGACTCCAGCACGATGAGCTGCCCGGCCCGCAGCGCCGCGGCCACCGACTCGGTGGCGGAGATCACGAAGGAGATGTCCGGATCACGGGTCTTGGAGAGGGGCGTGGGAACGCAGATGGAGATGGCGTCGCACTCCGCCATGCGCGCCATGTCCGTGGTGGCCTCCAGGAGCCCGTCGGACACGAGCTGCTGCACGTCCGCGCCGTCGACGTCCTGGATGTGCGACTCACCCCGGTTCACCAGGTCGACCACCCGGCGCTGCACGTCGAACCCCAGCACCCGGATCCCGGCCTTGGCCGCCTCCACGCAGAGGGGGAGCCCCACGTACCCGAGGCCGACGACGCCGAGGACGGCGTCGGGAGATGTGTAG
>JAOUPR010000001.1 GCA_029879725.1 Gemmatimonadota bacterium | reverse complement strand
ACCAATGCCCGCGTCGGTCACGCGCCCGAGAATCCACGGGGGGAGGGTGTCGGAAGGTGGGGGCGGGATCTGGTATTGTCCGGACCCGACGAGCTCACACTGCCGCCGGCCCGCTTCCGACGCCTCCCGTCGCGCAGCCTCTTCCTCCGTCACGAGCGCTATGTCCACCCGGTACCCGCCCCTTCCCACCGTCATGGTGTCCACCCATGCCCTGTATCCCTCGCGCTCCAGGCCGAGGACCACGGAGTCTCCGACGAGACGGTCGGGGAGATGAACGAGATATCCCGATTCACCCCAGAGGAGGGGAGCCACCACGGAGTCGTTCACCGTGAGGCGGAAATCCGTGAGGGGCGCGTGGGTTACCTCGTCGGTGACGGAGCCGGTCAACGCCGACGCGCTTTCCAACCTCCTCGTCTCCGCCTGACATGCACCGACATCGGAGGCGCAGAGCTGTTCGAGGGTGGGAGCCGCCGCGGACGTCAGGACGCGGAAGGCGTTGACTCCCGGCGCCACAGTGAAGGACCGGCTGCGGGGAACGGCCCCCGGGAGATCCACCAGGAAGGATACGTCCCGGCCCACCATGGGTTCGGGGAGGCGCAGTTGGAAGTACCCCGTCGAGTCGGTGGCCGTCCCCATCCTGAATCCATCGAGGGAAACGGTGGCTCCCGCCGCGGGCCCGGCTTTCCCGCAGTCCACGACGAATCCCGCCAGTATGGGCCCCTCTTCACGGTAGTACCTCAATGCCGGGATACTGAGGTGGGTGGGAAGGTTGGCGCACGCCGCATATCCGGACCCTCCACCGTCCTGATACGCCTTCGGTCGGAGGAGGGGATGGGCGGTGTTCTCACCGGGAAAGACCACCAACGGCTCGCGGGTGCTCCAGTATCGAGGATGCTGGGCGGTGATGGAGATGGCGAGCCCGCGCCACGATGAAGGGACTTCGATACGGAACCGTCCCTCCCGGTCGGTGACGGCTCCCGGCCCCTGCAGGTCCACGACCACCATGGCGTCGGGAACCGGCGTGCGGGTGAGGTTGTCGAGTACGAAACCCGTCACCACGGTCTCGTCGGCGCGGCTTCCCACGGCGGTGCCGGAACTCCCCGTCTGTGCCGTCAGCACGGCCGGGAGGAGCCCCAGTGCCGAGAGCGCCACCCATGGGCGCACGAGGGCTACGCTTCGGATTCGGCCCCCTTCCCTCCCATCGCCTTCTTCACCAACGCCGCCACCGCCACCACGGCGACGAGCACGAACTTCTTCATGGCGACCATCAGGCCGATGAGTACCTTGAACAGCCCCGCCTTCACGGCCACCTTACCCGCGATGAGCCCGGCGATGCCATAGGCCGCCACCTTGTCCGCTCCCGGCATGAAGTCGCCGTAGCGGTGACCTTCGTTGAAGTTCACGAAGTCCATCACCGACTGCATGTCGGCCTCCACCGTCTGCATCATGTCCATCACGGCCACGGCGTTGAGCACCAGGACTCCTCTCCGCCCCAGGATGCGCACGTTGTAGTTGAGGGTGTGGTCCTCCTCGCTGCCGAAAGCGAGCTCCTTGGCCCAGTAGAGCTTGTGCTCGTCGGCGTCGTAGTGGGGAGGGGCGGCCCACCCGACCAGCTCGATGGGCGGATATCCCTCCTGCACACGATAGTCGCTGCTCTCCCGGGTGTCCGACTGCATCTCCGCCAGGAGGTCGGCGTAGTCGATGTCGGACGCGTCGTCGTCCTCCACGTAGCCGTCCTCCTCGAAGGTGATCACGACGGCCCACCCCTCCCAGCTCAACGGGCTCAGGTCGGCCGGGAGGATCATCCCCAGGGGCGGGTCCATGGGCGGGTTGCCCCATCCATCCACCAGGAGGCGGCGCGCGTCTTCCGGGCCGAGGAAACGGAAGGCTTCGGGCACGTCCAGGGTGGCGAGGTCGTCGCCGATGGTGATGAGCCCCTGCCGATAGTTCAGGGTGGCCTCGAAGTCGTCCGCGGCGGTGCTGTCCTGGGCGGTGATTGCCCACGGCGAAAAGAGCACCACGGCCATGGCGAGAACGAGCTTCTTCATCGGGTCATCTCCCGGGGTGACGGTTTACACGCTGCCTTCTCAATATTGCCATCCCCTCTTCTGGGATGCCACAGTGGCGTGCGCCGGGTTCTCGTCGACACCACTATTGACCCGGCGGGGGGCAGGAGCGACTTTATGGCCTGTCGGGTAAGGACCGTTGTGACAGAGTTTCTTCGCAGTACCTGAATAGGAGCGCCGGGAACCCGCCAGTCACATTGGGTTGATCCCGGCGTTTTTTGTGTGGCACGGTGCCACATCCCCGGCGTGGGGGGTTTTCACCACGTGGGTCATGAGTCGGCGGTTCGGGTCAACCGGACGTTTCGGCCAGGACCGTTTCTGTATCAGGAGTTGGATGATGCGTACGACCGGAACCGTGAAGTGGTTCAACGATCAGAAGGGCTTCGGCTTCATCACCCCCGAGGACGGCAGCAAGGATTGCTTCGTGCACCATTCGGCGATCCAGTCCGATGGCTTCCGCTCTCTCAACGAGGGTGATCGGGTGGAGTTCGAAATCACCGAGGGCCCCAAGGGTCCTGCGGCCGAGAACGTGACGAAGCTCTAGAGCTGCACTTCACGATCCCGCGAACGAAAGAGCCTCCCGGCGCCTGCCGCCGGGGGGCTCTTTCTCTTGTTCGCCAACCGGTGGACGTGCTCCCGGACCGCGGTGTTTCCCCGCTCGGCCGACCTGCGGTACCGGCGGAGCGATTCTTCCAGGCTTCGTGGAACTCCCCGCCCGGTGGCCGGCACGTGAGTGGCCAGCGCGATGGCCGCTCCGACGAGGGCCCGGCGCGCTCGCGACGCCAGCGTCACACCGTTCCGGCCAGGTGGGCCTCCGGGTCCGCGGCGAACTTCGTGCGGCATCCCCCGCAACAGAAGTAGTACGTCCGTCCTTCGTGATCGAAGGTGTGGTGTGCCCCTTCGATCTTCACCGTCATCCCGCAGATGGGGTCGAGGGCGGTCTCCGGAGCCGCGCCGGCGGCATCGCCGGAGCCTCCCCCACAGCACCCCTTCGCCTCCTCCTCCGCCCCGGTCCACGACAGCGCCCCCATCCCCCGCCTGGTCTGGACGATCTCCGCGACGATGGACACGGCGATCTCGTCTCCGCGCTTGGCCTGGATGTCCAGGCCGGCGGGATATTTGATGGCCGCCCGGCCGTCTTCCCCGAGGCCGTCCTGGGCCAGCGACGCCAGGACGGCCTCCCCTCGTGTCC
Organism: Gemmatimonadota bacterium; assembly: GCA_029879725.1. Lineage (GTDB taxonomy): Bacteria > Gemmatimonadota > Gemmatimonadetes > Longimicrobiales > Gaopeijiaceae > JAOUPR01. The sequence goes on along the minus strand of JAOUPR010000001.1, from coordinate 158,461 downwards.
GGCTGGCCACCAGCCCGATGTAGGGGGCTCCCGCGTTCACGGCGGCCTTCAGCGCCGGCTCGTCGTACTCTCCGTGGGTCGCCACCACCACGAAGGTCAGGGGCGTCACCCGGGAGGGGATGTCCGCGACGTCGCGCAGCACCTCGTCGGCGTGGGCCATGGACCCGCTCCCCGTGGGATCCACGGCGGTGACCCGGTAGCTCATGGCCTTGCCCAGGTGCGCCAGCGCCTGCGCCACGGGGAGGCTCCCCACCACGAGGAGATGGGTGGCCGGCTGATGGGGCTCGATGAAGATGTCCAACGTACCTCCGCTGAAGCAGGTCATGGGGACCTCCATGATGCCGTCGGGGACTGGATTCGTGCCGGGGTCGGGAGAGAGACGGATGAGCCGGCTGGTGTCGTCGGCCATGGCCCGGAGCGCCTCCCGGACCACGGTGGGCTGGGCGCAGCTCCCGCCGATCCATCCGTGCATGGTGCCGTCGAGGGTGACGATGGCGCGGTCCCCGGGCTTGCCCGATGTGGGCTTCTCCGCCCGCACCACCACGGCGGTGGCGAAGGGCTTTCCCGCGGCGCGAAGCTCCTGGGCCGTGTGGAAGAATTCGTCGAACATGGTACTACCTGCTTTCTGGAGTGGGACTCCGAATGATAACCACCCCGTCGGGGGACGAAGAGGGGCCGGGCGCTTCCGCGCCCGGCCCCGATCCCACGACGCCGTCCCGGGGGACGACGGGTCGGGCGACCCCGATCAGTCGCTCACTCCCGCGTCCCGCAGCGCCTTCCAGACCTTCTCCGGCGTGATGGGGATGTCGAGGTGCCGCACGCCCAGATGCCAGAGGGCATCCACCACCGCGTTGGCGATGGCCGGCGGCGCGCCCACCGTGGGCGACTCGCCCACGCCCTTGGCCCCGATGGGGTGGTGGGGCGAGGGCGTGATCGTGTGACCCGTCTCCCACTTGGGTGACTCCACCGCGGTGGGGAGCAGGTAGTCGGCGAAGGTTCCGGTCAGGTTCTGGCCGTACTCGTCATAGACGATCTCCTCGTACAGAGCGGGCGCCAGCCCCTGGGTCAGCCCGCCGTGGACCTGACCCTCCACGATCATCGGGTTGATGATGTTCCCGCAGTCGTCGATGGCGACGAAGCGGCGAACCTTGATGTGCCCCGTCCCCTTGTCGATGTCCACCACGCAGATGTACGACCCGAAGGGGAAGGTCATGTTGGGCGGGTCGTAGTAGTCCGTGGCCTCGAGCCCCGCCTCCATCCCGTGGGGATGGTTCGTGTAGGCGGCGAAGGCGAGATCCTGGATCGTCTTGTGCTGATCCGGGGAGCCCTTCACCTGGAAGCGATCCATGTTCCACTCGAGATCGTCCTCGCCCACCTCCAGGAGGTAGGCGGCGATCTTCTTCGCCTTGGCCTTGATCTTCCGGGCCGCCATGACGCCGGCCGCGCCCGCCGTGGGCGTGGATCGGCTGGCGTACGTGCCCAGCCCGTAGGGCGCCGTATCGGTGTCTCCCTCCTCCACTTCGATGTCGGCGGCCGGGATGCCGAGCTCCTCCGCGATGATCTGCGCGTAGGTGGTCTCGTGGGCTTGCCCCTGGGACTTGGTTCCGAAGCGGGCGATGGCCTTTCCGGTGGGGTGGATCCTCACTTCCGCCGAGTCGAACATCTTGATCCCCAGGATGTCGAAGTCCCGGGAGTTCCCCGCGCCCACCACCTCCGTGAACGACGAGATGCCGATTCCCATGAGCTCGCCGCGGGCGCGCTTCTCCGCCTGCTCCTGACGCAGCGCCCGGTAGTCGATCATCTCCAGGGCCTTGTCCAGGGCGGCGGGGTAGTTCCCCGAGTCGTACTCCCACCCGGTGGGGGACTTGTACGGGAACTGGTCCGGCTGGATGAAGTTCTTCTTCCGGAAATCGGCCGGATCCTCACCCAGCTGGTGGGCCATGATCTCCACCATCCGCTCCACCATGTGCACGGCTTCGGTGACCCGGAAGGAGCACCGGTAGGCCACGCCTCCCGGCGGCTTGGTGGTGTAGACCCCGTCCACCTCGACGTGGGCGGCCTTCATGTCGTACGAGCCGGTGCAGATGGAGTACATCCCGGCGGGGAACTTCGACGGGTTGGCCGCGGCGTCGGCGGCGCCGTTGTCCGCCAGCGTCTTCACCCGCATCCCGGTGATCTTCCCGTCGGCATCGGCGGCCATCTCGGCCTCGATGTGGTAGTCGCGGGCGAAGGAATCCGCCTGGAGGTTCTCGCTCCGGTCCTCGATCCACTTCACCGGCTTCCCCGTCACCAGGGAGGCCACGGCGCAGATCACGTACCCGGGGTACACGGGCACCTTGCCACCGAACCCGCCACCGATGTCCGGGGCGATGACCTGGATCTTGTGCTCGGGGAGACCGCTCACCAGGGCGAACACCGTACGGATGGCGTGGGGCGCCTGGGTGGTCATGTAGAGCTGCATCTTCCCCATGGTGGCGTCGTAGTTGGCCACCATCCCACACGTTTCGATGGACGACACGTGGATGCGGGGGATGTGCATCTTCTCCTTCACCACCGTGGTGGCGTCGGCGAATACCTTGTCCGTGGCCTCCTTGTCTCCGGCCTCCCAGTGCCAGATGTGGTTGGTCTTCTTCTCCTTGTCGTCGCGGACGATGACCTTGTCCTTCATGGCCTCGAAGGGATCCACCACGGCGTCGAGAGGATCGTACTCCACGTACACCTTCTCGATGGCGTCGGCGGCGATGTACCGCTCGGTGGCGATGACCGCGCACACTTCCTGGGCGAAGTAGACCACCTTCTCGATGGGGAGCACCATCTGGGTGTCCGACATGAGCGTCGGCATCCAGTGGAGGCCTCCCGCCGCCTCCAGATCCTTCCCCGTGATGACGGCCACCACGCCGTCCATGGCCAGCGCTTCACTGGCGTCGATGTTCAGGATCTTGGCGTGGGCATAGGGGCTCCGCACGATGTCCATGTAGAGCATCCCCGGGAGCTTCACGTCGTCCACGTACCGGCCCTGACCGCGGATGAAGCGCGGGTCTTCCTTGCGCTTCATGCGGTGGCCCATCCCGCAGACGTTCTCGGGCGTCGTGATGCGGATCTCCTCGGTGGTCTCGACCTGAGCGGAGCTTCCCTCGGGGACCGAGTGCATCGTCTGAACGCTATCGTCAAGGTGCGTCATACCGCTGCCTCCTTTCCCGACTCACGCAGCTTCTCGGCCGCGTAGAGAATGGCTTCCACGATCTTGTTGTAGCCGGTGCACCGGCAGAGGTTGCCCGAGATGCCCCAACGGATCTCCTCTTCGGTGGGGTCGGGATTGCGGGCCAGGAACTCCTTGGCCGTCATCATCATCCCGGGGGTACAGTATCCGCACTGGAGGCCGTGCTTCTCCCAGAACCCTTCCTGGAGGGGGTGGAGCTCGGCGCCGTTGGCCAGCCCTTCCACCGTGTCCACGCTCTGGCCGTCGGCCTGCACGGCGAACACCGTGCAACTCTTCACGGCGCTCCCGTTCAGGTGCACCGTGCACGCGCCGCAGCTGGTGGTGTCGCACCCGATGTGGGTTCCGGTGAGGTTGGCATCCTCACGGATGAAGTGCACCAGTAGCGTGCGGGGCTCCACCTCGCGGGTCACCGCCTCGCCGTTGATGGTGACCGTGATCTTCTTCCTGGTGGTCATGCGGCACCTCCCTGCGCGCGGGCCATGGCCTTGCGGATGGCGCGCTTCACGAGCACCCGCGTCACGTCTCTCTTGTAGGCTTCGGATCCCCGCAGGTCGGCGGAGGGATCGCACTCTCCTGCGGCGGCCTGCCCGGCGGCCTCGATCACCTCTTCGGTGAGCTCCTTCCCGGCCATGGCGGCCTCCGCTCCGGCGGAGCGCATGGGGACGGCGCTCACGTTCGTGAGGCCGACGCGGGCGGCGGTGCAGGTGTTTCCGCTCATCGTCAGGCGGACCGCCGCCGCGGAGATGGCGTAGTCCCCCACCTTCCGCTCGAACTTCTCGTACGCTTCGCCGTTCCCGGCACCCGGCGCCGGGACGCGGATCTCCACCAGGATCTCGTTGGCGGCCATGGCGCTCTCGAAGAGCCCGGTGAAGAAGTCGTCCACCGCGATCTCGCGGCGTCCGCCCGGGCCCTGGGCCACCAGGGTGGCTCCGTAGGCGAGCATGACCGCCGGATGGTCGTTGGCGGGGTCGGCGTGGGCCAGGTTGCCGCCCACCGTGCCGCGGTTGCGCACCAGCGGGTCGGCGATGACGTGGCCGGCGTCGGCGAGCATGGGATAGCGCCGGGCGACCAGGTCCGAGTGCTCCAGCGCCGACTCGCGGGTCATGGCGCCGATGGCCAGATGGTCGCCTTCCTCGCGGAGGTATGCGAGGTCGTCGATGCCGTTGATGTCGACCAGGTGGGCCGGCTGAGCCAGCCGGAACCTCATGGCGGGGACGAGGGAGTGGCCGCCCGCCAGGATCTTCGCCTCGTCGCCGAGCCGGTCCAGGAGCGCCACGGCCTCGTCCACCGTCGAGGGTGCGTGGTATTCGAATTCACCGGGAATCACGTCTGTTTCTCCTTCGGGGGACGGACCAGGTCCGTGTTGGAGGAATCAGCTATCCGATCAGGGTGTAGACGAGGTAGGCCAGACCTACCGCTACCGCGGCGCCGATGGCGTATCGGAGCCACGGGGGGATCAGGTCCTTGGCCACCTCTTTGGCGATGGTGGCGGCGAACTCCGCCTGGGAGGGAGCCTCCACCTTCGGGGGCGGCGGGGCGTCGACGCCCGCGGCGGCGGCCGAACCACGGGATTTCACCGCGGCGTTGAGCCCGTCGAGGCTCTGCTTGATGATGGCCTTGGCGGAGCTCTCCATGAGGCGCTGCCCGACGCTGGCCAGGCGACCGCCGACCTGGGCCTCGCCTTCGTACGTCACCTGGGTGTTGGCCCCGTCGGCCTGGAGCTTCAGGTGCCCCGTGGCCTTCACGAATCCGGGCGCCCCCCGCCCGTCCACCTGCATCGTGTAGGAGTCGGGCGGCTGGATGTCCTCCAGCTTCACCTTCCCCATGAACTGGCCCTGGACGGGGCCGACCTTGATCTTCAGCGCGCCCTCGTACTCGTCCTCGCCCACCAGTTCCAGCTTTTCGCACCCGGGGAGGACGCTGGCCAGGACCGTGGGATCGAGAAGGGTTTCCCACACCATCTGCTGGGGGCCTTCGAAGGTGTACTCACCGCCGACTTTCATTGGGGGACTCCTTGCCTGACTTCGGGGCGCCGTCCTGGACGCCGGACACTGCGCCCCGACCGGCGTGCTCCGGCGAGGGCGTGGGCAAATTCCTGTAATGACTGAACATTATGGGCCGAAAGAAGCTGATCCACAAACGAAATCGCCACGGACATTCCTCCCACCACGGGCGTGTAATCTGCCCGCCCCATGTAGGGGTTCAGCCAGATCACCGCGTGTGCGCGGTGTCGCAGACGGCGCATCTCGCGGGCCAGGGATTCCAGGTCGCCCCGGTCGCACCCGTCGCTGATCATCACCACCACGGCTCCGCGCCTCAGCACCCTCCGCCCCCACCGCCGGTTGAATTCCCCCAGGGAACCCCCGATGCGGGTGCCGCCGGCCCAGTCGATGACGTGCCGTGACACCTCGTCCAGGGCACGGTCCACGTTCCGCAGGCGGAGTTGGGGGGTGATGCGGGAGAGACGGGTGCCGAACACGAAGGTCTCCACGTCGCCCATCCCGCGAGCGAGCACATGGAAGAACTGGAGCACCAGGCGGGAGTACTTCTCCATGGAGCCCGAGATGTCCGCCAGGAGCACCACCGGGCGGGGCTTGACCACCCGTTTGCGCCGGGGAAGGACGGGGGGAATGGTGCCCAGCCGGCTCGCCTGCCGGAGGACCTTCCGCATGTGGATGTCCCTCCCCGCGTGGTGGGGCGTCCGGCGCCGCGTCGTCCGGAGCGACGCGGACCACTCCATCCGCTCCAGGAGCCGGCGCACGGAGGCGAGCTCCTCGGGGGTCATGTCGGCGAAGCGCTTGCTGTTGAGGATCTCTTCGTCGGTGAAGGTACCCGAGCGATCCGCGATGTCTCGCTCCTCCATGGCGGACTGGGCCTTGAAGGCCATGTATGTCGCGATGGTGAATCGGCTCTCCGGCTTGCGCCGCTCACGCGGGGCCGGGGGGCGCCGTTGGGGCCGGGAGAGGGCCTGTCCGTCGGGGGCGCTCCAGAACCGGCGGAACATCATCTCGAAGAGGGCCAGATCCTCCTTGCGGGTGACGAGGAGTGCCCGCGCCGTCCGGAACACCTCCTCGCGGTGGTCCAGCCCCACCCAGCCGAGGGCCCGGGTCAGGTCGGAGGTCTGGGCAGGGGTCACGCGGATCCCCGCCGAGCGCAGCGCCCGCGTGAAGGCCAGGAGGTTGTGGAGGAATACCTGCCCCGCCTCGACGGACATCACCCCTCCTGGACGGCCTCGAGAATGGCCGCCGTGCGGGCGCCCCTGATCTGGTCGACGTCGTCCTGATACTTCAGGATGAGCCCCAGGGTGCGGTCCACCGTCGCGGCATCCAGGCGGTGAGCGCTCAGGTGGGTCAACGCCCGGGCCCAGTCCAGCGACTCGGCCACGCCGGGAAGCTTGTACAGGTCCTCGTCGCGGAGGCGCTGCACGAAGTCCACCACGTCCCGGGCCAGGCGCTCCTCGGCTTCGGGGACCTTCTCCCGGACGATGGCCAGCTCCTGATCGGCGGAAGGGTAGTCGATCCAGTGGTAGATGCAGCGGCGCTTGAGGGCGTCGTGGATCTCCCGGGTACGGTTCGACGTGATGATCACCACGGGGGGGTGCTCGGCCGTGAACGTCCCGATCTCGGGCACCGTGATCTGGAAGTCTCCCAGGAGCTCCAGGAGGAACGACTCGAACTCCTCGTCGGCCCGGTCCAGCTCGTCGATGAGGAGGACGGGCGCCTTCTCGTGGCTCCGGTGGATGGCCTCCAGGAGGGGGCGCCGCAGGAGGAACTCCTCCGAGAAGATGTCCGCCGCGTCGGCGGGAGCCTCTCCGGTGGCTCTCCCCCCCGCCGCGGCGCTCCGGGCCTGGATCTCCATGAGCTGTCGGGGATAGTTCCACTCGTACACCGCGTGGGTGATGTCCAAACCCTCGTAGCACTGGAGGCGGATCAGGGGGGTGTCGAGGATTGTCGAGAGGACCCGCGCCACCTCGGTCTTCCCCACCCCGGGCTCCCCTTCCAGGAAGAGGGCCTTCTGCATCCGCAGGGCCAGGAAGAGGCTGGTGGTAAGCCCCGGATCCGCGAAGTACCCCTGCGCGGAGAGTCGGCTGCGGGTGTCGTCGATGGAGTCGAACATCAGCTGTCGGCCTTTTCCAGCACGTCGGGGGTGTCCACGTCGAGGAGGACGCCGGCGCTCCGGACCGGTACCTCGACCACGTCTTCGGCGAACTCGGTGAGAAGCGCGCGGGCTCCCCGGTCTCCCTCGAGGGTGGTCAGGCGAGGGAAGTAGCGGGAGGCCCACAATACCGGATTGCCGCGCTTGCGTTCCATGACGGGCACGCAGATCCCGCGGCCCTCGTCCGGGGCGAAGGCCTCCAGGAGCGAACCCACGTCACGGTGCGAGATCCACGGCATGTCCCCCAGGATCACCAGCACGCCGTCCACCTGGGGCGGGAGGGCCTCCACTCCCGCCCGTATGGAGGTGCTGATCCCGTCCGCGAAGTCGGGGTTGTGGGTGTATCGGACCGGGAGGCCGTCGAGGCACTCCCGGATGCGGGCCTCCTCGTGTCCCGTCACCACCACCACCGGATCCAGGGGGAGGCCCTGCACCTCCTCGGCGACCCGCCGGACGATGGGCCGCCCCTCCACTTCCTCCAGGAGCTTGTTCCGCTCTCCCATGCGGGTGGAGCGGCCCGCCGCCAGGATCACGGCGGCGATCCGGGGGCGGGACCGGGCGTCCTCTCCGTCTCCGGCCGGCTGCCGGGGCTGGGGGCGGCCCGAGAAGTCCTTCAGCATGCCGCCCACGCCCCAGGTCGCCACGTCGTGGGTCGTGGGGAGTCGTCCGGCCAGGACGCGCTCGAGCACCATGTCGAAACCGTTCCGCTTCGGCGAGCGGGCGCAGCCCGGGACGCCGAGGAGGGTGCGGTCGCCGTGCGTGGCCAGGAGAGTGAGATTCCCGGGGTCCACGGGGATGCCCAGGCGGACGATGCACGCCCCGGCGCGCTCCATCCCCCTGGGTACGACGTCGTTGCGGTCACCGATCGCCGAGGCGCCCAGCACCAGCACGGGGTCGTGCCCGGCCGCCAGGGCCTGGGCCACGGCGTCGGCCACGGCGGCCTCCGTGTGGTCGCGGCGCATCCGGAGATCGAGGTGGCTTCCCAGCGCGGTGAGACGGTGGCCGAGGATCTCGTCCGTCCGGTCGAGGAGGCTTTCGTCCATCCCCGGGAGCCGCGTCTGGATCAGGGCCGCGGATCGGGGGCGGAACGCCCAGACGCCCACCGCAGGATGCGAGGCTCCCGTCACGGTCTCCAGGCACCGCGCCAAGGTGCTCTCGGAGATGGCGTAGGGGATGATCTTCACGGTGGCCAGGAGGGTGCCGGGATGAACGGGGGTGTCGGGGTGGAGTGTCGCGACCGTGACGGCCTCCGACACCGCGTTCAGGGCCTCGATGCGATCCCGACTCAGGGTGAGGATCCCCGCGGAGGTGGCCGCGAGGTTGCAGCGGCCGGTGCCGGGGGCGCGGACCTCCGCGCCCGTCCCGCAGAGCGCGCGCGCGATCCGCGCGGCTGCCACGTCTTCGGGGACGTCGTCGGGGTCGAAGAGGGCCGCGGTGACTTCCGTGAAGCCGCCGTCCTCCAACTCCCGCAGGATCTCCTCCGTGAGGATCCGGCCCTTGCGGACGAGACGTCCGTCGGGGAGGCGGAGGGAGTGGGCCAGGATGCCTCCGGTCGCCCGGGCCAGGGGGGTCGGTCCGAATCTCATCTCAGCGCGCGCTGTCGTTGGTTCGCGTCATGGCCGGCGGGAGGCTCCACGAGCTTCTACGTAGCATTGCGTATCCTTCCGTCGCTCCGCGCCGGTCACCTTGGAAGCATGTGGCGCGGGCAGGGAGGGTCGCGGTCCGTGTCCCTCAATCTAATGCGTGGATTCGTGACGGAGGTGGACGGCCATGGACCAGGGCGGATATCGGGAGTTCCCGATCTTCGAGAGCAGGAACTTCTATCAGTCACGAATCGAGGTTCCGCTCTTCGTGCGAACGCTGAGGCTACCCCGAAGTGCTCGCATCCTGGAGGTGGGGTGTGGGCCCGGAGTGGCTCTCCCCGTGCTCGAGCGCCTCCTGGCGCCCACGCGGGTGGTGGGGGTCGATATCGACGACGGTCTCCTCCGGGCCGCGGGGAGACGGATCGCGGAGGAGGGAGGGTCCGCTGAGCTGATGCGCGCCGACGTGCGCGACCTCCCCTTCGCGGACGGCTCGTTCGACGTGGTGGTGGACTTCGGGACCTGCTATCACATCGCCCGGTCCGACCTGGCGCTGGACGAGATCGCTCGGGTCCTCGCGGTGGGCGGCGTATTCGCCACCGAGGCCAAGCTCGCCCAGATCCTATCCCATCCCATCCGGACCTTCGGACGGAAGCTGGGGGTGGAGCGGTGTACGCGGCTGGCTCCGCGCCGGCATGCCGGGATGTGGACCAGCTTCCGGAAGGTCGCATGAGAGTTCGAGGGAGGTGCTCGATGAAGAGGATCATTGGAGTGGTGGTCGCGCTCGTGTGTTCGGCTCGCCCCTCCGCGGCTCAGGAGGTCGCGAAGCCGGATGGGTCGCTCCACGGCGTGTCCATGGGGTTCGTCGTGGGCGATGGCGTCGGTCCGTGGACGCTGAAGTACCAGATGATGGACTTCTCCGGCTCGAGGGCGGGGTTGGACCTCTCGGTGGCGACGTTACCCCAAGGGATCGCGGAAGGCCTCGTGGTCCTGGTGCCGGACTTGGGAGTGGCCGGGGTGGTCGGGCGGGGAGCGAGCACGGGAGGACTCGTCGTGCGTGGGGGCTGGACCTCGGCCTGGGTCGCGGGGGGTGGGTGGGTCGGCGGAACGCCGTTCGGAATCTACCTGGGTGTCGCGATCCTCGGTGTCGTGGGCGATGGCCCGGGCGTCCGCATGGACGTGACGGCCCGGCAGTACAGAGGGATGCGGCGTCCGGCGTATGACGTCAGCTTCGGCATCACGAGCCTGGGTGGCCTGATTCCGTGACCGTGACCTCAGTACGCATGGCACGTCATGCACATGGCGCTTCCCGCGTTGGACGTACGCAGGAAGTTCCCCCGGGAGTTGTCGTGGGGGTTGTGGCACGACGCGCACTCCACGCGGTCTCCGGATCCATGGTCGAAGAGCTTGATCCCGCCGTCCTCCACGGCCTGCGGGGAGTGCAGCCGGGCGGACGTGCGGTCGTCGTACTCCACGGACACGGGGTGGTTGTCTTCCGCGGCCAGTCCGAAGAAGTCGTCGGAGGCCGACATACCGTCGTGGCAGGAGAGGCACAGCCGCGTGCCCGAGTCGGGCTCTCCCGGAGCGAGGAGGGCGTCCCGCTCCTCCCCGTAGAGGGCGAATTCCACCGTCGCGTCCCTCCGGGGTGCATGGCAGGTGACGCAGCCGGAGTCGTCCAGGGCTCCACTGGCCACGGACGAGGCGCTGCGGAAGTCGTGGGGACTCCCCGCGATCACGACCCGCGTCTGCCCGGATACGCCCGGCGCGAAGGCCAGGACCGCGGTGGCTGCGATGAAGATGGAGCGGCCCGCGAAGGAGGGATGGAAGTGTCCGAACATGTCCTGTGCCTCTGATGGGGGGTGACTGCCCCCACTTCATCGACATGGACGGCGGATCGCTTGACCGACTATCGTATCCTATTGGTACGAAACGAGATGGGTTGAATACGGAGATGTGGCGGAGTTCGTGGAACGTAACATAATGTTACAAATTCACGACATCGTTACATCGCGAACGGCGTTCCTGGGGACATTCCCGGTGCGAATCGGGGATCAGGACTCGTGGGGCCCCAAACCGTACTTTCGGATCAGGCGATCCAGTCGGGGCCGGGAGATTCCCAGAATCGCCGCGGTACGGGTCTTCCGTCCCCGGGTGGCCGTGAGGACGCGCTCCACGTGTCTCCGCTCCACCTCGGCCAGGGTGGGAATCGCTTCGGACGAGCCGTCGCGGTCCGGCGTGAGGGTGAGGTGTTCGGGGAGGATCGTGGCCCCGGTGCAAACCACCGCGGCCCGGGTGAGGCAGTTGTTCAACTCGCGCACGTTCCCCGGCCAGGTGTGACCGCGGAGCGCTTCCATGGATTCCGGGGAGAGCCGCTTGCGAGGGCTCCCCAGCGAGCGGCAGGCCTGCGCCACCAGGTGATCCGCCAGACGGGTGAGATCCCCCATCCGGTCGCGAAGCGGCGGAAGGTAGATTTCGACCACACGCAACAGGTAGTAGAGATCCTCGCGGAACGATCCGGCCGCCACCAGTTCGCCGAGATTCCTGTGCGTGGCGGCGATGACCCTGGCCCGGACCGGAATCGGCGAGGTCGAGCCCACGGGCCGGAACTCCTTCTCTTCAAGGACGCTCATGAGGGCGGACTGGACCTCGATGGACGTACGTCCGATCTCGTCGAGGAAGATGGTTCCCGCCCCCGCGGCCTCGAACTGGCCCTGGCGGGCCCCCGCCACGCCCGCCATGGCGCCCCGGACGTGTCCGAACAAATCCACCTCGAGGAGGCTCCTGGAGAGCGAAGCACACCGGACCACCACGAACGGGTCTCCGGCCCTTTCCGATTGATCATGGATGAACCGGGCAAGGAACTCCTTCCCCACGCCCCCCTCCCCCCGGACGAGCACGTTGGTGGAGGTGCGCGCCAGCCTGCCGGCCACCTTGAACGCCTCCACCATGCGGGGATCGCCGCCCACCAGTCGAGGTCGGATGGGATCGGGTCCCTCGTGGACGTCGGAGTCGGCCGGGGTGGGCGCCGGTTCGTCGAGCACCCGCTCCACCACCGACCACAGCTGGTTGAGGTCCAGCGGTTTCACCAGGAAGTCCGCGGCCCCCTCTCCCATGGCCTTCGACACGACGGGGAGGTCGTCGTGGCCCGACATGAGGATCACGTGGATGTCGGGAACCCGTGACCGGAGGATCTGCAGCAGCTCGATGCCGTCCACCGAGGGCATGCGCACGTCGGAGAGGACGATATGCGGCGGGTCGGCGGCGATGGCCGCCAGAGCGGATTGGGCGCTGGGTGCGGTGCGGACGTGGAAGTGCCGCGTCTCAAGGGCTCGAGACAGGGATCGGAGCACGTCCGGATCGTCGTCGACCAGGAGAACCTTCCGGTCCATCCGTGTGCTACCTCCGTGGTGCGGGTGGCCCTCTCACGGAGCCGCGCCGGGCCGTCCCGGCCGGGTCAGTGGGACGAGGCTGCTTCCTGGGCGGCCGCTAGTTCTTCTTCGGTCAGGTAGGGGCTCCTCATCTGGCCAAGCTCGATGGGGAGCGCCACCCGGACAAGGACCGTCAGCACGAACAGGCCGAGGGCCCAGATCCCGCCGGTGACGGCGAACTCCACCCAGGTGGGCTGATATTCCACGATCTCGTGCAAGGGGGACGGCACGAAGCCGGGAATCACCAACCCCATCCCCTTGTCCATCCAGATGGCGATGAAGAGAGCGATGCAGGCCGCCCGGAGCCACCGCGGGTCACGCCGGATCGGATGGAGCATCAGCATCGCCGTGGCCACGATGTTGACTCCGATGGACGTCCGGATCCAGGTGACCAGAGCGTCGTGACCGTGGAGGCCGAAGAACAGGTACTGGGCGTTGATGCTGTGGTGGGTCGGGAAGTAGAACTCCTTGAACACCTCCGACCCGATCATGACCAGGTTCACCTGGGCGGCGACCGTGGCGACCATGGCGAGCTTCGAGATGGCCGCGTCTTCGATGGGGTACTCGGAGTTCGCCTTGATGAACGAGAGCACCAGGATCATGTACGCCGGTCCGGCCGCGAAGGCCGAGGCGAGGAAGCGGGGCCCCATGAGGGAGCTGTTCCAGAACGGCCGGGCGGGGAGCCCGGCCAGGAGGAACGCCGTGACCATGTGGATGCTCACCGCCCAGAACACCGACAGGTACATGAACGGGATGTAGAGCTTGCTCGGCTGCTTTCCCCTGTAGTGGGAGAAGAGGATGTAGAGCGGGATGCACGAGTTGAGGACGATGTATCCGTTCAACACGATGACGTCCCAGGCGAGCATGGACCGCGGCCAGTTGAGCGATCCCACCACCGGCATCATGTGCCAGGCCCGGAACGGGCTCCCGATGTCCACCACCACGAAGCCCAGGCACATCACCAGCGCCGATACCGCCACACCCTCCGCGATGAGGACGGCCTTGGTGAAGTCCACGTCCTTGAGGACGTACGCCGGAAGGACCAGCATCACCGCGGCGGCGGCCATCCCCACGAGGAAGGAGAAGTTGGAGATGTAGAGCCCCCAGCTCACGTGGTCCGTCATCCCCGTGACCTGGAGGCCGTCGCGGAGCTGGATCATGTACGCGTAGCCACCCAGGAGGATGAAGCCGGTGAGCGTGCCCATCCAGACGTGGTACTTCCTTCCCCCGGAAGTCGCGGCGTCCAGCGCCGAGAACAGGAAGGCCTTGAGGTCTCGCAGCAGGTCTCTCAACATGGGTCGCGGTTCAATCCATGTAGTAGAAGAATTGCGGATCCGTCCCCAGGTCGGCTTTCAACCGGAAGACCTGCTTGTTCTCCAGCACCCAGCGGATCTCGGAGTCGGGGTCGAGGAGGTTGCCGAACACCCGCGCGCCGGTGGGGCACGCTTCGGCGCACGCCGGGAGGCGCCCCACACGGGAACGCTGGATGCAGAAGGTGCACTTCTCCACGCACCCCTTCCTGCGTAGCCGATTCCCCAGGTAGTGCTGATTGGGGTTGATCTCCTCCGTGGGAATCTCGGGCTCGCCCCAGTTGAAGCGCCGCGCCCAGTAGGGGCAGGCGGCGATGCAGTACCGGCACCCGATGCACCAGTCGTAGTCGATGACCACGATCCCGTCCGGCTCCTTCCACGTCGCACCCACCGGGCAGACCTCCACACAGGGAGGGCTGCCGCACTGGAAGCACTGGGTGCCCAGGTACAGATGCCCCTCGGCCGGGACGTCGTGCTGGTATTCCGCCGTGGCGTGCTCGAAGTCGACCTCCGAGCCCTCCATCTCGAAAATGCGGATGTACTGGATCCCGGTCCGGCGGTCCTGATTGTTCTCCTTCACGCAGGCCGCCACGCACTCCCGGTATCCCTTGCACTTGGAGATGTTGAAGGCGTAGCCGAAGAGCACCCCTTCGGGGGCATCGGTGGTGGTGATGTTCAGATCCACGCCACGCCGCAGGCGGGCCAGACGCTCCAGGCGGTGGATGGTCTCCGCCTTTTCGGCGTCGGTCATGCGCCGGAAGTTCCCCTTGAGCTTGTCCTGCCAGTCCAGGAGGATCTCTTCCTTCTTGTCTTCGTCCAGGGGGATCAGGCTGGTGCAGGCTCCGGCCGCCTGCGTCCCGGCGAAGAGGGTACCGAAGAGGGTGCCGAGGGCGCGCCGCCGGTTCAACGGCTTCTCCAGGAGCTCGGCGCCCGGAACCCGGGGCGCGGCGTCGGATCCGGGCGTCACCGCGGGAGCGCCCGCGCGCGCGCCAGCCGTGGTTGGGGCCTCGCCCAGCTCCGGACTCCCGTGGAGGGCGTGGAGGTCTCCGCTGGCCCACGCTTCGGCGGGGATCGCCTCGCCGTTCACCCAACCCTCGGCGGGAATTCCCTCGTCGGCTCCCGCTGTCCCGGCAGGGCCGCCCCCTCCGCACGTGCATTCCTCCGGGGTGCACCACTCGCCTTCCGCCCGCCCCTCGTCCTCCAGGCGGCGCTCGAGGGCACGGGACATCCCCTGCCAACGCAGCACGTCTTCGAAGGTCATCTCCCGCTTGTCGGTGCTCAGTGTGAGGCCTCCCGTCTGGGAATCTTGGGGAAACTGATCGGCTCGCGGATGGGGAACCGGGGCGAATGGGGGTTGTGGCACCCGGTGCAGCTCAGGACGACCCGCTCGCCGCGCCACCCCGCGATCCGCTTGCCGTGGGCGCCGCCCACCCAGTCCTCCGCCTGCATATAGTGGCATCCGGCGCAGAGCCGGTAGGCCTGGTCCATGGTGGCCCGCTGCCCGTCGTGGAGAGCGAAGAGACCGGGGTTCTCCCGCGCATGGCAGGTGAAGCACACTTCGGGCGACTCGTTGGGATGGGTGAACTGGACCGTCAGGTGCGACCGGCCGCTGGGCGCCCAGCCCTCCTCGCCTTCCCGTGCGTGGCAGTCCGCGCACCGGATGGGAATGGCTCCCGGGTTTGTCCCGGTGTGGCACTTCTGACACTGGGCCCCGTACGTGGTTCCGTGCTTCGCGGTGCTCTCGTGCAGGGCCCGCAGGGACGAAGGCCGGTCCCCGATGGGATGCACGTGACAGGACGTGCACGGATAGTGAGCCACGATCCCCGTGCGCTTGGCCACGAGGAAGGAGTCCACGCCCGCCAGGTCGAGTCCCTCCATGGGAGCGGAATCGATGCCGCGCACGTCACGGGGCACCATGGAGTCGATCTCCAGCGTGGTGGAGGGCGGGTCCGCGGGCGGCCCGCCGCAGGCGGTGAGCAGGGCGGCGGCCCACACGAAAGGGACGATCCTCGTCTTCATGGGCGGTCCTCCGGGTTCATCGGCCTGGAGAATACGTCCTCCGACTCGTCCCGGGTCACGTGGCACTGGCGGCAGTTGAACCGCTCCGGGTGGGTGGTCTTGATCTCCCGCGCGGCGGCGGGGCCCCCGTGGCAGGTCAGGCAGTTGGTCCGCAGGTCCAGCCGGTGCGGGATGATCGGCGGCGCGCCCTCGAAGGCCACCGTGCCCAACGAGGGCCACGCCACCGTGGCCCAGTCGGTGGACCGGAAGAGGTCATCCGTGGTGCGCGGTACGTGGCACTGGAGGCAGTTGGAGTACGTGGGGTGCGGGGTGCGGGGCGCGTAGGTCACGAACTCGGGCGTGTACCCGCCGATGCTGTGGCAGGGAGCGCAGTCCTGGGTCCGCTGGAGCTCCGGCCGAAGCTCGTGGGGAATGAACGGCGGTGCCCCCGGAAAGGCCCGGCGCGAGCGCCGCGCCTCCAGGGAACTCACGGCGATGTGCGGCGACTCCTCGGTGGAGGAGACGACGTCGAGGTCCCCATGGAGGTCGAAGAAGACGTCGGCCTCGGCGGCGATGGGCTCGCCCGTGCCTTGGTAGTCGACCGCAGCCACCGCACGGTAGTCGTGCTCGTCATGGCCGCTGGGACCGAAGAAGACCACCACCACGAGCATGCCCGCCACCATGACTCCGATGGAGCCGAGGCGTCTGAGGACGGCCAGGGTGGAAGGGTGCTCGCGCCGCGCGACCATCAGCCGACTCGTTCTATGCGCACCGCGCACTTCTTGTAGTCGGGCTCGCGGGAGATGGGGCAGTAGGCGTCGAGGGTGACCTCGTTGATGAGGATCCCCTCGTCGAAGAAGGGGACGAAGACCTGGCCCCGGGTGGGTTGCCCGCGGAAGTCGATCCGCGCCTCCAACTCCACGGAGCCCCTCCGGCTCACCAGACGGATCCTCTGCCCGTCACGGATCCCCATCTCGCGGGCGTCCTCGGCGTTGACCTCGGCGTAGGCGCGGGGCATGGCCCGGTGCAGGACCGGGATCCTGCGGGTCATGGACCCTGTGTGCCAGTGCTCCACCACCCGGCCGGTGTTCAGCCAGAAGGG
Source organism: Gemmatimonadota bacterium (assembly GCA_029879725.1). GTDB lineage: Bacteria > Gemmatimonadota > Gemmatimonadetes > Longimicrobiales > Gaopeijiaceae > JAOUPR01. The sequence goes on along the minus strand of JAOUPR010000001.1, from coordinate 141,668 downwards.
GTACTCGTCGTCCGGGCTCTCCGCGGGTGGCTCGTAGGGGCGGAGCCAGATCCAGGCGCGGTGGTCCGGCTTCCCGTAGAAGTTGCGCACGCGCCGGTGCCGTGTGTCGCCGGCGTCATGACCCGTGGGCGCTTCGTGTCCGCTCGTCCCTCGACTCTCGCCGCCCTCGGCGTGTTCGTCCCCGCCGCCACTCTCTCCTCTCGCGGCGGGATCGTACTCGGGGTTGTACCGCCACTTCGTCTCCTCGCCGTCCACGAAGGGCCAGATCACGCCGGGGCGCGCCCGCAACTCGTCGTAGGGAGCCATGCGGTGCTTGGGGTTGTCGTGGAACCGGGTGTACTCGTTCCAGATCTCTTCGATGTGGGTCTCCTCGCTCCAGGGAAAGAGCTCCCGGTAGCCCAGTCGTCGCGCCACCTCGATGAGCTGCCAGGTGTCGCTCATGCAGTCACCCGGCGGCTCGACGAGTTGGTCCCAGTGCTGGGTGCGCCGCTCCGAGTTCCCGAACATTCCTTCGCGTTCGATCCACATGGCGGAGGGGAGGACCACGTCGGCCACGTCGGTGGTGGGTGTGGGATACACATCCGACACCACGATGAAGCGGTCTTCCTTGAGGGCCCCTTCGCGATATCGGTTCAGGTGGGGGAGGGACACCATGGGGTTGGTGACCTGGATCCACATGAAGCGGATCTCGCCCCGGTCCAGCGCCCGGAACATCTGCACCGTGTCATGGGTCGGGCGGTCCGGGATGTTCTCCACCGGGACCTGCCAGATCTCGGCGGCGTGTTCGCGCGCCTCCTTCTGGGTGACCGTTCCGTGGGGAAGCGCGTGCGTGAGCGTGCCTACCTCGCGTACGGTTCCGCACGCGCTGGGCTGGCCGGTGAGGGAGAAGGGGCCGTTTCCCGGCTCCGAGATCTTCCCCACCAGGAGATGGATGTTGTAGATGAGGTTGTTCATCCAGGTGCCACGGGTGTGCTGGTTCACGCCCATGCACCAGAACGACACCACCTTCCGGGCCGGGTCGCCGTAGAGCGACGCCAGGTAACGGATCTCGTCGGCGGGGATCCCGATGAGCTCGGCCACGGCGTCGGGCTCGTAGTCCGCCAGGAACTCCAGGTACTCCTCCCAGTCCGCATCGTGGGCCTCGTCGGCGAAGGAGGCCTTCTCCTCCAGGCCGTAGCCCAGTCCCGTCTTCCCTGACTTGAACGCGACGTGCTCGCGGATGAAGTCGTGGTCCTCCCACTGATTGCGCACGATCTCGTTGCAGATGGCGTTGGCCAGCGCGAGATCGGTCTGGGGAGTGAAGAGGAGGCTCTTGTCGGCGGCGTAGCTGGTCCGCGTGGTGCGCGTGGCCAGGTCGATGATGCGCACCCGCGGGTTCTGCCGCTTCCGCTCCAGCATGCGGGAGAAGAGGATGGGGTGCATCTCCGCCATGTTGTTGCCCCAGAGGACGAACACGTCGGCGTGGTCGATGTCCTCATAGCACCCCATGGGCTCGTCGAGGCCGAAGCTCGACATGAAGCCGGTGACCGCGCTGGCCATGCAGAGGCGGGCGTTGGCCTCCACGTTGTTGGTCCCGATGGCGCCCTTGAAGAGCTTGGAGGCGACGTACCCGTCGGGAATGGTCCACTGCCCCGACCCGTAGATGGACACCGCGTCCTTCCCGTGCTCGTCCATGGTCTCGCGGAGGCGTTGGGCCACCAGGTCCAGAGCCTCCTGGAGAGGAACCTCCACCAACCGGCCGTTCCGGCGCACCATGGCGTTGCGGATGCGGTCGCGACCGTAGAGGGCCTGGACGGAGTGATATCCCTTCACGCAGCAGAGGCCGCGGTTGACCGGAGACTCGGGGTCACCGCGAACGGCCACCGCACGTCCTCCGGAGAGGCCGATGAGAAGCCCGCACCCGGTCCCGCAGAAGCGGCACGGCGCCTTGCGCCAATCCACGTCCTGCTGAAGCTCGCCGTCCAGCCATTCGGCGCCGAAGGCGACCTCCGGGACCATGGTGGCGGCGGCCGACGCCGCGGACATGAAGGCGGTGCGGCGGAGGAACTCGCGGCGGTCCACGACGTTCATACGTTCGTCCTGTTTCGCTTGCGGGGGGCCGGGGCGACCCCCGGTTCGATCACGGGGAGCGAGCGGCGCCGGCTCGCGCCAGCGGGGTCACCCTCCGGGGTGTCGGGATCGATCTCGCCGAAGGTCATGACCAGGGCCTGGATGTCGGGGAGGCCCTCCACCCGGGCGCGCAGCTCGGCGTCCGTGTCGAGGGAGTCGGTGTCCGTGACCAGGAGGAGGAGGTCGGCGTTGGCGGCGGGGAGGACCTCGCACCCTTCCATGGAGGAGAGGGCCGCGCCGAGCTTCTCCTTCTGTCCGAAGCGGGGGATGACGACATAGCTGCACAGGGGCATGGATCAGCGCGCCTCCGGGATGGGCAGAAGGGTCCGCGGACCCTCGGGGTTGATCTCCACCGACTCGATGAGCGTCGAGGCCGTGGGTACCCCCTGGGCGAAGGTTTGCTCCCGGAAGGGGAAGGCCACTCCGTCGACCATCCGGTAATCCGCGTAGTCGGTGGCGAAGGCGATGGTCATGGGCCCGGCGGCGAGGATGGATTCGGAGCGGGTGATGAGGTGCGTGTCCGGGTCCATCCACAGGCGGAGGCTCAGCTCCGGCGTCAGGGTCACGGTCAGCACCGCCGTCGTCGAATCGGAGTGCTCCAACACGGTATCGTCACGGTGATCGGCCAGAACCATGGGGAGGAAGGCCCGGGCGGACTGGAGGACCATGGCCCCGAGGAGGGGGCCCTGCACCTCCGCCAGCGTGGCGGGGCCGTCCCCGCGCCACCCACGCCCGTCTTCGAGGATGCGCAGTTCGATACGGTCGGGATACTCCACCATCATGCTGAGGGTGCCCTCTCCCTGGGAGATGCGGTAGAGCTTCCCGTGGTTCCCGCCGTTGACGGCCACGAGCATCCCCTCGAGACGGAGGGACCGGATCCCGGAGATGCGGTCCGCGCCGCCGTGGGCTTCGATAACGGCGTCGACGAGAGCCGATTTGGCTCCTGGGGACGCTTGTGCGGCCAGGGAGGGGCAGAGGCCGGCATTTCCCATGTACAGCGCGGCCAGCACCATACCAGCCGGGACCTTCCGAGCCATACCTCTTGGCCGAACGGACCCGCGACCGGTCGCGAGTATCGTCATCGTCAGAACCGACCGTCGCCGTGGGTGTGGCAGGCGAAGCAGGTCAACTGCTGGTCTCCCATGCTTCCCGAGTGGCACGTATTGCACCAGTTGTACCCGTTCCCGATGGTGTACTTCCTGGTGGTCAGGCTGGTAACCTCGTACGGCGAACCGGCCGTGCTAGCGAGCGGCGTCGTCAGATCCGAATCCAGCGGCATGTCCCTGAGCTGGAACAGATTGTTGTAGGCCGCCGGGTTCGTCAGTTGCTGTGAGTTCTGAGGGTGTGGCTGGTGGCACGCCTGACAGGGGACCACGAAGTTCGTACCCATGGCTCCCCACCCCGGCGCTCCGCCCACCGGAGAGGCCGCTGACTGGGCTCCGTGCTGCTCCACATTGAGGTAGGAGGTCCTGAGATCGATGAGAGGCAGCGTAGGCGCCGTGACGGTGGCGGGGAAGGAATTGTCATGACAGTCCAGGCACCACTCGGTCATGGCGTTGGTTCCCTGCCCCGCCCCGGCCGCGGCCCCGAACCATCCGGAACCCGGGACCCGTCCATCGTTGGGGTCCGGATCCGCGCGGAGTTTCGACAGCGCTCCTCCGACCCTGCTGGCGGTGTGCGGGTCGTGGCAGTTGACGCATTCGACCTTGGCTCCGCTCTGGACCTGGTCGGCGTGCGCGATGTCGTGTCGGTCGTTGAGGAGCGCGCCGTTCTGGGTGAAGTCGTTCTGCCAGAACGTGGTTGTGCTCCAGCCAGCCGCGAGATTGGAGCCTGCAGGCACGCCGGCCACGTGGCAGTCCAGGCAGAACCCTTCCTCCTCCTGCACCTTCGTGGTCGGGTCGGGCACCGTGTCCCCCGGCGTCAGGAGCTTCTTCTTCTCGGACCCGTGCCCCTCGTGGCAGTCCGCGCATTGGGCGCTACTGCTTCCCTGGTGGGACGACACGTTCCACGCCGTCTCATTGATCTCGGGCCGGATGATGTTGTCGCTGAAGGGTGAGGTGTCACCTCCAGCCCCTCCATCGGCGTCATGACACGAGAGGCAGAAGGGTGTCAGCACCGATGTGGCGGACACGCCCCTGTCGTAGGTGATGAGCGATCCATCATCCTGGTTGATGAGCACGACATGGTTCGTGCCCGCCCGCGGGTGCCCGTCCTGGTTGTGGCACACCATGCAGTCGGCGTCGGGAATGTCCGCGGCGGCTCCACCCAGTTGAATGTGGTGACTGGCCCGGTCGAATTCCGGCACCACGGGGCGGTGGATGCCTTTCGTCTCCGCATGGCAGGTGGTACATCCACCGCCGACGCCCTGGAAGCCCGACACGTGCGTGTGGCACGCGGTACAGACCATGGGCCCGTTGTGGCCGTTCAATCCGTTGGCCTGAGTCGTGGGCTGCGTGTGACACACGTAGCAGACGCCGTTGGTACCGATGAAGTCGGCCTGTGCCGTGTCGGCGGTGAAGACGATGCTGTCCTGGCCTCCTCCGGGGAGCGTGCGGATCACGGGGATCATGAAGAGGTTCGTGAAAGTTGCTCCAACGGCCTCGGCTTCATGGTCGTGGCAGTCCCAGCATGACGTGGTATCGCCCACGGTGTGCTTGGCACCCGCATGGACCGCGACCTGAATCAGCGTCGACTTCACGGTGTCCGTGACCGGATCGGGCCCCACGAGGTACCCTGGTCCTGCGTCGGAATGGCAGGTCAGACAGAGATCTTCGGTCCGTGAGTCGCGGGTGAGATTCCGGTCAGCTGCTCCTCCATGAACGTTGTGGCAGAAGTTGCACTGGTGTACCTGGCCCTCTGCCGTTCCGCGGACTCCGGGAACGTTGGGTGAGACCGCGAGGAGCGCTGCCGCCAGAAGGAGGGTGCGATACCGGGTCACGGGGTGGCACCCTTCCGCACGACGCGGACCTGCTGGGTGCGATTACTGACGATGAACAGATCACCGCCCCGTCCGATGGCTACGTCAGTGGGGAGGCGCAGGAAGGATTCGTCCCCGATTTCTCCCACCTTGGCCAGGTCGGTGCGGTTGTACACCAACACCTTCGCCAGGATGGCATCGGCGAGGTAGATCAGGTCTCCCGGACCGACGAGCAAACCCTGAGGACGCGAGAAGCCGTCTGTGCACCCTCCGGATCCTCCGCATGATCCCGCTCCCGAGATCTCGGCCCGAAAGGCACCATCGTAGCCGAAGATCTTCACGGACGCGTGGTTGTCCGGACCCATCGTGCCGTAGTCGGACACCAGTATCTCCTGGCGAACAGGATCCACGGCTACGCCGATGGGGTTGTCGAGCCCTTCGATGGAGCGGACCAGGATGCCCGACCGGGCGAAGACCTTCACGTTCTTGTCGCCACCGTCCACGACGAAGATCAACTGTGCGGATGGGTCGACGGCCAAATCGGACGGATGCTTCACCGCTCCCAGCCCGAAGTTCGAGCGGAGCGATCCGCCCTGGCCGTCGTAGACCTCGATGGTCTGCCGTGATGCGTTACCGACGAGGATCCAACGATCGTAGTAACCGATGGCCAGAGGCTTTCCCCGAACGCGGAACCCTCTCGAATAGCGCATCGTCTCCGGGTCGAGTTGGAGCACTGCGTACATTCGAGAGTCCGTCACCAGAATCGCGCCGGGTGCCGTCGTCATCCTGAGAGGAGATTGAGGTGTGCCCACCGACATGGCGGGCAGATCAGGTACGAGCGCCGTGGAATCCACACCGTACCAGGCCGTGTCGGGCAGGTCTGGATCGCCGCCCGGAGTCTTCACCGTCAGCGCGCTGTCGTCCACACACGATGCCACCACGAGCGCCGTGGCCACGGCGCTCAGTATGCTGGCGAAGGTGTGTCGGCCCTGCATCGGATCGAGTTCTCCGGTAGACGAATCGTTACATCCTATTTCCAATCTCCAACATTCCTGCGGATTCCGGCGTCGGACATCACCCGAGACGTCCGTGGGGGGATTTCCCTCGGCACCTACCTCCCGAGTGGAGAGCGATGTACGACATGGCAGTCGATACATTGCCCGGGCTGGAGGTCGTCGTGCGCCGGAGGACCACTAAGCACTGTGTTCGCCACGGGAGCGCCGAATCCGTTCGCGCCTTTGTGGCAACTGGAGCAGAGGGCGTCGGGATCGTCTGCCTCGAGGAGGGCGCCGACGAGAGATCCGTGCATCTGATGACAATCACCGCAAGTGGGTGTCCGGTGGCCCCCGAAGACGTAGTACGCCGGATCGTGGCAGTTGGAGCAAAGGGTCTTTTCGCCCCCGGCCGTGCCGACGTCCAGGTCGGAATGGGGGTCATGACAACTCGAGCACTCTACGGTGACGCCGGGGATGACCAGCCGATCCCGGGTGGTCGGTGGCGATGTACCCGGTCCGTCGGATGGTCTACGCCTGGGTGGCCGCAAGCGGTTGGCGAGCCGAGGCGAGCCGGAGGACCTTCCCAGCGGGTGATCGTCATCGAGGTCCCAGCCGAGATACCGGCCCCCTGCCGTCGGAATCCCAAGGATTCGGCCGGAGGCACGATACTCGGATCTCTGTTCTTCGGTGGAATGGCAGGAGAGGCACGCCGTGGTGTTTCTCGTGATCCCGGGCACCATGGTCAGCCAGCTGTCCGCCCCGTGGTCTCGAAGCTGGGTTTCGGAAGTAGCCATGAGGTCACGATGATCCCGCATATGGCAGGAGGTGCACGTGTGGTCGAAAGGAGAGAGACCCGGCACCTGGGCGGAAATCGGGTCCGTCATGAAAAGCGGGATCCCGATCACTCCCGAGGCTCCCCAGAACATCCGGAACACACGTTGCATGGATGGCCTCCTCAGAACGGCCGCTCGACCGACATGGTCAGCCGACTCTGTCCAACGGTGCGGGAAGTAGTCCACGCGGAACGATCGAACCGGACCCGCACACTCGTTTCAGCCACGTTCCACAGGACCTCTCCACCGGTCCCGATGAAGTGTTCTCGACGGTACAGATCGTCCCAGTCGTAGCGCGACAGATGTCCCGAAATCTGGAGTGATCGCATCGGAACCCATCTCACGCGCTGGCCGAACTCCGTAATCACGTAGGGGTTGGACCCTCCCTCTCCGTTCATCACTGTGAACTTCGTATCCGACAAGACACTTCGACCCATCTGCGTGGTCACCGTCGCGTCGAGGGAACGGGTCAGGAGGTCGTCACGGTTCGTGCGCGTACGATCGAGTCGGCCGGACAACCCGATCTCCGCGATCCACAGCCGGATCCTCCAGGTGACGCCCACCCGATACTGGTTGAGTTCCTGCAGCGATCCCGTCGAACCCGCCGGAAGGCCGTCGAGGATATCCCTGTAGTTGTGTGAGTACGTGATCCGCAACATACCTCGGGTGATAGCCAGATTGCCTCGCAGGTACATGGATTGCGAATCGAAGGTGGGGTCGAGTTGATACCGGTACGACACCGAGACATCCAGCCCTTCCTCCATTCGACCACCTGGAAGGATGATGATCGAGACGAAAGGTCCCTCTTCCACGAGGCGATAGTCGAAGCCGGGGTCGTACGCGATGCCGTTGGTGGCTCCTTCTACATGTACGGATTCCACGAGAGCGAAGGGTCTGTCGAGCTCGATGCGACCGTCCGGCCCGACGGTGTGTCGCTCGTCGAGGACGTATCCGAACGTATTGCCGGATGACGTCTGCTCGGTCCACGCGAACGATCCGGATAACCCGGCGGATATGCGTGTGTCGAAGAATGCCTGGGTACCGAATTGGATGGCCGGCACGAGTCGGGACTCCTCCCGCGACACCGAACCGTGTGTGGAGTTCAGCCGTTCCGCCGCGAGAGCCGAGGAAATTCCGGAGGATGGGTGTTGGGTGAACGTGACGGATGCCTGCCGTGAATCGCCGGCCCATGCGTCGCTGTGTTCCCGTGTGAGGCGGTACCCGTACTCTGACGAGAAGATGTCGAGGTGGCGAAGGTGGAGGGTCTCCTGGACGGTCCATCGATCGTAGTCCCGGTCCATCCACCGGCTCAGGCGCTCCACTCGGGCCACGGATGAACTTCCCTTTCCCCATCGCTGACGATTCTCGATGATGGAGTGATCCTGGACGAAGTGCTGCTGGTCACCCATCCCTTCCGCGTGGCTGTCGACCCGAAGGTGGGAAAAGTATGTCTTCGAATTCTGGCCATGCAGACGCAGGCTCTTGATGAGGCGATCCATCTCGAAGGAATCGCTGCCGGCTCCTGTGACGCGGCGCTCTCCAATGGACTCCTCACTGTACATGGCTTCCACCGGGAGGAGGGGATTCACGTCACGGATCAACGCCGACCAACTGGCCGACTCCAGATCACGGAAGCCGCCGTACGCGTGGTGTCGCCGAAGCTGATTCCGGTGTCCGCGCACCTGGCCGTTGATGCCGAATCCCGGGAGGATGTGAAGTGCCCCGCTACCGAACAGTCCGAGTTGGCTCGACCCGGAATGTTGGAGGTCGTCCCATCCTTGTGACAGGGTCGGACGAAGACGCAGTTCCACTCCGAGAAGACGGGGGGAGAAGAGGGTGCTGGCCAGGTCGATGTCCAGCCACTCCGTCACCTGACCGATTCCCGCGGGCGTCGGTTGACGCAGCCAGGTGGCGTCGAGTTCGGATCCTGCCTTGATTCCGGGCCGACGGAGTCCCAGGAGGGACTGGCCGCGGAGGGACTCTGCAGACCCGGCTCCCATCGCGATCAACACGGCGATGAGTATCGGAGTCCGGGCAGTCATGATCCCTCGCCTTCGCCTCGCTGTCGCTCCAGGTGACACCGATGGCAATCTTGTGCCCCGATGTCGAATGCGGAACGACTGTTGTGGCAATACCCGCATCCGTCGGGCCCGTGAGCTTCTTGCTGCCCCATCAAGGTGGCGCCCCGTTGCATGGGAAACGGCGCCTCATGGCACGCGCGGCACTGGAACCGGATCCGATGCTTGCCGTGGGGGAAGGTGGCCGCGGGATAGTACTGCTGCCCCAGCGCCGAAAGATCACCGTTGCCGTTCTCACCGGGAGTGACCGTCACGCGGGTCATCTGAAAGGTGGGACCGAGGCTTGGCTCGAGCCTCGCCGAAGGAAGGCCCGTCGCGGAGGCGTGGCACCGTTCGCACGCCTGGATGGGGAACGCGATTCCGTTGTGACAGGTGCTGCACGAAGCCGACTCGTGGGTTTCACTCACCGAAGACGCCTGGGACCGGCTTCGGTACACTCCGGGGTGACAGCTCTGGCAGGACGCCCACTGCGTGTGGATCGAGTGGGGAAAGAACGCCTCCGGACCTTCGGCCTCACCCAGATAGAAGTCGAACGGGAAGAAGGTTGCCGAGTCCGTGTTGATCTCTCCTCTGGGCGCGGCTCGAGGCCTTATCAGATCCTGTTCCACCGCTGCCACCCAGTCCACGCTCCCGGCGAGGTCCCGGGGGAGGAGCGCCAGGATACTGTCTTCGTTCGAGATCGCCTCCAGGGGTGTGGGCGGGAAGTCGGGTTCCGCGCTGAGCATGGCCATGATGCTGTCCAGCATGTCCGCGCCCACGACCTCGCTTTCGACGGACGCCGACTGAGACGGCTCCGGGATGTCGAGAAATACCCGTGCGGCCTGCATGCAACCGGCGGTCAGCATGCCTCCCAGGACCAGGGTAAGTGCACGGATACGCGGAGCGATCATGAGCCGGCCGGGATCGTGTCGGGTTTGGCGAGGAATCCGTACACGTTGATCTTGTCCGGACCGAACTGGTTGGACACGAGAATGACGTACTCGATGGTCTGGCCAGGCGCGGCGTAGGCTTGGAAGTACTCCACGTCCGACGGGTCGTAGCTGATGTCCACCGCCGCCGGAAGGTACATGTCTCCGAGCCCGGTGTACGGACCTCCGAAGAAGAGAAGGAGCGCTCCGTTCCGGTCGAAGATCTGGACGTTCTCGAATCCGGTGTCCACGACGTACAGACGCTGGTCCCGGTCTACCGCTATACCCTTCGGTCGAACGAACTGGCCGAGTCCGGGCCCGTACCCACCGACCAGACGGACGAAGGCCCCTGCTCGGTCGAAGACCTTGACCTGGAAATCCCCGAAGTCGGACACGTAGACCTCGTTTCCGGACACCCAGATGTTCGTGGGCTGCCGTATGGCTGAGGTCGAGGCCGGATCTTCACGATCTCCCTCGATGGAGCGAACGAAGCGCCGGGAAGCCTTGTCGTACACACGGACGGACCTGGTGGCGAGGTCGGCAACCCAGAGCGTGTCACCATCGACGAATACGTCGGCGGGTGTTCCGCCCTCTTCGCCGAAAGCGGCGACGTAGCTATGCGTGCTGTCGAACTCGACGATCTGCCGGCGGTCGGAGTCCGTCACGTAGAGGTGTCCCGTGGCCGTATCCACCGTGCAATTGATGGGTCGAGGCAACCGCCCCTCGCCTCGGGGACGGATCTGACTCAACTCTTGCCTGACCAGGTCGAAAACCTGGACCCCACGCAGGACGGTGTCACACACGTACAGGGATCCCTTGTGGATGCTCAGCCCGTAGGGCTTCCCGATCCCGGGTCCGCCGGACTCCCAGCCCTTCAGGTCACCGATGTCGGAGAGCGTGGCCAGAAACTGGACCCGAGGCTCTTGGGGCGGTTCGGGATAGTACAGCACATCACCGGGAGGGAGTGTGCGGCCCATGGGCCCGAGTGCGCGGCTGCAGGCCCCCAGGCCGAGGGCCAGTCCGGCGAGGGCGATCATCGAGAGGGTCTTCATTGTGGACTGAACTCCCTGAAAACTAGGGCAGGTACCGAAGAATTCTATCCGCTTGGTGCTGTAGGGTGGGTCGGCATCCTTGCCGGCCCACCCTGGGAACCTATCAGTACGATGGGCACTTTCATCCTGAAAGAGCCGGCCCCGAGGTTACTTGTTGTGGCACGTCAGGCAGAGGGCGCTGCCGGCGTTCGTTACCTTGAGAAGCGCCGAGCCCACCGCGAGTCCGCGCTCATTGTGAACGTCGTGGCACGACGAGCACTCGACCTTGTCCTGGCGGAGCATTCCGACCTGGATGGTGGGCGTTGCCGAACCCCAGGTGAACGTTCGCGAGGACGGATTATGCAAGAACCCGTCGGCGGAGGCCGTCGCCGTCGTAAAGGTGATGGAGATCGGGTGGTCGTCGCTACCATCCGTATCGAGCAGTCCGGTGATGGTGGAAATGTCGTTGTACCCGGTTGCAGCATCGATGATCACGGGAGTTCCAGCGGCTCCCGCGAAATCGTTGAGTGCAATGGAGCCGTCATGGCAGCTCAGGCACATCTTCGACACGCCGGTGGGGACGGCGGCGGTAGTTCCGATCGTGCCCTGCAGTGTGCCGAAGGGGCTGGAATAAGGCGTGTACTCGGTCGTGGTCGACGTATGGTTCCAGAGTGGACCATCGGCGGCTCCCCCAGCGGAGTGGGGGGTGTGGCACACGATGCAGACCTCTCCGGACGGGTTCCACGTGGTCTCGTCCGAGAAATCGTGGGCTGACCCGACGATCCCGGTAGGCACCTGTGCCCAGGCAGGCGTGGTCAGCACGAGCAGCAGGGCAGAGCCGGCCGCGAATGACAAAAGGCGTTTCACTGGAAGTACCTCCCCGCACATATGGCGGAATGGGTGAGTCGCGCTTCGCGTCTTGGGGCAGGTGGTCCGTGTCATTGTCAGATCCTCGGAAGCGCTTGTGAAAAGTGTCACAAATAATATTCACTGCAGGGTACGGGCTTTGCCGCAGGAATTGTTCCCATGGGCTCGTGGGAATGGTTACGGATGGGTTCGTGGGGGATTTCCCGACACGGGGAGCGTGTCGCGTGGCGACATCCCCGGTATCGGGGGGAGGGAATCCTCCTGGGAGAACGCCTGGTGGCAGGCCGTGCACACGGGCCGGGCCCACCGCCCCACGTCGCCGGGATCGAAGTTCTTGTGGCACAGTCCGCCGGCACACGTATTGTGCACGAGGCTCTCTTCGTGGGCCCACGAGGGAGGTCCGTTGTGGCATCCGAGGCAGTTCACCTCGGCGGATCCGTGGTGTTCCTCGTGGCACGACGCACACGCGAAGTCGTCGGATACCGCCCGCGGGGGACGACCGTGGCACGCCGAGCAACCCACGGGTGCGTGCGCTTCGTGGGGAAAGTCGAGAGAGCGCTCCGCCAGGCCGCCCGGGAGGTTGAAGGGCGTCTCCACCTTCAGGCCCTGCAGCTCCCCGGACCGATGGCAGCGCACGCACTGCCCTTCGGGCCTGTTCCCATGGTGGCAGTTCGCGCACCACGCGGGGTTGTTGCGGACCACCGAAGTCCCGCTCGTGTGGCAGGTGGCGCACGCGACGGAGGTGTGACGATTGTGGTCGAAGGGTTTGGCGACCTGCGTCGCGGGGTCCGGCGCCACGTGTAGCCAGCTCAGGCTGGGGCGTACCGCGTCCATGCCGGCGACGTTGCCGGGTCCCACGACCAGCGCGCCCAGGACGGCCAACGTGAAGCAGGCGGGGCGCGCCGAGCGCCCGTGCGTTCCGGGGCAGACAGTGCTGGTGATGCGCGCGATCATCCGGTGCTCGGCGAGAGGGTGGGGTGGAAACCCACGGTACCTCTGCATGATTACGCTTTATACCCGTGCGTCGAAACCGGGGGAGTGCCGCCTCGTGGAGTGGGGAATCGCCCCACCGGGGTGAGGGAATTCGCCTTACGCGCGTTCGCGCCGCGCGGGCTTCCTCGACTCCGCCACCACTTCCGCCAGGATCGACACGGCGATCTCCGCGGGGGTGCGCGCGTCGATGTCCAGCCCCACCGGGCCGTGGATGCGCGCCAGCGCTTCGTCCCCGAAACCCTCCTCCCGGAGGCGCGCCAGCCGTTTCCCGTGGGTCCCCCGGCTCCCCAGCGCGCCGATGTAGAAGGCGGGGGTGTTCAGGGCCGCCACCAGGGCCGGGTCGTCCACCTTGGGGTCGTGGGTGAGCGTGACCACCCCTGTGCGCCGGTCGGGCCCGAGTCCCGGAATCGCGTCCTGGGGCCACGCGTGAACCAGGTGGACGCCGGGGAAGCGCTCCGGGGTCGCCCACGCCGAACGGGGGTCCACCACGAGCACGTCCATCCCCGCTTCGGTGGCCAGGCGGGCCAGGGGCTGCGCGATGTGAACCGCCCCCACCAGGACCAGCCGCACCGGAGGATTGTAGGCCCGCAGGAACACGTCGCCGGCCTCCGTCTCCACCACGAAGGAGCGATCCTCCTCGAGGGCACGGCGGGCCTCGGCCACGGGCCAGCCGCCGTCCGCGGCGCTGCCTGCTCCATCGTGTTCGCCGTACGGCCGGAGGAGCACCTGCGCACCGTCGCCCAGCCGGGTGGCCAGAACCACCGTCTCCTTCCCCCGGCGGGCCTCGAGCAGCTCGGCCAGGAGGGCGGGATTCACGAGACCGGCTCCACGTAGATCGAGACCCGCCCGCCGCAGGCCAGCCCGACCTCCCATGCCATGTCGTCGGTCACCCCGTACTCGAGGACCTTCGGCTCACCCGACTCCATGATTTCCCTCGCCTCGTGGACCACGGCGCCCTCCACGCACCCTCCGGACACCGAGCCCACGAAGGCTCCCGTGTCGCAGATGGCCATGTGGCTCCCGGCGGCCCGGGGGGCCGAGCCCCACGTGCCGATGACGGTGGCCAGGGCCACGGCGTGTCCACCGCCGCGCCATGCGGCCGCCTGGGCCAGGACGTCCTCGTCCGCGTTCACGTGCATCCCCGTCTGCCTCAGAACAGCCGTACCTGCCGCGCGTACTTGATGATCAACCCCCGGGCCACGGGCTCGCCGTACTCGCCCAGCGAGGTCGTGTGCTGCGCGCCGTTGTACACCACGTACAGGCCCGTGCCCGCGGTGCTCAACCAACCGAAGCGCACGTTGGCCGACCAGACCTCCGCCTGATCGCTGTACTGGATCAGAGACTGGACGAAGATGCGCGGCGTGAAGAAGTACCCCACGCGGGCTCCCAGGAGCGTGACGTCGAAATCGCCCTCGGGCAGGCGCACCACGTTGTGGTCCACCAGGAGCGAGGTGGAGAGGGTCTCTCCCTTCCGGTAGCTGACGGTCACGTTCCCGCCATACCGGTTTCCCGTGTAGAAGCCACCGAAGTCGGCGCGCCCCAGGAAGGAGAAGGGCTTGCTGGGATCCGAGCCGTAGTCCCACGAGTTGATGTAACTGGTGTACGTGCCGGCGGGGATGAAGATGGTGTCGGTGCTGGTCTGGTGGACGCGGTACGGCTCCTTCAGCCCCTCGGTGGCGATGTTGAGCTCGGGACCGAAGCGTCCCCCGCCCTCGAACTTGATCTCGCCGTCGATGTGCAGGTACCCCGTCTCCTGGAATCCCTCGAAGTCCCAGTAGCTGCGATAGGTGACGTGGGGATTGGACTCCCGCCACCACGAGATCCCGGGGAAGCGGAAGATCCGCTCCAGGCTCGCCTCCACGTGCCGATACCCCACCCGGTCCACGAAGCCCACCTCGGGGTTGAAGTCCTCGCCGATCTGCATGAGGCGCAGGCGTCCGCTCCACTCCCGGGAGGAATACTGGGCGAGAAAGGCGTATCCGTCTTCGCGGCCGGTCTCTTCGCCGGGCGCGAGATAGACGGGGGAGGTCTCGGTACGCGCCGCCCAGACGTCCAGGGTGAGCGCTTCGCCCACGCCCATCCTTCCGTCCACGCCCCAGGTGCGGTTGAAGTCCGAGCCGTCCTGGGTGGCCCGGCGCTGCACGAAGATGGCTCCCACCCGTGACCGGCTGGGAAGTTCGCGGGTCACGCGCCCCACGGTGAAGGAGTTCTCCGCGACCTCGCCGGAAACCTCGTCGGTGAAGATCTGCATGAACCCGACGCCGGTTCCGCCCACCTTTCCGGTGAGTCGGCCCCCTCCCAGGATGGGCACCTGCGTGCCCCGCGGCGTGATCCCGATGCGCCGTGTGAAGAACAGGTCCGCCGCCTGGGGCGTGCCCGCGCTGAATAGCCCCGCGTTCTCCAGGAAGAAGGGGCGCTTCTCCGGGAAGAAGAGGGGGAAGCGGGTGAGGTTGGTGCGCTGCTCGTCCACCTCCACCTGGGCGAAGTCGGTGTTGGCCGTGAGGTCCAGCGTGAGGCTGTTCATGCTGAACTTGGCGTCGAAGCCGGCCTCCTTGGGATAGTCCGTGGTGGCGGGGTCGGCGGAGTAGTTCCGATTCGCCGCGCCCAGGACGAAGGGGGTCACCGTGCCCGCCCGCTGCGTGGGCACGTCCACACCCTCCAGGTCGCCGGCCATGGAGAGGCGCATGAGGTCGAACTGGCGTGCCACGGGAGACCAGAAGGACTCCTCGTTCTTGCGGCGGATGCGGCGCACCAGGTTCATCCCCCACGTCTGCACGTCCCCGCTTCCGTAGCGCAGCGTGGAGAAGGGGATGCGGAACTCGGCGTACCATCCCCGATCGTCGCGGGAGGTGGCCACCTCCCAGCTCCCGTCCCAGTTCACGTTCAGCCCGCCCATGGAGCCGGACTGCTGGCGGCTCTGGCCCCGCTGGTACACGCCTCCCCCCTGACCCTCCTTCACCACCTGGGCATCGTACTCGATGGATGCCGGGGTCGTGGAGAAGATGAAGCCGTTCTGGCGGTCGCGGTACGTGTCCAGGATGATACCGAAGAAGTCCCCGCGCTCCAGGTCCGCGTCGCGCATCCGCTCGCCCATGGTGATGGCGTCGGGCTCGCGGTCGTGGAGCCACGCCCCCACGTACAACGCCTCTCCGTCGGAGAGGATGCGTACCTCGGTGGCCTCGGAGACCGCCTCTCCTTCCACCGGCTCGCGCTGGATGAAGCGGGTGATGGCGGGGCCCTGCGCCCAGACGTCGTCGTCGAGATGGCCGTCGATGACCGGGGGCGTGGAGATGCGGGTGACCGTGGCGGTGGGGCGTGGCTGGGCGGACTGGGCCGAGCCGGGATGGGGGTGTACCGCGGCGACGAGGGTGGCCGCCGCGAGGGCAGCTCCGAAACGGAAGGCGAACATGGCGACCAGTGGCGGCCGGAGGGCGGTCCCCGGCCGGGGGACGGAGGGTACGGAAACGAAACCTCCAACGGTAGCACCACCCGCCGGGTTGTGCACCTCCCCGGCGGCGAAATCCACCTCGCCGCGGCCGACTCGCCGGATCAGGGGCGGGCCGGCCCCTCCAGCGCCCTCAGCGCGGCCAGGATGTCGGCGTTCTCGGGGCGGATCTTGTAGTTCACCTCGGTCATGCGCCAACGGACGATGCCGTTCCTGTCGATGACCAGGGTGGTGGGGTGGGGGATCGGGCGGTCCTCGGCGCTGGCCTCGTTGAAGATCCCGTACCGGTCGATGACCCGGTGCGCCTCGTCCTGGAGCATGATGAAGGTGGGGGGGTCACCTCCCTCCGCCGCGATCCGGTCGATCATCATCTGCTGCTTCTCGCGGGTCTCCGCCGAGACGGCCACGATCTGCGTGGTGGCGCTCGTCTCCTCGTCCAGCAGGTCTCTCAGCTCCCCGAGCTGACGGGCGCACCAGGGTCACCAGTGTCCCCGGTAGAAGACCAGGACCACGTCCTTCTCACCGCGGAAGTCGGAGAGCGTCACCACGGGTCCCCGATACGAGACCAGGGAGAAATCGGGGGCGGTGTCTCCCACGGCGACGCGGTCCAGGTCCACCCCGGGAAGGTCGTGCCCGTCGACGGGGCCCAGGGCGATGCGGGTCTCCAGGGGCGTGCCGTCCGCCGGAGCGTCGGGATGCGACTCCGCCACGCAGCCGGACACGAGGGCGGCCAGGAAGGCGGGGAAGACGAGCGCGGGCAGGTGTCGGATCATGCGGCTCCCCATACGTCGCGGAAGAGTCTCAGGAAGTTGCCGCCCAACACCTTCTCGATGCGGGCGGACGTGTGGCCCCGGGCGGCCATGGCGTCGGCCAGGAGGTCCATACGGCGATGAGAGTTGAGCTCGGGCACGGTGAAGAGGATGTCCGGGTGTTCGTTGGGCGCGGCGATCCCCGCTTCGATGCGTCCGGCCACGAACGTCCGATGCATCTTCCAGTATTCGTCCGACCCGTCGATGGGGGTGGTGGAGAGATCGCTTCCGATCCCCACGTGATCCTCGCCGCACACCTGGATGGCGTGCTCGATGTGGTCGAGGACATCGGCGGCGGTGGGGACACGCCCGGGAGTGAGGAAGGGCATGAGGTAGATCCCCACGACTCCGCCGCCGTCGGCCATGGCGCGGAGCTCCTCGTCGCGCTTGCTGCGCGGGTGGGGCTCCACCGCCGAGCACCCCGAGTGGGTGATGGCCACCGGATTCTTCGAGGCGGCGATCCCTTCGGCGGTGGTGCGCTGCCCGCAGTGCCCCAGGTCCACCAGGATCCCCAACTCGTCCATGCGCTCCACCACCTGGCGCCCGAAGGTGCTGAGCCCGGCGTTTCCGGGCTCGAGGCATCCGTCGCCCACGAAGTTCCTCACGTTGTAGGTGAGCTGGATGATCTTCACCCCCAGGTCGTGGAAGACGTCGAGCTTGGACAGGTCGCGTTCGATGGGCATGGTGTCCTGGAATCCGAAGATGAGCCCCAGTCGACCCTCTTCCTTCGCGGCCAGGAGGCCCGCCACGTCGCGGACCTGGCGGAAGGCTTCCGGATACCGGTGCACGTCCGCCACCCGGGGAGACATCCTGCGCATGGTGGACTCGAAGTCACCGCCGCTCACGGTCACGTTCACCGCGGTGATCCCCGACTCCACGGCGTACCGGATCATCTCCGGCGTGAGGGGCGGGTTCACCGGGACGTTGAAGAGGCCGGGGGATGCCAGGCAGTCGATCACCACCGCGCCCGCGTACCCGGGCCAGCGGCTTCCGTCCGGGGTGTGCCCCGTGGGTCTCGGCGTGGCCGCCCCCAGGGAAGCGAGGGTCGGGGGGATCACGGCGGCCGCGGAGGCGGTCCGCACGAAGTCGCGTCGGTTCATCTTCTCGGGCATGGGTCTTCCGTCCGTTGAGGTGGCGGGGACCACGATACGCATCGGGCTTCCGGAGTGCCAATCGCTTGACGCCGAGGCGGCGGCGTCGGACTCTGTGGGGCGAATCCCTGTCGCTTCCCCGTGGTTCCCGGAGTTCCCATGGCATCTCTCCGCTTTTCGCGCGTGGTTCTTTCGTGCCTGTCCCTCGGGCTCGTCGTGGGGTCCGGCGGGTGCGCCGACCCGTCGGGAGATCTCCACGCGATCTTCGACGAGTACTGGGACTTCCGCGTGAGGGAGAACCCTCTCCTGGCAATGGGATCCGGTGAGGAGGAGGACGGCCTCCTGGAGTCCGTCACCGTGGCGGACGAGGAACGTCGGGCGGAACGGTCCCGGGAGTTCCTGGCCCGTCTGCGGGACGTCGATCCGGAGACCCTCGGTGAGCAGGACCGGATCAGCCACGCCATGCTCGAGCGGGAGCTCGAGAACCAGCTCCGTGGCGTCGAGTTGGGCGAGTACCGCTTCCCCCTGACCGTGGACGACGGATTCCACATCGCCTTCGCCCGGTTGCCGTCGAACCATCCGTTCACCACGGCCGCCGACTACAGGGCCTACATCGCCCGGCTGAGGGGTTTCCCGGGATACGTGGAGCAGAACGTCGCCCTCCTCCGGGACGGCCTGGCCACCGGGATGAGCCTCCCGCGCGTGATCCTGGACGGGTACGAGGTCACCATCGAGACCCACATCGTGGACGACGTGTCGGAGAGCGTGTTCCACGCACCCTTCGAGCGGTTCCCCACCGCGGTGGCCGAGTCCGAACGGGAGCGGCTCCGCGAGGAGGGCGAGGCCGCCATCCGCGAAGCGGTGGTCCCGGGGTACCAGGCGTTCCTCGACTTCATGCTGGAGGAGTACGTACCCGGCGCGCGTACCACCATCGGCGCTTCGGACATGCCGAACGGCCGCGCGTACTACGACCAGCAGATCCGCGTATACACCACGCTCGACGACCTCACGGCCGAGGACATCCACCGGATCGGACTGGACGAGGTGGCCCGCATCCGCACCGAGATGGAGGGGATCATCCGGGAGGTGGGCTTCCGGGGGAGCTTCGCGGAGTTCCTCACCTTCCTGCGCACCGATCCCCGGTTCTACGCGAAGACGCCGGAGGAGTTGCTCAGGGAAGCCGCCTTCATCGCCAAGGAGGTGGACGGGAAGCTCCCCTCCCTCTTCCGGACGCTTCCGCGCCAGCCGTACGGGGTCGAGCCGGTGCCGGATCATCTGGCCCCCAAATACACGGGTGGCCGGTACGTGGGGGCGTCGGCGGGCGGCACGCGCGCGGGTACCTACTGGGTGAACACCTACGCTCTCGAGAGCCGGCCGCTCTACGTGCTCCGGTCCCTCACGCTCCACGAGGCGGTGCCGGGCCATCACCTCCAGAACGCGCTCCGTCAGGAATTGGCGGGCCTCCCCGAGTTCCGGCGTTTCTCCAGCAACTCCGCCTTCGGCGAGGGGTGGGGGCTGTACTCGGAGTACCTGGGTGTGGAGGCGGGGATCTACAAGACGCCCTACGACCACTTCGGACGTCTCACCTATGAGATGTGGCGCGCTTGCCGTCTGGTGGTGGACACGGGGATGCACGCGCTGGGGTGGAGCCGGGAAGAGGCCATGGCGTTCATGCGGGAGAACACCGCCCTCTCGCTCCACGAGATCAGGACCGAAACGGACCGCTACATCTCCTGGCCGGGGCAGGCGCTGGCGTACAAGCTGGGAGAACTGAAGATCAAGGAACTCCGCCGTGGCGCGGAGGAGGCGTTGGGAGAGGACTTCGACATCCGTGAGTTCCACGACGTGATTCTGCGCAACGGCGCGGTGCCCCTCACCGTACTGGACGACCAGGTCGCGGCGTGGATCGCCGACGAGCGCAAGGGAGATGACCGATGAGCAAGTGGCTTCGTGGGATTCCCGTTCTCCTGTTCGTCGCGGGGTGTTCGGGAAGCGCCTATCCGCCTCCCCCAGAGACGCGGGTCGAGACGGTGGTGGATGTGATCCATGGAGTGGAGATCGCCGACGACTACCGCTGGCTGGAGGAGCAGGACGCCCCCGAGACCCGCGCCTGGATCGCGGCACAGAACGCGTACGCGGAGACGGTGGTGGGGGAGTCGCCGCTGCGGGATCATATCCGCACCCGCTTGCGCGAGCTCATGGACACACCGGACGTGGGCCGTACGCGTAAGGAGGGCGACTACGAGTACTTCTCCATGCGCCGTCCCGGGGAGGAAGCGCCGGTGATCTACCGGCGGCCGATTCAGGGGGACGAGGGTGGGGAGTCCGAAGAGCCCTCGGTCGACGTGGAGTACGAGGTGGTTCTCGATCCTTCCGCGTTCGATCCCGGGTACCGGATTCTCCTGGATATGGTGGACTTCTCTCCCGATGGGCGCCTCATGATGTATTCCGTCCGGGAAGGTGGGGCCGACGAGATCGAGATTCGCGTGCGCGACGTGACCACGGGGGAGGATCTTCCCGACCGCCTCCCGCGGGCGCTCTACGGCGGCGTCTCCTTCGACCGCTCCGGGGAGGGGTACACGTATACCCACCGCTCCCGCACCGACGGACCCCGTATCCGCCACCACCGTCTGGGGACGCCCTCCGAATCGGACGAGCTCGTCTGGGGGGAGGGGTACGGACCCACCGCTTTCGCCGGTATGGACGAGGTGGAGGGCGGCAGGTACCGCATCTTCAGCGCGCAGCATGGTTGGGCCCGCGCCGACGTCTTCATCCAGGACACCCGCGACGGAGAGATCCGCGTCATGGCCGAGGGCGTGCCCGCCCACTTCCAGACCCGGTACCACGACGGGCGTATCTACGTGCTCACGGACCACGGAGCGCCGAAATACCGCCTCATGGTGGCGGACCCGGCCCGTCCCGCCATCGAAGCGTGGGAAGAATTGATTCCCGAGGGGGAGGACGTGCTCCAGGCGTTCGCCTTCATCGAGGGGCGGATCTATGCCACCTATCTCCACGACGTGGGTGACCGGATCCGCGTGTTCGAGATGGATGGGACGCCGGCGGGGGACGTGGAGGTGCCCGCGTACACGACGGCCGGCATCCGCGCGTCGTCGGACGGCTCGGCGGCGCTCTCCCTGAGGAGCCACCTGGAGCCCGGTGAGGAGTGGGAGGTCGATCTGGCCACGGGGGCGCGAACGCTCAGCGACACCTCGGACGTCCCCTTCGATGCTTCCGGCTTCGTGGTCCGCCAGATCGAGTACACCTCGGCGGACGGAACGCGGGCGCCCCTCTACGTGATGCACCGTGAGGGGATCACCCTGGACGGGTCCCACCCCACCATCCTGAACGGATACGGCGGCTTCAACGTGAGCATCAAGCCCGGGTTCTCCACCACGGCGGCCGTGTGGATGGAGATGGGCGGCGTGTACGCCGTGGCCACGCTCCGGGGCGGGAGCGAGTTCGGCGAGGAGTGGCACCGGGGCGGGATGTTGGTGAACAAGAAGCGCGTGTTCGAGGACTTCATCGGGGCCGCCGAGGCGCTGGTGGAACGGGGGTACACCAGCCCGGAACACCTGGGGATCAGCGGCGGGAGCAACGGAGGCCTCCTGGTCGCCAGCTCCATGGCGTTGCGGCCCGACCTGTTCCGGGCGGTGCTCTGCACCTATCCGGATCTGGACATGCTCCGCTTCAACACATTCACCGCCACCAACAACATGCCGGCGCTCCTCGAATACGGCGACGCTGCGAACCCCGAGCACTTCCGGGCCATGCTGGAGTACTCGCCGTACCAGGCGGTCCGGGACGGGGTGGACTATCCGGCGGTGATGTTGGCCACGGGTGATCTGGATACCCGCGTGCCCCCCCTCCAGGCGCGGAGGATGACCGCGCGCCTCCAGGCCGCGTCGGGCTCGGGCCTCCCGGTGATCCTCTGGTACGACGAGATGGGAGGTCACGCCGCCGGTCGGGGCCGGTCCCTCACCCTCCGGGTGGAAGACACCGCCAGGGAGCTCACCTTCATGGCGCAACAGCTGGGGTTGAATCCGGGAGAGGGGAACCTGGAGTGATGGGGGAAGGGTAGGACGGGGTGTGCGGCTTCCCGTCCTACCCTCATCCGCTGCCGAACATGAGACGCTCATCCCCCCGGTGCCGGCTGCGTGCCGTCTCCGTCCTCGCTTTCGCCTTCTCGCTCCTCGTCGCCCACCCCGCGCGTGCTCAGCTCACGCGGGCCGATTCCGCCGCCGTGCTCCTGGCCACCGCCGAGACCTTCGACGGCCAGGGCCAGCCCGACGTCGCCTCCGCCCTCTACCGCTTCATCCTGGAGCACTTCGGAGCCACCCCCGCCGCGGAGGTGGCCAGGGGGAGGATACGGGTGCAGCAGGTGCAGGGTACGCCCGGGAGTGGCCGGGTGGAGTTGATGGTGTGGAGCACGCTCTACGGCCTGTGGGTGGGAGTGGCGATTCCCTCGGCCCTCGACGTCCAGGACGATGAGCCCTACGGGGCCGGCCTCCTCCTGGGCGGACCCGCGGGATTCTTCATCGGCCGGGGGATGGCCAACTCGCTCAATCCCAGTATGGGACAGGCACGTGCCATCACGTGGGGTGGTACGTGGGGAACGTGGCAGGGCGCGGGATGGGCGGGGGTGGCGGATATGGAGTACCCGGGGGCCGTGGCCATGACCCTGGTCGGCGGGCTGGTGGGGTCCGGTATCGGCTACGCACTCGCCCACGATCCGGTCTCGGAGAGTGCCGCCACGGGCGCCAACTACGGGAGCCTGTGGGGCTCGTGGTTCGGAGTCGCCCTGGCGGTTCTGGCGGACGTGAACGACGGCGACGCGGTCCTGAGCACCACGCTGATCGCCGGGAACGCCGGATTGATCATCGGAGCCATCGCGGCTCCCCGCGCCGGGTGGAGCCGGAGCCGCATCCGCATGACGAGCGTGGCGGGCGTCGCCGGGCTCATGGGTGGTTGGGGCGTCGACATCCTCGCGGACGTCAACGGTGATCAATCGATCATGGTCGCTCCCCTGGCCATGAGCATCCTGGGGCTGGTCATCGGCGGAGCGGCCACCAAGGACATGGATGCGGTCGGCGGGGAAGCGACCGGGTCCCGGGGTGACTACGCCCTCCTGAACCGTGTCGGAGGCCGTTGGAGCGCGGGAAGCCCCATGCCCATGCCGGCGCTCCTCCCCGTGGACCGCCCCGACCGAACCGCCTGGGAGCCCGCGGTGAAGTTGAACCTGTTCCGCTGGACGTTCTGAGGGGGGAGGGCGGGGGCTGACGCGCCGCCACCCGCGCCTCAGCCCGCCCGGCCCGTGGCGGCGCGGCGGTGCTCCACGATGAGCCCGCCGTGCTCGCGTCCGTTCTCGATGAAGATCTTGTTGGCGTTGTGGCCGGCGGCGATCACGCCCGCGATGTAGAGTCCCGGGACGTTGGTCTGCATGGTGGTGGGGTCGTGGGCGGGGATCCCCGTCTCCTCGTCGATCTCCACGCCCAGGGCCCGGAGGGGCGCGTGGTCCGCCCGCCACCCCGTCATGGCCACCACGAAGTCGTTGGGGATCTCCGTCTCGGCGCCCGACTCCACGTCCACCAGAACCACCGTGCCCGGTTCGATGCGGGCCACCCGGTGCTTCCAGTACACCGGGATCTCCCCGTTCTCGACGCGGTTGGTGATGTCGGGAACCACCCAGGGCTTCACTCCCCGGTCGATGGTGTCCAGGAAGTGGACCAGGGTGACCCGCGCCCCGTTGCGGAACATCTCCAGCGCCGATTCCACCGCCGAGTTGCCGGCCCCCACCACCAGCACGTCCTGGTCGAAGTAGGGGTAGGGCTCGTGGTAGTAGTGATGGACCTTGGGGAGGTCCTCTCCGGGGACGTCCAGGTAGTTGGGCCGGTGGAATCCGCCGGTGGCCATCACGACGGCTCCGGCCTCGTACGTCGCGCCGGTCCCGTCGGCCTTCCGCGTGCGCACGGTGAACCTTCCCTCCCCTCCGGAGATCTCCTCCACCGACTCGTACTGCCGCACGTCCATCTTCCAGTGCGAAGCCACGAATCTGTAGTACGCCAGAGCCTCCCGGCGCGTAGGCTTGCTCTCGGGGATGGTGAAGGGAACGTCTCCGATCTCCAGCATCCTCGCGGTGCTGAAGAAGGTCATGTAGTAGGGGTAGTTCACCAGGGAGTTGGTGATGCATCCCCGATCGAAGAGCGCACAGGACACACCGGCCTTCGCCGCGGCGGCGCCCACGGCGATGCCGCAGGGACCCGCGCCCACCACCAGGATCTCGAATCGTTCGGTCATGGGGGGTGCTTACCCCGCATGTGAGTTGAGTTCCGGCGCGGCCGTGGCGGAAAGGATGAGTGGCGCGTAGTATACGGCCACCAGCGCGCCGAGAGGTGTGTCGTTCGGCGCGCGACCCTCTAGCCTGGTAGGTGCATATGATGTCGAGCGGACCGGCGGATTCCTCCGCCACCACTGTCCCCGCGGCCTCCGCGAGCAGCTCCGCGGGTGTCCTGTCGCGCACGGGCGTCCTCGTATACGCCGTCCTCGCCTATGCCGTCGGGATGGCGGGCCTGGTCTGGACCATCCTCGCCGTGGGGAACCTGGTACCCTTCGGATTCGGTCCCATCGAGACCAGCGGCGTGGCCGGGGCGATGGCGGTGAACCTGACCCTGGGCGCGATCTTCACGCTCCAGCACACGATCATGGCCCGTTCTTCGTTCAAGGACTGGTTGACCCGGGTCATTCCGGGCGCGTCGGAACGGTCCACCTTCGTGCTGATGTCCGGCCTGGCCGTGGCCCTCGCCACCTGGCTCTGGCAGCCCATCGCGGGTGAGGTCTGGTCCGTGGGCGCGCCGGCTGCACGCACGGCGTTGTGGGCGTTGTACGCGTTGGGATGGGGATATCTGGTGGCCAGCACCTTCGTGACCAACCACTTCGAGTTGTTCGGGCTTCGCCAGGCCTGGCTGCACTTCCGGGGGGTCGAGTACACTCCCCTCCCCTTCACCCGCAGATGGATGTACCGCTACAGCCGCCACCCCATGATGGTGGGCGTTCTGGTCGGTCTGTGGGCCGCGCCCGACATGTCGGTGACGCGGCTCTCCATGGCGGGGCTGTTCACCCTGTACGTCCTCTTCGGGGTGTTCATGGAGGAACGCGATCTGGCGGCACGCTTCGGCGACACGTACGCGGCATACAGGAGGGAGATCGGCTTCTTCTTTCCTCGCCTGGGAAGCTGACCGGGGCTGATCGGAAGGACGTCAGCGTACGTCCTGCCCGCCCGCGCGGTCATCGGGTACGAACCGGTCGCGGGCGGGCATTTCGATGTCCGGGAGTGAGCGTGCGTCCAGCACGGCATCCTCCGGTACGATCTCGTTGAGATGGAGGATGTAGGCGATCACCGCGTAGGTATCGTCAGCGCCCAGGGAGCCGGGAGCCGTCTGGGGCATGGCCCGGCGGATGTAGTCGAAGAGCGTGGTGGCGTAGGGCCAGTAGTTCCCAACGGTCCGCGTTCCCAGGTACTCGGCCTTCTCTCCGAAGGGAAATCCCTCGCGCGGGTCGCGCCCCACCAGGCGATCGAAGGGACCCTCCGTTCCGGTGGGACCATGGCAGGCCACGCAGTGGAGCGCGAAGACCTCCCGCCCCCGGGCGACGGTGCCCGACCCCTCCGGAAGCCCCTTCCCGTCCGGGCGGACGTCGATGTCCATGGCGGCGAGCAACTCGGGTGAGGGCTCGCGGCCGAACCCGAAGCGGGGTGTCTCGCCCTCCCGGCCGCTTCCGGTACACGCCGCCACGACGAGCACGGCGGCGAGAACCCCCGGTCCGCCCTCTCGGCGGCGCCTCACTTTCCGTCTCCGAAGAACACGCGCCCGTCCGGCTCCACCGACCATGCCCGGATCTGGTTGGCGTGGTAGCTGGAGCCCGCTCCCCGGGCCTCGACCAGTCGGGCCAGGGTGGGCTGTACGTATCCCGTCTCGTCCCGGGCCCGGCTCATGAGCACGGCGGGCTCTCCCGTCCAGTTCCACAGCGCCCTGAACCGGGTGGCGCACTTGGGGAGCACGGGTTCCTCGAGCTCCGCGTCGTGCCAACTGGCTCCCCCGTCCGAACTCACCTCCACTCCGGTGATCCGGCCGCGGCCGGACCAGGCCAGCCCGCTCACCTCCCACCACCCCGGCTCCGGCAGGACGTAGGGATACGACGGGAAGGTGATGACCGACTTGGCGTCCATGACGAAGGAGAACTGCCGGGCGGTGCCGTCCTGGAGCGGGTCCGTGTACTTCGAAGTCTCCTCCCGGGTCATGAAGGGCGCGTCGGACAGTTCGATCCGGCGGATCCACTTCACGTTCGCGTTGCCCTCCCAGCCGGGGAGGAGGAGGCGGGCGGGGTACCCCTGCTCCGGGCGGATGGCCTCGCCGTTCTGGGCGTACACGATCATGGCGTCGTCCCACGCCTTCTCCACCGGGATGCTCCTGGCCAGGTGGGCGGCGTCGGCGCCTTCGGCGAGGAACCAGGTGGCACCGGAATCCACCCCGACCTCCCGGAAGAGGGTCGAGAGGGGCACGCCCGTCCACTCGCTGGTGCTGAAGAGCCCATCGGCGGACTGGACCGTGGTCTCTCTGCGCACCCCCTCCGTCCGGTAGGTGCCGTTCCCGTTGCCCGAGCACTCCAGGAAGCAGATCCGGGATCGCGCCGGGAAGCGCTTCAGGTCCGCCAGGGAGAACGTGGTGGGGCGTCGCACCAACCCGTGGATGGTCAGGGAGTACGTGTCCGGATCGATGTCGGGGACGCCGCCGTGGTGCCGCTCGAAGTGGAGGTCCGCGGGCGTGATGATCCCGTGGAGGTCCTGGAGAGGCGTGCCCGATCCTCCCGAGTGGGCGTTCCGGTAGACACGCCGCCGGGGTTGCTCGCGCGGCGCGCGCGATCCCAACTCGGAGGGGAGCCGCCCGAGGGAGGTCGGCTCCGGCCCGCCGGGGCTCGACGATCCGTCCGAGACCTGGGCGTCGACCTGGTGATGGACGAGGATTCCGGCGGCGAGCCCGGCGGTGGTGCCGATCCAGGCGCGCCGGGAGATGGAGTCTGATTCGGGAGGGATCATGAATGGGTCCGGTGGACAGGGTTCCGGAAGTACGCTACACAAGTAGTGGGTCGAGGCGGTCCGCGCGAGGCTCGGCGTGGCATTGCCGGGGCCCGGGGGATACGGCAGTATCCGTGTCGTCCAGACCCAGTCACACCCAACCGGACCCGGGAATGTCGTCAGCGGAAGGGGAAGCCAGGAAAGCGCTGAGTCGCCTGAGACGGGCGGCGGAGAAGGTGGAGCGCGAACTGGAGGCGTTGGAGGGTGCGCTCCGGCACGCCGAGGGATCCGACTTCCCGGTGGAGACGTACGAGGGCGTCCGGAAGTGTCTGACTGCCGTTCTGGATTTCACCGACGAGGAGTCCCAACGGCTTCAGGAGAAGATCCTGCACGCCGGGGGACTCGAGCCGGGCCGGGTTCGCCGGGGCGGTTGACGGGGTCCATAGTCGCAGGAGATCGATCCATGAAGCGTCGCACGTTCGTTCGCGCAACCACGGTGGCCGGTGCCGGAGCCCTGATGTCCCCCGGGGCCGTGTTCCCCCGGGATCGGGCCGATCTCGTGTTGCGGGGCGCCATGGTCTTCGACGGAACGGGTGCTCCCGGGCGGGAGGTGGACGTCGCGGTGACGGGCGACCGTATCACCGCCGTGGGCCCCGCCCTGCCGGCCGCTGCCGAGGAGCTCGACCTCCGGGGGATGGCGCTCGCGCCCGGCTTCGTAGACGTCCACTCCCACGCCGAGCTCTCCCTTCTCGTGGAGCCCCGCGCGGAGAGCCGCATCCGCCAGGGGGTCACGGTGGAGGTCGTCGGCCAGGACGGCGGCTCGGTGGGCCCGTGGTCCGAGGAGGGATTCCGGGAGACTCGCGAGAGGTACGATCGCTCCTACGGCGTGGAGATCGACTTCCGCGACACCACGGAGTTCCTGGCTCGCATCGACCGGGAGCGCCCGGCGGTGAACGTGGCCACCATGGTGGGGCACGGCACCATCCGGGGCCTGGTGGTGGGGTACGAGAACCGGCCGGCGACGGATGCCGAGCTGGAGAGGATGAAGGGCGAGGTGCGCCGGGCGCTGACGGGTGGGGCGGTGGGGTTGTCCACCGGGCTCGAGTACACGCCGGGTGCGTTCGCCCCGACCTCGGAGCTCGTGGAGCTCGCCTCGGTCCTGCGCGGAACGGGTCTCCCCTACGCGTCCCACATGCGCAATGAAGACGACCGCGTCCTCGCGGCGGTGGAGGAGACGATCCACGTGGGACGCATGGCCGGCGTCCCGGTGATCGTGTCCCACCTCAAGGCACAGGGGGCTCGCAACTACTGGAAGGCCGGCGCGGCGCTGGACGCCATCGAGGCCGCTCGCGCCGACGGCGTGGACGTCCACTTCGATCGCTACCCCTACACGGCCTATCAGACGGGCCTCTCCAACCTGTTCCCCGGCGAGTTCCGGGCGGGAGGGAGCCAGGCCTTCCTGCGACGGCTCCGCGCCCCGGACACCGCGGCCGTCCTGGAGCGGGCCGCGCGAGACAAGGTGGCCCTCCTGGGTGACTGGGACAGCGTACAGATCACCAGCGCCAACGAGGGTACGGCATGGGCCCGGGGCCGGCGGCTGGGCGCATTGGCCATGGAGCGGGGATCGGACCCGTACCGGCTCGCCGTGGAGCTCCTCGAAGCCAACGGCGGCTCGGTGGGGATGATCGGGCATGGGATGTCCGAGGAGAACACCGCGAAGGTCCTCGCCCACCCCCTCGGGATGGTGTGCTCCGACGGTGGGGCCTACGCACCGTACGGCCCGCTCTCGGTGGGCTCTCCGCACCCCCGGTCGTACGGAACCTTCCCGCGCCTCCTCGGCCACTACGTCAGGGACACGGGAGCGCTCACCCTGGAGTCGGCCCTCCACAAGATCACGGGGATGCCCGCGAAGAAGCTGGGTCTCCTCGACCGGGGCGAGATCCGCGCGGGCGCGTTCGCCGACCTGGTGGCGTTCGATCCGGCCGGGATCGGGGACAACGCGACGTTCGAAGACCCGCACCGATACCCTTCGGGGGTGCCGTTGGTGGTCGTGAACGGGACCGTGACCATCCGGGATGGCGAGCACACCGGCCTCCGCGCCGGACGAGGGGTCAGGCCGGGTTAGCCGGTCCGCGACCTTTCGTGAGCACTTCGTCCATCACCCGCGCGAGGTCGTGGAGCCCGAACGGCTTCGGGAGGAGAACCACATCCTCCGCGGCCATGTTCTCGCGGGCGAAGGTGTCGTGGGCATATCCCGACATGAACACCACCCGGACGTCGGGGCGGACAGCCCGCACCTGACGGGCGAGGACCGGACCGCTGGTTTCCGGCATGACCACGTCGGTGAGGAGGATGTCCACCCGTCGCTCCCGGTCCTGTGCGACGGCGAGCGCCTCTTCCGGCGTGGTGGTTTCGATGACCTCGAACCCCAGGACGACGAGAAACTCCACCACCGATTCCCTCACCAGCGGATTGTCTTCCGCGATGAGGACGGTGCGGGACCTCCCCGTCGCCGGAGGTTCCTGGTCGGGTTCGTGTGACGACGGGGCATGCACGGGAGCCTCCGGCGCCACCCCGTCCAGGGACTCCGGCACCGGGAAATAGATGCTCACCTCGGTGCCCACCCCGCGCTCGGTCGTGACGTCGATATATCCCCCACACTTCTCCACGATGCTGTGGACCATGGACAGCCCCAGGCCCGTGCCCGTCCCCGCGGGCTTGGTGGTGAAGAACGGCTCGAACACCCGCGAGAGTGTCTCCGGATCCATCCCCGTTCCGGTGTCCGATACACGGAGCAACGCCCACTCCTGGGGGCGCCCGGGTCCAGCGGCGGTCGGCATGGCGGTCGCGCCGTCCGCTTCCGGGGCGATGGAGGTGGCCCGACCCGTCATGATCGTCAGGGTTCCTCCGGACGTCATGGCGTGATGGGAGTTCACCGACAGGTTCAGGATCACCTGGTTGAGATTCGTTTCGTCGGCCATGACCATGATCGGGTCGGGATCCAGGTCGAGAACCAGCTTCACGTCGGCTCTCAGGAGTCGGTGCAACATGTCCCGGGTGCCCGATACCACCGCATTGAGGTCCAGAGGTCGGCTCTCCCCCGTGGTCCGGCGGCTGAACGTGAGAAGTTGGTTGGTGAGGCCGCTGGCCTTCTTTCCGGCGTCCTCGATGACGGAAAGTCTTTTGAGCGTTCGTGGGTCGAGTTCTTCGTGTCGAATGAGTCGGCAACTCGACAGGATGATCTGCAACAGGTTGTTGAAGTCGTGCGCGACTCCGCTGGCCAGGCTTCCCACCGCTTCCATCTTCTGCATCTGGCGGACCTTCTCTTCCGCCGAAACGCGTTCGGACACGTCCTGGGCAACCACGAGGAGAACGGGCGGGTCCCCTTCCTGGGTCGTGGACACCCGGGCTTCGGCCTCGTAGGTGGTACCGTCCTTTCGGCGCATGCGCCCACGGAGTTCCATGTGGTGCTCGTGTCCGGCGGCCATCTCGGCGAGCGTGGGGCCGAGGGGAGCGCCCGAATCGAGCAGGAAGAAATCCGCGAAGTCCAGCGTCCCGGGTTCCGCGTCGTGGTGGCCCAGGTTCTCTGCGGCGGCCCGGCTCAACTGAAGCACGCGAAGGGACGTCTGATCCAGGAGGTAGATTTCGTTCAGGGACTCGTCCAGGATCCGCCCCATCCGTGTGCTCAGTAGCTCGGCCTCCCTCCGTGACGTGATGTCGCGGGCGTTCACGAGGATGCCTTCGACGGCCCCCACCGGCTCCATGTTCCGGGCGATGGCCTCGATGACCCTCCACTCCCCGGATTGCGCCCGCACTCGCGTGACCACGCTGGCCACGCCTCCTGGATCTTCCCCCAGGCTACGGAGCCCCATCGCCACCGTCTCCGCGTCGTCGGGGTGGATGATGTGCAGCACGTTGGTCCCGACCATCTCCTCGGGCGGATACCCCAGCGTCTCCTGCATCGAGGGGTTCTCGGTGAGGACGATGCCATCCGGAGACACGAGCGTGACGATGTCCAGGGAACTGTCCACGATGGCGCGGAGGCGGGCCTCGCTGGCCGCCAGTCCGAGGCGTGCCTTTCGCAGGCGGAGGTTCATGACCAGGAGGATCATCGAACCGACGAGGATGACTCCCAACACCAACGGCCCTCCGACCAGAAGGAGCAACCGCCACGGGGATCTTCCCGGACTCACCGCGGTGCCGAACCAGCGTCTCCGGATCCGGTCGTACCTGCCCGTGGCTCGGACGTCGCGAATTCCCCGATTGAGGAGGTCCCGAAGATGCCCGTCGCCCTCGCGGACCGTCATGGACCATGTGAGGGTGCGGAGGGGGTCGCCCGCCAGCTTGATATCGGAATCGAGTTCCATCTGCTGGATGTAGTAGAGGCCGATCTCCCGGGGGTAGACGAACGCGTCCACCTCTCCGCTCACGAGCCCCATCATCCCGTCCGCGGGGACGGGCACCACCACACATTCCACGATTCCCAGACTGTCGAGGTACAGATGGCTGATGTGCTGGTCGACACACGCCACCGGCCTCCCCCGCAGACTTTCCAGATCGATGACGTCTTGTCGGTCCCGTTGGACGAAGATCACCTCGTCCATCTCGAGGATGGGGTCGGTGAAGTCGAGGTACGCGTCACGACCCGGCGTGTACCCCGTGTCGTCGATGAAGTCCGCCGAGTCCGACATCAGGAGGTCGAGGACCCGGGTCCAGCTCGATGAATGGACGTATCGGGGTGTCTTTCCCACCGCTTCGAGGACCGCGGTGGAGAGGTCCCGCGCGAAGCCGGTAAGCTCGCCGCCGTTCCCCAGGAGGTTCACCGGCGGGAAGTTGTTGGACGTGGCGATGACGAGGGTGTCCGGCAGGAACGCGTTCGACGCCGGCGTGGCCTGGGCCGACGTGCCCGTCGGTGCGAGGAGCGACGCGATCAGCGCGAGGGTCGGGTGGCGAAGCGGCATGGGGGTGGGGGTGGGCCGGAATGAAACGGGCGGCGGGTCCGGTCGGGCGACGGGCAGAGTGCCCACGTCGTCGGATCGAGAATAAGATCTTAAGTTCCTCCAATCTATAGAGTGTCCGGCGCGCGCGCCCTATCGAGGAGATCGGCCGATGGACGACCCGGAGGCGGGAGGGTTCAGGCGGGAGATGGCGTCCTCAGTGGATGTGGTCGTGGTCGGGGGAGGGATATCCGGAACTTCGGCCGCCTATCATCTGGCCGCCGCCGGCGTGGACGTGGCGCTCCTCGAGCGTGGAGTGGTGGGCGGCGGGACTACCTCGGCCGCCGTGGGTGTGCTCGCGCCCCCTCTCCGCCAACCGTTCGACGAGACCGTCCATTTCAGGGGCGCGGACGAAGCGCGAGCCATCTGGGAGTTCGCCCTACGCTCGGTGGCATCACTGGGGACGCTTCTCCGCGAAAGGGGGGAATCGGAGCGGGTCGCGCTGGATCTCACCGGCGGGTTCGTCCTGGCGGAGCCTCATACGCTGGTCCGCGTGCAGCGCGCCCACGCCGCGTTGGAGCGTGCCGGGCTTCCCGTGAGCTGGCTCACCGCCGAGGACGCGCGGGGGAAGGTGGGTGGACGAGGATTTTCCGGTGGGTATTTCGTCGATGGGGGCGGGTGTCTGAGTCCAGGACCCACGGCCGTGGCATTGGCCCGCGCCGCCGAGGCCGAAGGCGCCGGGATCTCCGAGGGTGTGGAGGTGACGGAGGTGCGCCGGGAGCGTGGGGGTCTGGTCTGTGACACCGACCGGGGCGAGGTCCGCGCCGAAATGGTCGTGTACGCGACGCACGTGGATTCCCGGCGCTTCTCCTCGTATCTGGGAGACGAGATCGTGCCCATCCGGGGTCAGGCTCTGATCGCCGACTCCGGGGGGCTGTCGTTTCCGGGTGGTTGTTCCACGCATTGGAAGCTCAACGTCTGGCGAAGCGTTCCGGATGGGCGGATCGCGCTGGGTGGCTGGCGTCACGACGCCTGGGACCGCTCCTACTGGAAGATGAAGCCCGACCTCGATCCCGGTTTGCAGGGTGATCTGCAAGGCTGGTTCGAGCGAGCCTTCCCGTCGGCGGCGCCTCTCGCGGTGGAAGAGCGCTGGAGCGGTATCTTCGGATGGACGGCGGACTATCTGCCCCTGGTCGGTCCACTGCCGGGAAGGACGGGGGAGTTGGTCATCTCGGGTTTCAGTGGAGGGGGGCTTCCCTTCGCCTTCGAGGCCGGGCGTGTCATCGCGAGCATCGTCGCCGAGGGTGACCCGGTGCCCGGGGCGAAGCTGCTGGACCCGAGACGGTTTACCTGAGCGGGGTCCATGGAACGATTCGACGAGGCGGTTCGCGAGTTGGAGGCGCTCTTCCGGGCGGGGGGCGTCGCCGTGTCCTCGCCCGACGCCTTCGACGCATGGGCTCTGCGTTGCTTCGCCGTCCAGTATGACGGATGCGACCCGTACAGGGCGCTGTGCGATGCCCGGGGAGTGACGCCCGCCAACGTGGACCGATGGGAGGACGTGCCCGCCGTCCCCGCCACCGCCTTCAAGCATCTCGATCTGGTGGTGGGAGCGCCGGAGGCGGCGGAGT
Organism: Gemmatimonadota bacterium; assembly: GCA_029879725.1. GTDB lineage: Bacteria > Gemmatimonadota > Gemmatimonadetes > Longimicrobiales > Gaopeijiaceae > JAOUPR01. Next base: position 107,957 of record JAOUPR010000001.1, on the reverse strand, counting down.
TGGTCTTCCGGACCAGCGGGACGACGGCGGGCCCCGGGGGGAGGGGCCGCCATTACGTGTCGCGGGCCGGACTGTACCGGGCCGCGTGTGTGACGGCCTTCCGGAGTCACCTTCTCCCCGACGGCGTGCGACCACACCTCCTCTCCCTCGTCCCCTCCCCGGGCGATGCTCCCCACTCCTCGCTCTCGCACATGATGGGGATGGTGGCGGAGGAACTCTGCTCGGCGTCGGGATGGTACGTCGACGGCACCGGATCGTTGGACGTGGAAGGGTTCGTGGAGGCCGCGGACCGCGCGGAGGCTCCCGTGGTCGTGGCGGGAACGGCCTTCTCCTTCGTCCACCTCCTGGACGCCTTGTCGGCCCGGGGCGGGGGCGTGGTCCTCCCTTCGGGAAGCCGCGTCATGGAGACCGGAGGGTTCAAGGGCCGATCCCGCGAGGTGTCCCGGGATGACCTCTACGGGATGGTCCACACCCTTCTGGGCGTGCCTCCGGTACGCGTCGTGAACGAATATGGGATGACGGAGCTGCTCTCCCAGTTGTACGAACCGGTGCTGACCATGGGCGAGGCAGGTCGCGGCCTCCACCGCCCGCCACCCTGGCTCGCCGTGCGGGCCCTGGATCCCGTTTCGCTGGATCCCGTGCCCGAGGGGTCCGTGGGCCTGCTCGCGTTCTTCGATCTCGCCAATCTGGGTTCCATCAGCCATCTGCTGACGCAGGACGTCGGGAGCGTCACCCCTGAAGGCGTCCGGCTCACGGGGCGACTCCCGGGGGCGGAGCCGCGCGGGTGCTCCCGGGCCATGGACGAGCTTCTGGCGGCGTCTTCATGAGCGGGAGGAAGGAGCCGGAGCCGTTCCGGGCGTGGGAGGTCCCTCCGGGGGCTCGGGACCGGCTCGCGGGGCACGCCGCCTTCGACGGAGTGCCCGGCGTTCTGGTGCCGGCGCTGGATCCTGCCTCCGTCCGCGAGATCGTGGATCGCCTGGCGGCGGCGCGAGACGCGCTTCACTCCGCGCCCGTGAGGGAGATCGCGAGACATCTCGGCAGGGTCGGCGAGCGGTTTCTCGATCCCGGCGGCGATCTCCGCGCCGACGCGCTTTCGTGGATCTCGCCCTTTTCGGGTCTCTCTCCCGACATGGCGGCAGCGGTGCTGGACGGGATGGCCTCCGGTTGGACGGTGGCCGCTCTGAGCGCTCTTCTCGACGCGGAATTCCGGGACCCGTCCGTGCTGGACCGCTTCCTTCCGTCCTCGGCGCCGCGCCTGTCGAGCCTGCGGGCGATGGGCCCACGATTCTGCTTCCAGGTCGTGGCGGGTAGCGTGCCGGGCGTGGGGACCACGGCGCTCATCCGGAGTCTCCTGGTCAAGAGTCCCACCCTGGTCAAACCCGGCCTGGGTGACGTCGCCCTCCCGGTGCTCTTCCTGCGGGCGTTGCGTGAGGAGGCGCCGGCTCTGGCCGACGCCGCGGCGGTGCTCTATTGGACGGGAGGCGACCGGGCCCTGGAGGACGCCGTGCTCGGGGCGGCCGACCTGACCGTGGTCTACGGCGGAGACGAGACCGTGAAGGCCCTCCGCGACCGGATGCCCCCGAGTTCGCGGCTGGTGGCATACCATCATCGGGTCGGCTTCGGCATCGTGGGCCGCGAAGGCCTGGGCGCCGACGAGGTGGGTCGTGTCGTGACCGAGGTTGCGGGATCGGTCGCCTTCTTCGACCAGAGGGGGTGCGTGTCCCCCCACGTGGTCTACGTGGAAGACGGTGGATCCACGTCGCCGTCGCGGTTTGCCGCGCTCGTGGCGGGGGCTCTGGACGCCGTGGGGAGAGCGCTCCCCATCGGTGACATGGACGAGATCGAGGTTTCGGCGGTCCAACAGCTCCGCGGCACCGCGGAGATGCTATCGGCGGCGGGGAAGGGCGTGGAACTCCATACAGGGCGGGCCGCTTCGTGGACCGTGGTTCTGGATCCCGGACACGACCTGAACGACGCGTGCGTGGGGCGGGTCGTGCTGGTACGCCCGGTGGCGGACGCCGGAGAGGTTCCGGCACTCGTCGCGCCCCGTGGCGCGTACCTCCAGACGGCGGGCGTCGCGGGGTGCGGGACGCGCACGGCGGGGCTGGCCGAAGCGCTGGCCCGGGTGGGTGTGACCCGGGTGACCGACTTCGGAGGTGTCGCGTTCCCTCCCCCCTGGTGGCTTCACGACGGGGAGGGTCCCCTGCGCGCGCTCCTCAGGTGGACGGAGTCGGACGTGTAGTCAGATCAGTCGGCGGAGGGTCTGGGCGTCCGTCTCGGTGTATCCGTAGAGAACCACGATCTCGGGGAGGGGGTGTTCCCGTGAGTGCTCACGGATCTCCTCGATGATGTACCGAGCGGCGGATTCGAAGGGAAACCCGCCCACGCCCGACCCCAGCACCGGGAAGGCGATGGAGTTCATCTGGTGCTCGGCGGCCAGGAACAAGGCACGTCGCGCGGACCTCCTTATGGAGTCTTCGCTGGGACGTTCGTCTCCCATGGCGGCCGCGTGGATGACCCATCGTGCGCGGAGGTTCCCCGCGCCGGTAACGGCCGCTTCGCCGAGCCGGAGTGGTCCGTGGGTGCGCACGTACAGATCGCACTCCTCCTGGATCTGGTGGCCACCCTTCTCGCGGATGGCTCCGGCCACCCCAGCGCCGAGCTGGAGGTGGTTGTTGGCTGCGTTCACCACCCCATCCCCTTCGAAGGAGGTGATGTCGCCCTGCTCGACACGGATCAGAACCGTCATGGGCAAGCGTCCGGCCTACTCTTCGGACTGTTGTTCCGCGCGCCAGACCACCATCTGGCGGCCGCCGTTGGGGTTTTCCTCGACCCGGACGGTCAGGGTGTCCCCTTCGTCGATTCCCATGTCGTCACGCATTTCCTGTGGGATCGTGATCCGACCACCGACCCCGACAGAAACGTCACCGTAGTACAGCGTACGGTAGATGGCCATCCAGCCTCCTCTCGTTTTGCGAATGAGCCGGCACAATCTAACAGCCTGCCCCCCTTTGCGCGACGAATACGGGAATCGTTGAACAACTTGGCCATTCCCTGCGTACCCGGGGGGAAGTCGGTACGTGCATGAGGGCTCGCGCACAGGATGCTCGACCGTGTGCGCCCGAACGCTTCGCCCGCGGCACCCCGCCAGTTCCACTTCCGTTCACAGAGGCGCTGCCATGAACGATTCCACGCCGGCCATCCGCCTGGAGGGCGTGACCAAACGCTTCGGCGCCCACACGGCCGTCGAAGGGTTCGACCTGACCGTTCCCCGAGGATCCATCTACGGGCTCCTGGGCCCGAACGGGTCGGGAAAGACCACGTCCATCCGCATGGTCATGGGGATCCTCAGGCCGGACGAGGGACGGGTCCATCTCTTCGACGAAGATCCCGACGGGGTTCGGGGCAGGCGGGTCGGATATCTCCCGGAGGAACGGGGGGTCTACCAGAAGATGTCCGTCGTGGACCTCCTGACCTTCCTGGCGGAGATCAGGGGAGTGCGGAGGGATGAGGGGCGCCGAAGGGCCCGCTCGTGGCTGGACCGCATGGGGTTGGATGCGTGGGGGGCGAAGAAGGTGCAGGACCTCTCCAAGGGAATGCAGCAGAAGGTTCAGTTCATCGGCACCGTGATCCACGAGCCCGAGCTCCTGGTGCTGGACGAGCCGTTCAGCGGCCTCGACCCCATCAACCAGGACGTCCTCGAAGAGATCGTGAGGGAGTTCCACCGCAAGGGCGCCACCATCCTCTTCTCCACGCACCTCATGGATCAGGCGGAGAGGATGTGTGAGCGCGTCTGTCTCATCTCCCGGTCCCGAAAGGTGCTCGACGGCGACCTCAGGGAGTTGAAGGCGGCGGAGCGAAAGGGAGTCGTGGAGATCGAGTTCGACGGGGTGGACGGCTGGCTCGCCGGGGACGGAGTGGCGGCCGTGGATCCCATCGAGGGCGGTGTACGGGTCCGCCTGGCCGAGGGGGTCGACCACCAGAAATTGCTCCGCCGCGCGGTGGACTCCGGCGCCACGGTCTACCGGTTCGACCTGGTGGAGCCGCGTCTCCACGAGATCTTCGTCCGGCACGTGGGCGTCGAGGCCGCCGAGGGCGCCGGAGTGCCCCGGGGATACGCGTCCACGCTCACCACGGGAGGTGCGGCATGATGAACAACGTGAGGGCGGTGGTCCGCAGGGAGTATCTGCAGCGGGTCCGGTCGAAGTGGTTCATCTTCGCCACGGTGGTCGCGCCCCTTCTCATGATGGGAATGGTTCTTCTTCCCATCTACTTCGCCAACCGGAACGCCGGCGCGGAGCAACGTCTGGTCCTGGTTGATGCCACCGGCGTGTTGGGTGAGGGACTCGAGTTCCGCCTGGAGGACGCGGGGTACGAGGTGGAGCCGCGTGTGTGGCGGTCCGGACTGGTGGAGGAATTGCTGCGAGACACCCTCTCCGGATCGTTCCGGAGCTTCATGGTCGTGGACGAGGAGACCCTCGCGTCGGGGCGGGCGCTTCTGTACGCCACCTCCCGACCGTCCGTCATCCGTGGGGTGGCGCTGCGGCAGGCGGTGGTCCAGACGGTGCTGGAGCACGAATTGGAGGGACGGAGCGCCGACGTCGGAGCCCTCCTCCGCGGCGGAGACCTCGACGTGAGGGTCCCTGGCCGGAGCGACGCGGGAAGCCGGGAGGCTTCGTTCATGGCGGGGTTCGTCGGAGCGTTCATCCTGTACATGGTGATCCTCCTGTACGCGGTGGCCGTGATGCGGTCCACCCTCGAGGAGAAGACGAGTCGCATCGCCGAGGTCATCGTCTCGGCCATGCCCCCGTGGCACCTCATGCTCGGGAAGATCCTGGGAGTGGGCGCGGTGGGCTTGACCCAGTTGCTGGTGTGGGTGGTCGTGGGGGTGCTGGTGTCGTCGGCGGGACTCCCCGCCGTGGTGGCCGCCGGGTCCGACGGGGTGAGCCTGGAAGCGATCTCCGCGGCCCTCCCGTCCATGCAGGTGGTCGCGTTCTTCCTGGCCTGCTTTCTCCTGGGCTACTTCATCTTCGCGGGTCTCTACGCCGCCGTGGGCGCCATTTGCAACAGCGACGAGGAGGCCCAGCACGCCCAACTTCCGGTGACGATCCTCATCATCGTGCCCATGATCCTCCTGGGACCCACCATCGAGAACCCGCACGAACCCCTCTTCCAGGCACTCTCCCTGGTACCGTTCTTCAGCCCCGTGCTGATGTTCGCGCGAGTGGCGGGCGGGGCCGCCGTGTGGTGGGAGATCGCCCTGTCGGTGTGCCTGATGGCCGTGACGGTGGTGGCGGTGGCCTGGGTGGCGGGTCGGATCTACCGGGTCGGGATGCTCATGTCCGGAAAGCGGCCGACCCTTCCGGAGCTTTGGAGGTGGGTCCGGGAGGCGTGACGGAAACCGCTTCTAGGGGAGGGTGGAGCGGAGGAGGCCGGCGAGTTGCTGCTCGTCGAACGTGCGGGCCCTGGCCACCGCTTCGTCGAAGGAATCCTCGATGATGATGGCCGCGGTCTGAGTGGGGGCGAAGTCGCCGGAGGCGTCCGCCGGATCGAAGCGAAGCCGGGCCCGGCAGAGGTCGGGGCGCTTCGGGTCGTCCACCGTCTCCAGGTAGACCACCCACAGGCGCCCGTCGTGGGCGACCGTCGCGAGATGGAACCCGGGGGCTGAGCTCATTGATCGTCCTTCACGACACGGATGGGGAAGGGGTCCGTGACGGTACCGGTGTAGATCGTCACATGGGGGAAGGGGATCTCGATGCCTTCCGCGTCCAAACGCTCCTTGATCTCCTCGTAGGCGAGATTCTTCACCTCCAGCCACCCCTGGGTGCGGGTCCAGGCCGTGAAGAGGAGATCGACTGAAGAATCGCCGTATCCCTGGAAGATGACCAGGGGCTCCGGCTCGAGGAGGATCCGGGGGTTTCGCTCCGCTACTTCGAGAAGGACGTCCCGTACCCTCCCCAGATTCTCCTTGTAGGCGATGGACACCGGGATGTCCATGCGCCGGATGGGGAAGCGGGTCGCGTTGGTGACCTGGCTCTTCACCAGGGTCTCGTTGGGGATGCGGACCAGCTTGTTGTCGAAGGTGCGGAGCTTCACCGAGAGCATGTCGATGGTGAGCACCTGGCCGGTCAGGTCCCCCACCTGGATCACGTCGTTCACCGCGAACGGTTCCTCGGCGATGAGGAAGAATCCGCTGATGATGTTGGAGACCGAAGTCTGCGACGCGAAGCCGATGGCGATCCCCATGATCCCCGCGGCTCCCATGAGGGGCGCCAGTTGGAATCCCAGGTGTGAGAGGGCCGTGATCACGATGACGAGGAAGCTCGGATAGAAGAGCACCTTCTCGAGCACGAGCCCCCGCTGTGGCGAGTATGCACGGCTCGCCCATCTGCGGACCCAGCCGGATACCATCCACACCCCTGGAATCCCCACCACCAGCAGGAATATCCCCCGGACGACGTCGTTCAACTCCTTGGTGGCCAGGAAGCTCTCCAGGTTCAATACCTGGGCCGTATCCGCCTGGACGGCGGCGAGAACCGGGATCACAGGCCGAATCCGGAAAGCGCCTTGAGGCGCGCGAAGGTGCGCGCGTGCAGGCCTTTGGTGGGCCGGCGCGGGGGCGTGAGGAGCACGCTCCCCTCGGCTTCGTCGGGCGCCCGACCCAGCATGAGCACGTCGCTCCCCTCGGCCTCCCCGCGGTACTCCACCTGCATCTCCTCCGTCCAGAGCTCTCCCCCTCGCTGGTACAGGCTCAGGTGGGCCGAGCGCACGGCGATCTTCTCCACCGCGAGGTTGTCCTGGGAACGGTTGACGAGCTGGAGCGTGGATACCGCGAGATGGGGCTCGAAGAGCTCGGGAGACAGTTCCCTCCGTGCCCGGGTCGTCAGTCCGTATCCCATCTCTCCGTCGCGGAAGTCTCCCCACCATGTGTGCGAGAGCGTGGCCGTGGGGAGTTCCACCAGGGTAGCGGGCATGAACCGGGCGTCCGATCCCTCCACCGCCTCCACCCTGACCCAGATGGGCACCCGCATGTACACCCGTGCCCGTGCCCGGCGGAGGAGCGTGAAGGAGTGCTCCGGCCTCACGACCAGGATCTCTTCGGGGAAGACGGGCGCAATGTGGAGGTGGTGGACGTGGTCCCGCATGGCCCACCGGCTCCACTCCACGTCCGGAGGAGGGCCGGCGGGGATCACTCCGGAGGCGTCGGTCTCGTGTCGATGCGCCAACCAGACCTCGTTGTCGACCACCTTGTACCACAGCGTGAGAGGGCCCACCCGCACCCGGTCGGTCTCGCCGTCGGGAGGGAAGGGGCGGTCACCCCAGAGGCCGGTGGAGGAGAGCGGGACGGAGGTCATGGTTTCCTGCCGGTCACCCGGCGGAGCGAACGTTTCTCAGGGCCTGCCCGATCCGGCGCAGGGCACTCCGCATCTCTTCGATGTCGGTGGGATCGAGCGGACGACGCCCGAACCGGGCTGCCGTATACAACGCTACCAGCCGGGAGGCGTCAACTCCCGCCGCCGGAGTCCGCTCCACGACCCGGGATACCAGGCCCGCCGGAGTCGTGCCGGGTCCGATCTCCAGCCCGGCGCTCATCCCGGTCCTGCGGAGGGCGAGGTAGAGCTTCGTGTGTGTGGGAATCGAATCGCGCTCGCGAAGGATCCGGATCGCGCCCCACAGTGCCGCCGCCGCCGCCAGGACCATGAGCCAGGCCGCCCACGGCCCCGAGCGACCATCCGGTTCGTCGGTGGGGCCGGTCTCGGCCACCGGCTCCAGGAACTCGGCCCATCTCTGGATGATCCCGAGTTGGGAGTCGGCGTCGTAGTCCAGCACCCACTTGTTCCAACGATGCTGCAGGCCGTCGAAGAGGAAGCGTCCCGGCCAGTACCACGACGCCAGCCGCTCTCCGCTTCCTCCGGTGGGCGTGGGGTCGAAGGTGACCCAACCGATCCGCGGGAACCACACCTCCACCCACGAGTGGGCCTGGTTCTGGGTCACCGCCAGGTAGTTTCCGAACGCGCTCCACTCGCCGCCGAGGAAACCGTTGACGTTGCGCGCCTCGATCCCCGCCGCGCGGAGGAGAACGACCATGGCCGTGGAGAAGTACTCGCAATGCCCGGCCTTCCGTTCGAACAGGAAGTGGGCGAGGGTGGCCTCACGGGCCGTGGCCGGGAGGTCCAGGGTGTAGGTGAGTCCACGGAGCCACGACTGGATGGCCGTGGTCTTGTCGTATCGGCTGGTCCATCCCGCGGTGAGGGAGTCGGCGAGCGCGGCCACGCGCGGATCCAGGTCGGGGAGCTGGAGGTAGTGCCGGCGCGACGGACGGAATCCGTCGGACGCAGCCCGGAGACGATCGGGTGGCGGGCTCCCCTCCCGGGAGATGGACCTGTACGCCGGAGCCCCCGCGCCCCAATACACGAAGTCCCCGGCGTTGTCGAAGAGGGGCTGGATTCCGTTCTCCGACTCGATGCGAAGCGTGGGATGGAGGCTGAAGAGGACCCGGGTGTCGAGCGCCGCGCCGTAGATCCGCTGCGCGATCACCCTTCCGTCCCATCGCTCCTGGTACCAGGAGGCCGGCGCCGAGGAGGGCGGGAGGTCCCGGCTCCGCGTCCATCGGATCCCGTCGAAGCGATCATACGATCTCCCCCTCCAGTGGAGTCCCTGCAGGTTGGAGGGTTGGGAGTCGGGAAACTCCACCCGCAGGACGATCTGGGGGTTCCCCACGATGCGGGATCCATGCTGTCCGATGGACACCTCGTCGCTGAAGCCGACGATGGAGGTGGCGGCCGTTTCTCCCCGTCCCGCGAAGCCCCGCGACACCCGGGGGAGAGCGAGGAACAAGGCCCCCGCCACGGTGAGGGTGACCACGGAGAGCGCCAGCGTCGTCCCCACCAGCCGACGGCCGAGCGCCACTTCCCGCACACCGTGCGCCTCGGCGGCCCGCCGTACGTGCCCCACCATGAGCGCCATGGTGCCCACCCCCACGTAGCCGATGAACGCGACCAGGAAGAGGACCCCGGGACGGTAGGCGGTGGACGCGAGCACCAGGGCGAAGGAGAGCGCGTAAAGCCGGATGTCGTTGACCGCGTCGAGGGGACGCAGCGCCTCCACCGCCATGAGCAGGAAGAGGAGATGCACCACCGGGATGACCACGTCGTCCCGGATGACGAAGACGTGGACCAGAGCCCGGACCACCAGGAGGGTCGCCAGGGGGAGCCAGATGCGATCCAGCTTCAACGCCGTCTCCGGGCCGGGATGCCGGAACAGCGCGGTGATCAGGGCCACTCCGACCAGGATGGTGGAAAGCGGCTCGAATCCCGCCCCTCCGGAAAAGGCCACGAGTCCCGTGAGTCCCATGAGGACGGAAAGACGCCGGTGAAGGAGGCGGAGGTTCAAGGCCCCTCCCAGACGGCGTCCGCGGGAACCGGGATGGTCGCCCCGAATCCGGCCCCTCCGTTCGTGGTGGTCACCAACGTGCAGCGCCCCGGATCCACGGCGGGCGCGGGGGGTGGGGCTCCGGGGCTGAAGTCCACCAGCGCCAGGGCGTCGAGGACCCGGTCCAGTTGCGCCGGTCCCGATTCCGGTTCGATGTGCACGCCCGGAGCGATCAGGCCGAACGGCCTCTGCTCCACCACCGCGCGTGCCGCCAGCGCGGCCGCGATCTCCACGGCGATCTCGGCCCGGTCGTCCGGTTCTCCTCTGGCGTCGAGGCAGATCCAGCAGGTCTCGGCGGCCTCGGCCTGGTACTCTCGCACCACGGGCTCGCGGAGGCGGGCGGACGAGCGCCAGTGGATGTCCTTCGGATCGTCTCCGGCCCGGTAGCTCCGCAGTCCACGGTACTCCCCCCGCACGCCTCGGCCTCCGCCGGCGGATGGGCCTCCCACGGCCGTTCTCCCGCCGGCGGGGGCGGTCACGGGAATGGCCCGGTCGGTGCGCGGGCGGACGATGATCTCCCCCGGCAGCCGGATGTCGCGCTCCTTGCGGAACAGGCCGAAGGGAAAGGCCGTCGAGAGGGTCAGCGTTCCCAGGGGGTGGATGCCGCGTCGCACGAAGCCGTTCACCGACTGGGCGCGCACCTCCTGGCCGGGGGGCACGTGGTGCAGGAAGGCGGGCTCCGACAGGCCTTCCTCGATGAGCTCCACGGCCAGGGTGGGAAGGTATCGCTTCCGATTCCGCACTTCGTACCGGATGCGCATGTCCTGTCCCACCATCACGGCGCGCGGCGCACGCCGCGTGATGGCGAGGCTTCGGATCACCTGCTCCGAAAGCCAGCCGCTCACCGTCATGAACCCCAGCATGGACCCGACAAGGAGGTGGAGGAGGTTGTTCCCCGTGTTCATGGCGGCGAACCCCACCGCCACCGTACCCAGGGTGAAGACGAGACCCCCGGAGGTGAATCGAATCCTCCGCCACCCTCGGATCTTCCGCCAGACACGTCCGACCTCCGTCGTAGTCCTCCGCAGCCGGGCGAGGAGCCGATTCACACCGGCGCCTCCACCTCGTCCAGGATGCCTTCCAGCACCACGGCGGCTTGCTCGTGGGCTTCCACCGTGGCGTTGGTGGCGCCCGCGGGGAGGAGGCGGTGGGCCAGGCAGGGCACGACCAGGTCGCGGACGTCGTCCGGCACCAGATACGTCCGCCCGTGGGTGAGGGCGTAGCTGCGCGAGGCACGGAAGAGCCCCACCGCGCCCCGGGGGCTGACGCCCATGCGCAGACGCGTGTTCTCCCGTGTACGCCGCACGATCTCCATGAGGTAATCGATGATGGAGGGGTCGGCCTCCACGTTCTCCACCTCTCCCTGGAGCGCGAGAACCTGGGGAGGGGAGAGGACCGCTTCCAGTCGGTCGACCACCGCCTCCATGGATACGGACTCCATGAGGATCCTCCGTTCCGCCTCGGGCGTGGGATACCCGATGGTGATGCGCATGAGGAACCGGTCGAGCTGACTCTCGGGGAGGGGGTAGGTCCCGTGGTGCTCGAGGGGGTTCTGCGTGGCCATCACCAGGAACGGGCGAGGGAGCTCGAGCGTCTGGTCGTCGATGGTGACCTGGCCCTCCTCCATCGCCTCCAGGAGCCCGCTCTGGGTACGGGGGGGCGCACGGTTGATCTCGTCCGTGAGGACCACGTTGGTGAAGATCGGGCCCCGTCGTACCTCGAATCCGGCGGTGGTGGGGTTGTAGACCGACACGCCCAGCACGTCGGACGGGAGGAGGTCCGAGGTGAACTGGATTCGCCGGAAGGTGAGCCCCAGGGCCTTGGCGAGGGCGTGCGCGAGCGTGGTCTTCCCGACGCCGGGAACGTCCTCGAAGAGGACGTGTCCGCCGGCCAGGAGGGCGGCAAGGGCCAGGCGTACCACGGATCTCCGTCCGTGGAAGACCGTCTCCACCTCTTGCATGAGTCGTTCGAGGAGCTGGAGATCCGGTGCTTGCGACACTGTGGCGGATGGGTGGGTCATGGGCCTCTGCGAAGGGCTGGTCGAGGGAGAAATCTATACAACACTCGGCGCCTCCGAAGGTTCTGTGAGAGGGGTCGATCACCTTGACCCACCATCCCGTCGGATCTAGGTTCAGGCCGTTTTCCGTGGAGATCATTTCCCGATGTGGCGTCTGTTCCCGGACGTCTGCTCGCCGAGGAGCACAGGGTCCATGAAAAAGCACTGGCTGATGGGTGGATTTGTCGGCGTCATCGCGCTGGCCGCCGCCGCCTTCGTCCAGGAACAGGACGCCCCCGTAGCGGGCGGCGATTCTCCTGCGGCCTACCCATCGGGGCAGCCGATCGCGTTCCCGCACAACCAGCACGCCGGGTCCGAGCCGGGACAGAACAACATGGATTGCATGTTCTGTCACTTCTCGGCCGAACGGTCCGTGGACGCGGGGATCCCGCCGGTGTCCACGTGCATGGGGTGTCACGCGGTGATTCCCGGGACGCAGAATCCCCAGGAGATCGACAAGCTCCGCAACTACGCGACCACCCAGGAGCCCATCCCATGGGTGCGCGTCTACAAGGTTTCCGACCACGTCCACTTCCCGCACATGCGACACGTCAACGCCGGCCTCCAGTGCCAGCAGTGCCACGGTCAGGTGCAGGAGATGACAGTTCTCAACTCACGTGCTCCCGAGTGGGGCGGCGACAACATGGGATGGTGCGTGGATTGCCACAGGCAGAGCGAGGCATCCACGGACTGCTCCGTGTGCCACTACTAGGCGCGGGAGACGGATCAAATGACTGACGGCATCAAGCGGCGTGACTTCCTGAAGGTCCTGGGCGTCAGCGGCGCCGGGGCTACCCTCACGGCTTGCTCCACGGAGAAGGTCGAGCGTCTCCTCCCCTACGTGACCATGCCGGAGGACATCACTCCCGGCGTGGCCACCTGGTACACCACGGTCTGCGATGGCTGCTCCGCCCAGTGCGGGATGTGGGTCCGCACCCGCGAGGGCCGGGCGGTGAAGGTGGAGGGGAATCCGGACCATCCCATCTCCGGTGGCGCGCTCTGTTCTCGCGGGCACGCGTCCCTCCAGGGACTGTACGATCCCGACCGGATCGCTTCTCCCATGGTGCGCGAAGGAGCGGACTTCCGTTCGATCACCTGGGAGGAGGCCGAAGCCCTCCTGGCCCAGAAGCTCGACGAGGCGGGAGGCCGCTCCCTCTTCATCGGTGGTCCGCTCGGACCGTCCATGGCCGGCCTCGTGGACGATTTCATGGAGTCCGTGGGCGGAAGCCGGGTGGAGTACGAGCCTCTGGCCGACGCGCCCCTGCGTGAGGCGGCGCGCATCGTGTTCGGTGTGGACTCGGTGCCCCGCTTCGACATCGGCGAGGCCCGCTTCGTGCTCTCCTTCGGTGCGGACTTCCTGGAGACGTGGCTTTCTCCCGTGGAGTACGGGAAGAGCTTCGCCAAGATGTCCGCCGTGGACGATCACGGGTCGAAGGGCCGGTTCGTGTTCGCCGGCCCCCGGCTCTCGTTGACGGGACTGAACGCCGACGAGTGGGTGCCCATCCGGGCCGGATCCGAAGCCGTGGTCGCGCTGGCGATGGCGGGGATCATCGCCGAGGACTTCGGGGATGCCGGCCCGTATGCCGCGATGCTGGCGGAGTACGACGTGCGTCGCGCCGCCGAGGTGTCCGGTGTGTCCGAGGACGCCATCCGCGAGATGGCGCACCGGTTCGCGTCCGAGGGCCCGAGCCTGGCCCTGGGGCCGGGAGCGGCGGGTCACCACAGGAACGCCACCGCGGCCAACGTGGCCGTGATGATCCTCAACGCCGTGGCCGGGAACGTGGGTCGGACGATCCACTTCGATGCGGCCCGCGGAGGGAGCGCCTCCCGCCCATACGGAGACATCGAATCCGCCATCCGTGCCATGGCGAGCGGCGGCGTGGGCGTGGCGATGGTCCACGGGGTGAATCCCGCCTACTCGCTCCCCGCGGCGTCCGGCTTCGCGGACGCCTTCGCGTCGGTGGGCTTCAAGGTCTCCTTCGCGTCGTCCATGGACGAGACCTCCGCCATGGCGGACCTCGTTCTCCCGGACCGCCACTTCCTGGAGTCCTGGGGCGACACCTCGCCCGTATCCGGCGTGATGGCCATCCGGCAGCCGGTGATGCAGCCGGTGCCGCACTTCAATTCCAAGCAGACGGGTGACGTCCTCCTGTCCGTGGCCGGCCGCATGGGCCGGGGCATGGGCGCCGCCACCTTCTACGACTACCTGCGGAACGGGCACCGGCGCATGCACGGGTCCGACGCCGAGTTCGAGACCGCCTGGCGGCATGCCCTCAAGAAGGGCGTGGTCGTGCACGATGGGGGCGGACAGGGTGCCGTGCCGGCCCTGCGGGCCCCGGACACGGCCCTGGCATTCGGCGCACCGACCCTGGATGGAGACGGAGACCTCACGCTCCTGGTCTATCCGTCGTCGCGCTTCGGAGCCGGCGAGTTCAGCAACAGCCCCTGGCTTCAGGAACTCCCCGACCCGGTCTCCAAGATCACGTGGCATTCCTGGCTGGAGATGAACCCCCACACGGCCGAAGCGATGGCCCTGCGTGACGGAGACATCGTCACCGTGACGTCGCCGCACGGCTCCGTGGACGTGCCGGTCTGGACGTATCCCGGAATCCGGGAGGAGGCCGTCGGCCTCGCTCTCGGTGGCGGCCACACCGGTTTCGGACGCTATGCCGACGGGAACGGGGTGAACGCCCTGGCGCTTCTCCCCGCCGAGACGGAACAGCCTTCCGGGGCGCTGGTCACCGTGGCTACCCGGGTGACCATCACGCCCACCGGGGAGCATCGCCGGATGGCCACCGTGGCCGGTTCCGACGACCAGCACGACCGCCCCATCGCCCCCGCGGTGGCACTGGCGGCCCTCGGTCATGGCGGAGAACATGCGACCGAAGGCGGCCATGGATCGGGACAGCACATGGAACTCCAGGGGGTCGGTGGTTTCGTCCCCATGGCGGCGCCCGAGGAGGAGGTCTCCGACCGCTTCCCCATGGAAGGGTCCCGTCACGGCGAGTATGGTGATCGGGAGAACACGGCCCGCTGGGTCATGGCCATCGACCTGGACAAGTGCACCGGGTGCAGCGCCTGCGTCACCGCCTGCCAGGCGGAGAACAACGTCCCCTGGGTCGGTGAGCAACAGGTGGTCATGGGCCGCGAAATGCAGTGGATGCGCATCGAGCGGTACTACGAGTCGGTGGACGCCACCCATGCCGCGCCCCTCGATGTCCGCTTCCTCCCCATGCTGTGCCAGCACTGCGGCAACGCTCCCTGTGAGCCGGTCTGCCCGGTGTACGCCACATACCACACGCCGGAGGGTGTGAACGCCCAGGTCTACAACCGGTGCGTGGGAACCCGCTACTGCGCCAACAACTGCCCGTACAAGGTCCGCGTGTTCAACTGGTACTCCTACACGGACGCCGTGCCGGAGCCCATGAACTGGCAGTGGAACCCCGACGTGACGGTCCGCGAGAACGGCGTCATGGAGAAGTGCAGCTTCTGCATGCAGCGGGTTCGCGAGGCGGAGAACCGCGCGGCCCTGGAGGGCGGACGAGATCTCCGCGACGGGGAGATCGTCACGGCGTGTCAGCAGAGCTGCCCGGCCGAAGCCATCGTCTTCGGCAACCTTCGCGATCCGGAGTCCCGCGTGGCCCACGTCGTGGCCAACGAGAGGACGTACCGGGTCCTCGATGACCTCATCAACACACAGCCATCCGTGAACTACCTCAAGAAGGTCACGTTCCACGAGGTTGCATCCGGGGAGCACGCGTAATGGCCACGAGCAGAGAGCGCGGCGCGCTGACCCACCCGGACGTCCACAAGCTCAGCGACGTCAACCGCGACATCCTCAAGATCCTCTCCCGGCCCGGGAAGGGGTGGTGGATGCTCTTCGGGTTGGCCGCGGCGGGAGTCGGGCTGTTCCTGGTCTCCTGGGGCAACCAGATCGTAAACGGGATCGGTGAATCCGGACTGAACAGCCCGGTCGGTTGGGGTGTGTACATCACGACCTTCGTCTTCTGGGTCGGTATCGCCCACTCCGGCACGCTCATCTCCGCCATCCTCTTCCTCTTCCGGGCGCCCTGGAGGCAGTCGGTGTACCGGGCGGCGGAGGCCATGACGGTGTTCGCGGTGATGACGGCGGGGCTCTTTCCGCTGATCCACGTGGGTCGGGTATGGCACGCGTACTGGCTCTTCCCCTATCCCAACTCGCGGTTCCTGTGGCCGAACTTCCGGTCGCCGCTGATCTGGGACGTCTTCGCCGTCACGACGTACTTCACGGTTTCCGCGGTCTTCTTCTACCTGGGAACGGTGCCCGACGTGGCCGCCGCCCGGGACCAGGCCACGGGACTGCGCAAGAAGCTGTACCAGGTGATCTCGCTGGGGTGGCAGGGCACGGATCGCCAGTGGCACCACTTCGGCAAGGCGTACATCTTCCTGGCCGCGCTGGCGACGCCGCTGGTGCTCTCGGTGCACTCGGTGGTGTCGTGGGACTTCGCCATGTCCATCGTGCCGGGGTGGCACGCCACCATCTTCGCGCCCTACTTCGTGGCCGGCGCCATCTTCTCCGGCGTCGCCATGGTGATCACGCTGGCGGTCCCCATCCGGAAGGTCTGGGGGCTCGAGGCCTACCTCACCACCAAGCATTTCGACGCCCTCGCCAAGCTCTGCCTCCTGACCTCGCTCATCGTGCTGTATGCCTACCTGAGCGAGTTCTTCATGGCGTGGTACAGCGGCGAGGAGATCGAGCGCACCGCCTTCTGGAATCGCTTGTTCGGTGACTACTGGTGGGCGACCTGGACCATGCTGACGTGTAACGGCCTGGTTCCCGTCATGCTCTGGTTCAAGCGGGTCCGTCATTCGATCCCGGCGCTCTTCGTCATCTCGTTCTTCATCAACATCGGGATGTGGTTCGAGCGGTACGTGATCGTGGTCACGTCCCTGCATCACGAGTACGAGCCCTTCGCCTGGGGTATCTACCGCCCGTCCCTCACCGAGATGGGGATCATGGTCGGGAGCTTCGCCTGGTTCGGGTTCTGGTTCCTTCTCTTCACCAGGCTCCTCCCGCCGGTGGCCATCGCAGAGCTGAAGGAAGTTCTGCCGCCGCCGCTGCGGAAGCAGAGCAAGGAGGCCCACTGATGAGCACCACGGGTACCGGTCTCCTGGCCTCGTACGAGTACCTCGACTCCACGGTGGACGCCATCGAGGAACTGAGGAGGGCCGGGTTCAAGGAGATCACGGCGTACGCTCCCTATCCGGAGCACCACATCGAGCATGCCCTGGGATACGACCAGAGCCCGGTGCGGGTGTTCACCCTGGTGGGAGGACTCACCGGGACGGCCGCGGGGTTCGCCTTCCCCGCCTGGACCTCGCTGGATTGGCCGTTGGTGGTGGGTGGTAAGCCCATGCTCTCCATGCCGGCCTACGTGATCATCGCCTTCGAGTTGACCGTCCTGTTCGGCGCTCTGGCCACGGTGATCGGTCTCTTCATCAACAGCAGGATCCCCAACCTGAAGCCCAGCGTGATCTACGATCCCGAATTCTCGTCCGGACGGTACGGCGTGTACGTGCAGGCACCGTCCGAGCGTGTCGACGAGGCTCGCCGGATCCTGAATGCCCAGGAGCCCGCCGAGCTCCGTGAGGGTACGGAGGCGGCCCATGCGTAACGCCCGGACGATCCGGCTTCTCGCGGCGGGCCTCGTGCTCGCCGTCGTCTCCGGGTGCAAGCCCCTGGACGATACGATGGTGATGGTGTTCGGGCGGAGCATGCGGGACCAGCGGTCCTTCGATCCGTACGAGAACCCGCGGCCGGCACCCACTCACTCCGTTTCCTTCGCTTCGGGGAACTATCCCTCCGCTCCGGGAGTCGTGAACGTCGGACAGCCGGAAGCCGGTGCCGACGTACCCTTCTTCACCCAGGCGGACATGACACCCCTGGGCGAAGGGAACGAGGTGGTGGCCAGCCTCGTCAATCCCGGGGCCGACGAGGCGGCGCTGGCGAGGGGCCAGGAGATGTTCAACCGCTTCTGTGCGGTGTGTCACGGCGAGGCGGGGGTTGGCACCCAGGCGTACATCGCGGCGAAGCATCCCACCGTGGGCTTGTACGATCTCTCGGGGACCCAGGTGGCGGGATACACCGACCAGTACATCTATGGGATGATCCGCGTGGGGCGCGGGCTGATGCCGGAGTACGGCAGCCGGATCACCCACTTCGATCGTTGGAACGTGGTCAACTATGTCCGCGAACTCCAGCGGCGCGCAAACGAGTCAACCGCGGACGGAAACTGATCCATGGCGCATATCCATCTCCCCGGCGAGATCCCGGTTCGCTATCTGGACCGGTCGAAAGGTGCGTCCACCGTGGCGGGGACTCTCGTCGTCGTGGGGCTCGTGGCCTTCGTCGTCCGCCTGGGCCAGGACGCCCAGTCGGCCTGGATCTCCTACGTGACCAACTGGCTGTTCTTCACCGGGATCGCCATGGGCGGGGTGCTCCTGTCCGTGGCTACGTGGATCACGAAGGCGAAGTGGAACTGGTCGCTGCGGCGGGTCAGCCAGTCCTTCGTGGCCTTCCTCCCCGTGGCGTTCGTCCTCCTCCTCCCCATGCTCGGGTTGAGGGAGGGGTACTTCCCCTGGATCGAGGAGATGGCCCACGACCCGATCCTCCAGAGGAAGGCCGCGTATCTCAACGTGCCGTTCCTGATCACCAGGAACGTCGTGGCCATGGCTCTCCTTACGGGGCTCGCGCTCTACTTCGTGTACCTGGCGCTGCGCCCCGACATGGGGTACGCCAAGGGCGCCGAGGGCGAGGACGAGGTACGCGCCGGTTGGCGGGAGAAGTTGAGCCAGAACTGGATGGGTCAGGACGCGGAGGAGGCCAACAGCTACAAGCGCATGACCACGATGGCGCCGGCTTTCGTGATCTTCTACGCGGTGGGGATGAGCATCTTCGTGTACGACTGGGCCATGTCGCTGGAGCCCCATTGGTTCAGCACCATGTTCGGTCCGTGGTTCTTCATGGGCGCCTTCTGGGGCGGAATCGCCTCCACCGCGCTCTGGAGCCTGTATCTGCGCACGAAGGACCGGGTGTTCCACCACGAGATCGGCCTTCAGCAGCGCCATGACCTGGGCAAGCTGGCCTTCGCCTTCACGGTGTTCTGGACCTACCTCTTCTTCTCCCAGTACATCGTGATCTGGTACGGAAAGCTTCCCTGGGAGCAGGCCTGGATCATCCGGCGTTCGGCGGAGCCGTGGGGCGGATTTTCCGCGCTCGTGGTGTCGCTCTGCTTCGTGGTGCCGTTCGCCGGGCTCATCGGACGGAAGGCGAAGCTCAAGCCCGCCCTTCTGGCGACCTTCACTTCGGTGATCCTCACGGGGCTCTGGCTCGAGCGCTACGCGCTCGTCGCGCCGTCCCTCCACCACGAGGGAGACCCGATCTTCACGATCTGGCAGCCCCTCATCGGGTGCCTTTTCCTGGGGCTGTATATCCTCGCGGTGCGATGGTTCCTCTCCACGTTCCCGGCGATTCAGCTGTGGCAGCCGAAGCCGGATCCGGAGAGCACGGAAGCGGAGCGCGCCTGAGCGGCGTCTGACGCTCGACCATCGGTGACGGAAGGGGCCAGGGGGCCTCTCCCTACGGCCGCTTGCGCTTCACGAGGCGGCTCCGGGAGAGGCCCCCTGGCCGTTTCACCATGATCGGAGCGTCAGAGGCCGAGAGGGCGGCACCGCTTCCTCCGGGCCGTGTGGCGGGGTGACTGGGTCGCCCGCCCCCCGAGGGGCGGATCGCTCTGGACCCGCCTCGCGGAGCGGCGACGACCGGGGCGGGGAGTCACGATA
Source organism: Gemmatimonadota bacterium (assembly GCA_029879725.1). GTDB lineage: Bacteria > Gemmatimonadota > Gemmatimonadetes > Longimicrobiales > Gaopeijiaceae > JAOUPR01. The sequence goes on along the minus strand of JAOUPR010000001.1, from coordinate 88,648 downwards.
TCAACCCGCCGTGCAGCTACCTCGCCGTCAGCGCCGCCAACACCTCGTCGTGGAGCACCCCGTTGGTGCTGATCCCGGACCCGCCGTGCATGGTCCACTCGCCCTCCAGGGAGGAGAAGCGCCCGCCCGCCTCGGAGATGAGGACCGGGAAGGGGCCGGCGTCCCAGGGGGCCTGGATGGGATCCACCATCACCTCCGCCCGCCCGGTGGCTACCAGGGCGTGGCCGTAGCAGTCTCCCCAGGTGCGGGAGAAGGCGGCGCGCTGCTGGAGCTTCCGCCAGCCGTCGCCCGACGCGCCCGAGAGGATCCGCTCCACGTCGGTGGTGAGGACGAGGGATTCCTCGATGGAGGAGGTTTCGGATACGCGGCACGGTTCCCCGTTCAGCGTGCACCCGAGGCCCACGCCGGCGGCTACGGTCTCCCGCAGCGGCGGAAAGTGCGCGACCCCCACCGTGGGGGCACCCTCCACCTCCACTCCGATGAGCACGCCGTACAGGGGGACCCCGCGCATGAAGGAGCGCGTGGCGTCGATGGGGTCCAGGACCCACCGCACCCGGGCGTCGGAGTTGGCGTCGCCGAATTCCTCGCCGAGGATCCCGTGGTCGGGGAAGCGTTCTGCGATGCGCCGGCGCAGGTGCTGCTCCGCCTCGCGGTCGGCGATGGTGACCGGGGTGCCGTCTCCCTTGGAATCGTGGGCCACCACGGCCCCGAAGTGACGAAGTGTCAGGTCGCCTGCTTCACGGGCGATGTCCGTGGCGAAGTCCAGGATCTCCCGGACCTCATCGATGGAACTCATGGGCTTTCGGTATTCCTACTCGGAGGTGGCCGCCCGCTCCAGTTTCCGGGACTTCGCGCGGTACATATCGCGGTCCGCCGCCTTGAGAAGCTCGTGGGACGTGTTCAGGGTCTGCGGATCGAACTCCGCCATCCCACAACTTACCGAAATCCCGTGGGCCCCGAGAATGGGGTCGGCCAGCACCCGTTTCGACACCCGACTCACGTAGTTCTCCGCCCCGGCCAGGTGGGTGTCGGAGAGCACGGAAACGAACTCGTCCCCTCCGAAGCGTGCCACCAGATTCATGGCCCGGTTCTCTTCGTCCAGTATCTGGGCGAAGGCCCGCAGGATGTCGTCTCCCGCCAGGTGTCCGTGAGCGTCGTTGTAGCGCTTGAAATCGTTGAGATCGAACAGGGCCACCACCAGGTACCGGCCACGCTGGGCGGCGGCGATCTCCCGCTCGAGATGGATCTGGAGGTGTCTTCGGTTGGGAAGGCCCGTGAGCGGGTCCGTGAGCGAGGCGGCCTGGAGGTTGGAGTGCAGGCGGGCGTTTTCGAGCGCCACCGACGCCTGACGTGCCAACCGCTTCAGGACGGCCTGATCATCGGAGTTGAAGTGGCGAGCGTGCCTGCTCCCCGCGGTGAGCACACCAGCCACGTGTCCATTCACCAGGAGCGGCGCCCCGATTCCGGATCCGTACCGGAGGTGCTCGCGGATGCTCTCCGGAAGAAGCTGGGAGCTTCCCAGGTCGTCGATGATGGCGACCTCCTTCTCGGCGAACAGACGGTGCGTCAGCTCTGGAGGAAGCTGCCAGGTGAGACCTATCGGAAGGGTGACGGTGCCTCCCGAGTGGGAAACCCGGACGGACAGTCCACCGGCCCCCTCCCGCAGCCAGACCGAGGCGCCGTCCACGTCGATGACCTCCTGGACCGCACGAATCACCGTCTCGAGGACGACCTTGGGATCGAGGGACCCGGTGAGGAGCCGACCGATCTCCTCCACCTTCTCGGCTTCGCGTTGCCGGCGGGAGAGCTCGGCGACGTGTTGGGCGTTGGCCACCGCCACGGCGGCGAGGTCCGCGATGGCCTGCAGGAGGTCCAGGTCGTCGTATCCGTAGGCTTCGGCCTCATAGCTCTGCGCGCTGATGACGCCGAGGACCCTCCCCTTGTGGACCAGGGGAGCGGAGATCGCCGACCGGGTGAGGTCGGAGCCCTCCTCGCCGATGAGGAGCACCGACCGCCCATCCAGGCCGTTGTTGAGGAGCGTCGCCCGCCTCGACTGGATGACCGCGCTCCCGGCACCGGGATACTCGATCTCCGCGTGCTGGATCTGACCGCGGTCGGCATAGAAGACCACCCGGGCACGGTCGTTATCCGCGTCGTACAGGGAAACGTAGAAGCCTCCGGCTTCGAGCACCCGCGCCGTCTCGTGATAGATGGCCGCGTAGAGCTCGTCCAGACTGAGCGTAGCCGAAAGCGTCCGTGCGATCTCGAGGAGCACACGGTAGCGATCGGCCACGCTCGATCGTGGAGAAACCGACGAGTTACCCTGCATGGGGGATACGCTGTTCCTGTAGTCCTGCGCCGACATGCCTGGAAGCGCGACAAACATTTGATTCCCTACATTATTCAAACCTATGTCGTGTGTCGGAGGGCCACAACGATAATCTTCCGGCACCTCAGACCTCGTCTTCGGAGGCACTTTTCGACGGCTCGGGAGCATCCCCGTCTCTCGGCGTGGTGCGCCGCAGGTAGTGTCCGATCTCGAATCCGATGGCGCCCAGAAGCCGGGTTTCGCGAAGATCGGGTGCCGCGCGGGTGATGATGGTGCGCAGGGTCCTCATGATGGCGGACGGCTTGCGGGCCTTGAAGAACTCGATGGTGTGGAGGCCGCCCTCCAGTGCTTCGAACGTTTGCTCCAACTCGGCCTGGGTGGGCGGGCGGGACGCTCGCCGGCCCAGGGGAAGCGGCTCGGCGCCCGCCTCGCTCGCGAGGAAGATCTCGTAGGCGAGCACCAGGGACGCCTGGGCGAGGTTGAGGCTGGAGTAGTCCGGGTGCGTGGGGATGATGGCCAGGGCGTGGCACAGGTCCAGCGCCTCGTTGGTGAGGCCTCGGTCCTCGCGGCCGAACAGTACCGCCACGTCCCCTTCTCCGGCCCGGGCGAGCACGGTGGACGCGATCTCCCTGGGACGCGAGTAGGAGCGTCCGGCCGTGCGGGCCCGCGCCGTGGTCCCGACGATGAACGACGCGTCCGCCACCGCGTCTTCGAGGGAGTCGTGGATCGTGGCCGCGTCGATGAGAGGCTCGCTGCGGTGGGCGATCCCCTCGATCCTGTAGCGATCGAAATCGTCGGGATTGACCAGCCGCAACCGGCCCAGACCGAAGTTCATCATCACCCGGATGACCCCGGCGATGTTCACCACGTTCTGAGGGTGGTCCAGAACGATGACGACCCGGTCCAGGATACCCGGGGTCGGGGGGGGACCCTCCGAGCGCACGCTACCGGACACTCCTATCGGTCGGCTCCGTCGTCTTCCTCGTCCGGCGGGGCCTTCAACTCTCCCTTGAAGTTCCGGATGCCCTGGCCGAACCCTCTGGCGAGCATGGGAAGCTTCTTCGCCCCGAAGAGGAGCATCAGCACCCCGATCATCAGGAGGGTCTCCGACAATCCGAAGGTGACGAGCGCGAGTGTTGGCATGAGGGTCATGACGGCCTACTTGAGGAGGACCTTGGCGATGGTCTGCTTCTGCATGTTGGAAGTGCCTTCGTAGATCGTACCGATCTTGGCGTCGCGGTAGAGCTTTTCCACCGGGTACTCCCGGGTGAAACCGTATCCACCATGGAGGTCGATGCATCGCGACGCCACCCGTTGCGCCATCTCCGAAGCGTAGAGCTTCGCCATGGCCGCCTGGGTGAGGAAGGGACGGCCGGCATCCTTGAGGCGCGCCGAGTTGTACACGAGAAGACGGGCCGCCTCGATCTCGGTGGCCATTTCGGCGAGCTGGAACTGAACGCCCTGGAAGCTGCCGATCGTCCGGCCGAACTGCTCGCGCTCCTTCACGTAGCGGACCGTGTGGTCGAGGGCGCCCTGGGCCAACCCGATCATCTGCGCGCCGATCCCGATGCGCCCCTCGTTCAACGTTTCGATGGCCACCTTGTAGCCCATCCCCACCTCACCGAGCACGTTCTCCGCAGGCACCCGCACGTCCTCCAGAATCAACTCGGTGGTGGAGGAGGCCCGGATTCCGAGCTTCGATTCCTTCTTCCCGACGGAGAAGCCGTCGAATCCCTTCTCCACCAGGAAGGCCGTGATCCCCCGGTATCCCGCGTCCGGATCGGCCGTGGCGAAGACGATGTAGAGGCCCGCCTCGTTTCCATTGGTGATCCAGAGCTTCTGGCCGGTGAGAAGCCAGTCGTCTCCGTCGCGCGTGGCCCGGGTGGCCAGGGCGAAGGCGTCGGAACCGCTCCCCGCCTCGGACAGCGCGTAGGCGCCCACCATGTCGGAGGCCAGGCGTGGGAGGTAGCGCGCCCGTTGTTCGTCGGAGGCCCAGCGCAGGAACGCGTTGATGACGAGGGTGTTCTGCACGTCCACGAGCACGCCAACGGACGGATCGACGCGGGACAATTCCTCCACCACCAGAACCGACGTGAAGAAGCTCGCCCCGGTCCCCCCGAGATCCTCCGGGATCTCCACGCCCATGAGGCCGAGCTCGAACAGTTGGGAGACCAGACCGGGGTCCATCTCCTCCTTCTCGTCCATGGGACCGGCGCGAGGTGCCACTTCCGCGGCGGCGAAGTCCCGGACGGCTTCCTGGAACATCACCTCGTCGTCGGTGAGATGTGTGAGGGCTCGGGGTGGTTGAGCGAGTATTGAGGCCATGGCTGGACAGGGCTGTTCTGATTTGTCGGGGGGGGGACCGAGGAACGCCCGTCCCTCCTCTGAAACATGCCACGGCCACCGTGGCAGATCGTCATAATCTAAGGCCATTCGGGCGCTTCGTCGCCCCGGCGCCGGAAGCCCCCCCGGGGGAGGCTTGACGGCGGCTGGAATCGCGATCATCGTGAGGGCTCGCGAGGCGAGGGGCCACACGCAGGTGGAGAGCGCAGAGAATGTCCGATTATCCTTCAGATCTCCTGTACACGGAAGAGCACGAGTACCTCCGCGCCGCCGATGAGGACGGGGTATATGTGGTCGGGATCACCGACTACGCCCAGGGGGAACTGGGGGACGTGGTCTTCGTGGAACTTCCCGAGGTGGGCTCGAGCTTCGCCAGGATGGAGACCTTCGGCACCATCGAGGCGGTGAAGGCCGTCAGCGACCTCTTCTGTCCCGTCACCGGCGAGGTCGTGGCGGTGAACGCCGCCCTCGACGACGATCCCTCCCTGGTCAATTCGGACCCGTACGGAGCGGGGTGGATGGTCAAGCTCCGCGTGGACGATCCTTCGGAGTTGGATGCGCTGCTGGACGCGGCCGGATACGAGGCCCACGTGGGCGCCTGATCCCAGACGCTCATTCCGGTAGCAGGACCATGGGCCGCGTCCTCGCCCCACGGCGGCGCGGCCCTTTTATTGTGAGATACTGATGACTGTACGCATAGATTCGCCGGCCGCTTTCGCGGATCGCCACGTGGGATCGCAGGGCGCCCAGGTCCAGGAGATGCTCCGGACCGTGGGGTTCGAGAGGCTCGACGATCTGGTCTCGGCGGTGGTTCCCTCCACCATCCGCATGTCGGGCGACCTGGACCTTCCCGCCCCGCTCTCCGAGGCCGACCTGGTCGAGCGCCTGCGGGAGATCGCCGGGAAGAACACCGTGTTCCGGTCGTTCATCGGGATGGGGTACCACGACACCCAGGTTCCGGCGGTGATCCTGCGCAACATCCTGGAGAATCCGGGATGGTACACGCAGTACACGCCGTACCAGGCGGAGATCGCCCAGGGCCGTCTGGAGGCTCTCCTCAACTATCAGACCGCGGTGATGGACCTCACCGGGCTGGCCATCGCCAACGCCTCGCTCCTCGACGAGGGGACCGCCGCGGCCGAGGCCATGCACCTGGCCCACGACGGAGCGAAGGGTGGCGCCGACACCTTCTTCGTCTCGGAACTGTGCCATCCCCAGACCATCGAGGTTGTGAAGACCCGGGCGTGGCCTCTCGGGATCGAGGTCGTGGTGGGAGACCACGCGACCTTCGAGTTGCACGAGGGCGTCTTCGGAGCGCTTCTCCAGTATCCCGCCACGGACGGGAGCGTCCTGGACTATCGTCCGTTCGCGGACCGGGCCCACGCACTGGGCATCACGGTGGTGGCCGCCGCCGACCTCATGTCGCTGGCCCTTCTGACGCCTCCGGGTGAGTGGGGCGCGGACATCGCGGTGGGGAACACCCAGCGCTTCGGCGTGCCCATGGGTTTCGGCGGCCCGCACGCGGCCTACATGGCCGCCCGGGACGATTTCAAGCGGAAGATGCCCGGCCGGATCATCGGAATCTCGGTGGACGCCGACGGGAACCCCGCCCTGCGCATGGCCCTGCAGACCCGGGAGCAGCACATCCGCCGGGAAAAGGCCACCTCCAACATCTGCACGGCCCAGGTGCTCCTGGCCATCATGGCGGGAGCGTACGCGGTGTACCATGGACCGGAGGGGATCCGGCGGATCGCCCTGCGGATCCACGACCTGACCCGGGTCCTGGCCGAGGGGCTGACCCGCATGGGACACGCCGTGCTCACCGAGGTCTTCTTCGACACCCTGAAGGTCCGGCCCGGGGGCCGGTCGGCCGAGGAGGTCATCGGGGCCGCGCGCGCGGCTGGAATGAACCTCAGGGACTTCCGTGACGGCACCGTGGGGATCGCGCTGAACGAGACGACGCGGCCGCGAGACATCGATGACCTGTTCGCCGCCTTCGCGGGGACGGGCACCCCCACCGTGGGTGCGGCGGGGCTGGCGGCGGAGCTGGAGGCGGCCGAACTCCCTCCCGAGTTCCGGCGCGCCAGCGCGTACCTGGAGCACGAGGTCTTCAACCGATACCACTCCGAGACGGAGATGCTGCGGTACCTCCACCGTCTGGAGGCGAAGGACCTCTCCCTCAACACCAGCATGATCCCCCTGGGTTCGTGCACGATGAAGCTCAACGCCACCACCGAGATGTTGGGAGTGACGTGGCCCGAGTTCGGGGGGATGCATCCCTTCGCGCCCGTGGACCAGGCGGCGGGGTACGGGGAACTCATCGGCGAGCTGGAAGGGTGGCTCGCCGAGATCAGCGGCTTCGAGGCGGCCTCGCTCCAGCCCAACTCGGGCGCTCAGGGAGAGTACGCGGGCCTTCTCACCATCAAGGCGTACCACGAAGACCGCGGCGACCACCATCGGGACGTCTGCCTCATCCCGTCGTCGGCCCACGGGACCAATCCCGCCAGCGCGGTCATGGCCGGGATGAAGGTCGTGGTGGTGAAGTGCGACGAACACGGGAACGTGGATCTATCCGACCTGGAAGCGAAGGCGGTACAGCACCGTGACTCGCTGGCGGCGCTCATGATCACGTATCCGTCCACGCACGGGGTGTTCGAGGAGGGCGTGCGGAAGGTGTGCGGCATCGTCCACGAGCACGGGGGCCTGGTGTACCTGGACGGGGCGAACCTCAACGCCCAGGTGGGGCTGGCGCGTCCCGGTGACTACGGAGCCGACGTCTGCCACATCAACCTCCACAAGACGTTCGCCATCCCCCACGGAGGTGGCGGCCCGGGGATGGGCCCGATCTGCGTGAACTCCACGCTGGCGCCGTACCTTCCGGGTCATCCACTGCAGTCGGTGGGGGGTGAGAAGGCCATCGGTCCGGTGTCCGCGGCCCCCTGGGGGAGCGCGAGCATCCTACCCATCTCCTGGGCCTACATCGCCCTGCTCGGGGCGGAGGGAGTCCGCCGGGCCTCCCAGATGGCCATCCTGAACGCCAACTACATGGCGAAGCGCCTGCGAGATCACTTCGAGATCCTCTACACCGGCAACCAGGGGCTCGTCGCCCACGAATTCATCGTGGATCTGCGTCCCCTCAAGAAGGCGTCGGGGATCACCGAGGAGGATGTGGCGAAGCGCCTGATGGATTACGGGTTCCACGCGCCCACGGTGTCCTTCCCCGTGGCGGGGACGCTCATGATCGAGCCGACGGAGAGCGAGTCCAAGGCCGAATTGGATCGGTTCTGCGATGCCCTGGCGGCCATCCGGGAAGAGATCCGTCGCGTGGAGGAGGGGGTATCCGACCGGGAGGACAACGCCCTGAAGAACGCCCCCCACACGGCGGCCATGGTGACCGCCGACCGCTGGGACCACGGGTATTCGCGTACCGAGGCGGCCTTCCCGGCGCCCTGGACCCGTGCGCACAAGTTCTGGCCCTCCGTGCGCCGGGTGGACAATGCGTACGGCGACAGGAACCTTGTGTGTGCCTGCCTGCCCATCGAAGCCTACGCGGAGGAGAGCGCCTGAACGTAGGTGGTCGAGGCACGTCGATCACGGTCTCGTGGGGCGTTCTCCCCGGGGACGACGCAGGAGAGGAGACATGGCACGGCTGATCTATCACGGGCACTCCACCTTCACCCTCGAGACCGCCGACGGGACCCGGCTGGTCATCGACCCCTTCTTCGACGAGAACCCCCGCACGGACCTCACCGTCGCGGAGGTGGAGGCGGACTACATTCTCTGCACCCACGGACATTCCGACCACTTCGCCGACGCGATCCCGCTGGCCAGGCGCACCGGCGCCCGGCTCATCTCCACCTTCGAGATCGTGTCGTTCGCCGAGACACGGGGAGTGGAGAACGCCCACGCCATGCACATCGGGGGCGGCTTCGACTTCCCCTTCGGACGGGTGAAGATGACCCCCGCGCTGCACGGTGGTCAGGTCGCCGGTGACGACACCGGGGCGTTCACGACCGTCCCGGGCGGGTTCCTGGTCCATGTGGACGGCAAGACCGTCTATCACGCGGGAGACACGGCGCTCCTCACGGACATGCAACTCCTCAAGGGAGCCGTGGACGTGGCCCTCCTCCCCATCGGCGACAACTTCACCATGGGACCGGCGGACGCCGTGCGGGCGGTGGAGTTCATCGAGCCCGAGGTGGTGGTGCCCATCCACTACGATACGTGGGAGATCATCCGCCAGGACGCCCAGGCCTTCCGCGAGGCGGTGGGTGCGCGGGCGCGGGTCGAGGTGATGGCGCCGGGAGACTCCTACGACGTCTGATCGTTTCGCCGTGCGCCGCTGGCGGCTGATCCTCGACCCCGGGTCCAGGGGGAGCCGCAACATGGCGCTGGATCACGCCCTCGCCCGGGGGTTGCCTCCAGGCGAGGGCGTGGTGCGTTTCTACTCGTGGGAGCCACCGACGGTCTCCTTCGGGAGGAACGAGCCCACCGCCGGACGGTACCGACGGGACCTCGCCGAGGCCCGGGGCATCGGTTTCGTCCGCCGGCCCACCGGGGGTCGGGCCGTGTTCCATCACCGGGAGATCACGTACTCGGTCACGTGTGCGCTGGGTGCGCTCGGGGGGCTCCGGGAAGCGTACGGGGTGATCAATCGGGGATTGGTGGAGGGACTGCGTTCGCTGGGGGTGGCCGTGGAGAGTGTGCGTGACGGGGTGGTGGTGACGCCCGACGCCGGCCCCTGCTTCCAGACGCCCGCGCCCGGTGAAGTGGTCGCGGACGGTCGAAAGCTGGTGGGGAGCGCGCAGGTCCGCGTGGACGGCGCGCTCCTGCAGCACGGTTCGGTCATTCTGGCCGGAGACCAGACGATCCTGGACGATCTGGCCGTGGAGGAGGGGCCCCCCGCCCCACCCCCTGCGTCCCTGGCCGCGCTCCTGGGGCGCCTGGACGTGGGGGAGGTACGGGAGGCCCTGGTAGCGGGTCTGAACCTTGCGCTCGGCGGCGCTTGGTACGAGGGTGGATACTCCCCCCACGAGTTGGACACGGCAGAAATTCTGGAAGAGGAGCGATACGCTCTGGACACCTGGACCTGGCGGCGCTGATGGAACGCGCCGCTGCCTGGAGGAGTGCGACATGCGGGTGGTGCGAGTGGTGGCGGGAACGATCTCACTGGTGGCCGTCCTCGGCCTCGTGGCGTGCGATTCGGACACTCCGTCCGAGTCCTCGTGGGTAGACCCGTTCTGTCGTGACACCCGGGCCCGGGTCGACTCCTTCATGGCGGTGGCTCGAGACCGGACCCGGGGGATGGAGGACGCACGGCACGGGGGGACCGCCGTGGTGGCCGGCCTGGCAGATCTCCCCGGGGGGATGAACGGGTTCATCGCCGGTGAGGTCATGACCGTGCAGCACCACCAGTTCGTGAACCTCATGACCCTGGTGGCCTTCGACGAGGAGTTGAACCCCCGGCCCTACCTGGCGGAATCCTGGGACGTGAGCCCGGACGGCACGGAACTCACCTTCCACATCCGGCGCGACGTGGTCTGGCACGACGGAGTGCCCACGGACGCCCACGACGTGGCCTTCACCTATAGGCGTGTCACCGATCCGGAGACGGGGTTCCCCAATCCGGGTTTCTGGCGCCGGTACGAGAAGGGCGAAGCCGGGATGGAGGTGCTCGACGACCACACGATCCGGTTCCGTCTCCAGCCCCATGCCGAATTCCTGGACCCGTGGCGGACCCTGGCCATCATGCCGGAGCACCTGCTGCGTGACGTGGCCCCCGCGGATCTCGGCAGACACCCTTTCGGGAGCGAGTGTCCCGTGGGGAACGGACCCTTCGTGTTCCAGGAACACTCTCCGCTGGATCGCTGGGTCTTCACGGCCAATCCGGGATTCTCTCCATCGCTGGGTGGACGCCCCTTCCTGGATCGTCTGATCTATCGCGTGGTCCCGGATCAGGAAACGAGTCTCGCCGCACTCCTCACCGGTGGGGTGGACGTCTACCTCAAGGTGCGGCCCGATCAGATCGAGCAGGTGTCGGCGAGTCCCGACCTGGAGCCGGTGGTCATGGATTCCAGGGACTTCGAGTTCGTGGGGTGGAACTCGAGGAGGCCGCAGCTCGCCGACCCCAGGGTCCGCCACGCGCTGACGCTGGGCACGGACCGGGAGGCCATCGTGGCCACGCTCCTCGAGGGGTACGGGCGCGTGGCGCACACCACGGTGTGGCCCGGGCACTGGGCATACGAGCCGGGGTTGGTGGAGACGCCGTACGATCCCGCAGCGGCCGCGCTCCTGCTGGAGGAGGCCGGGTGGGTGGACCGTGATGGAGATGGCGTGCGCGAGAACGCGGACGGGGTCCGTCTGTCTCTCGGCATCCGGTACCCCCCGGGAAGCGTCCTGCGTCAGTCCGCGGGCGAGATCATCCAGGCCCAGTTGGCCAGGATCGGGGTGGAGGTCGGTCTCCGGCCCACGGAGACCGCCGTCCTCATGGAGGTCGTCACCAATCCCGGGTCGCGCGACTTCGACGGGCTCATGCTCACGTGGGCCAACGACTTCCGGTTGGACGACTCGGACCTGCTGCACTCCCGCAACGTGGATGGAGATTGGGGCTTCGCCGGGATCCGCTCGCCGGCGCTGGACCGCTACCTGGATACGCTCCAGGTGGTCCTGGATCGCGAGGAGGCGCTCCCGCTCTGGCGGGAGTATCAGCGGCTCCAGGAGGAAATCCACCCCTACATGTTCCTGTACTTCCCCCAGCGGCTGGCCGGAGCGAACCGCCGTCTCCATGGGGTGGTGATGGACGCGAGGGGCGAGCTCGTCTCCGTGCGGGACTGGTGGATCGACCCCGAGATGCGATAGCGTATCGACTGGTAGCGTTCCTCCACCCCCCGCGGCCGTGACCCGATACGCAATCACCCGACTCCTCGGCGCGATCCCCCTGGTCCTGGGGGTGGCCACGGTGGTGTTCTTCGTGATCAACCTGGCGCCGGGCGACCCGAGCCTCCATTTCGTGACGCCGGGGATGTCCGGTGAGACCATCGCCCAGGTGCGCTCCAATTTCGGGCTGGACGCCCCGCTCCACATCCGGTACCTGAAGTGGATCTCCTCGCTGGCGACGGGAGAGTTGGGATACAGCTTCAGTCATCGTCGTCCTGTCCTCTCCGTGATCGCGGCCTCCCTTCCCAATACGCTCCTGCTGTCCGGGCTGGCCCTGGTGGTCGCGTTCGGGGGAGGTATCCTCCTGGGCACGTACCAGGCCCTGCGCCGGACGTCATGGACGGACGTGGGGCTGAACGTCGCTCTGGTCACGGTCTATTCCATTCCGGCCTTCTGGTTGGGACTCATGCTCATCCTGGTGTTCAGCGTCATGGCGAGGGGCGCATGGGACTGGCCGGTCTGGCTCCCTTCGTCGGGGATGGTGAGCACGGACCACGAAGCCCTGTCGTTCCCGGGTCGAATAGGGGACCACGTCGCCCACCTGGTCCTCCCGGTCCTTACGCTGGCGGCCGGAATGATGGCCGCGGTGGCCCGCTTCATGAGGGCCGGGGTCCTCGAAGTCCTGGATCAGGAGCATGTACGCGCGGCGCGGGCAAAGGGGTTGTCCGAGAGGGCGGTGGTGCTGGGTCATGTCATGCGCAACGCCCTCATTCCCGTGGTGACGCTGCTCGGCCTGTACCTTCCGGTGCTGTTCAGCGGCGCGGTTCTGGTGGAGTACGTCTTCGCCTGGCCGGGGATGGGGCGGGTCCTGGTCGAGTCCATCGCGTCCCGGGACTATCCTCTCATCCTGGCGGGCAGCATCCTCTTCGCGGTGGTGGTGGTGATCGGGAACCTGTTGGCCGACCTGCTCTACGCCGTCGTGGATCCCCGTGTCCGTCACGGATGAAGTGAGCGGAGCGCGAGCGGTGGAGACGGGTCGGAGGGTTCTCGGCGCGCTCTGCCCCGGGGTCCATCAGATCCTGGCGGGAAGGTGGGCCGCGGGGTTGATCCTGTCCGGTTCCTGGGTGGGCCTGTTGGCGGTCGCGACGACGCGGTGGCGGACCTTTCCCGCGGTGCTCACCGGAGGGTGGGACGTGAGGATCGCGGTGGCCGTGATCGTCTTCGGCCCCCTGGCCGCGTGGATCTGGTCGTGGAGGGACGTACGGGGCTCCCGGGAGCACCCTGAGGCCGGATCGGCCGGAGAGGTGGTGGGTCGCTTCGTGGAGAGTCCCGCGGCCGTGGCGGGGCTCCTGACCATCATCGCCCTCGTGGTGGTGGCCCTCATCACCCCGGTGTTGGCTTCCTTCCATCCGGCCGAGCAGGGTGACCTTCTCGCCGGCCGCTTCCGGCCGCCTTCGGGGACGCACCTTCTGGGCACGGACCGTCACGCCCGCGATCTCCTGTCCAGGATCCTGTACGGCGGGCGGGTCTCCCTGGCGGTCGCCTTCGGCGCCATGGGGATCAGCGTGGGGGTGGGGACCCTCTGGGGAGCGGTGGCCGGATATGTCGGTGGCCGGGTCGACGGAGTGCTGATGCGCATCGTGGACGTGTTCATCGCCTTTCCTCGCCTGGTCCTCCTCATCGCCGTGGTCGCCATGTACGAGCCGTCGTTCGTGCTCATCGTGGCGGTTCTCGGGTTGACGCAGTGGCCGGGCGTGGCACGCCTGGTCAGGGGCGAGGTGCTGAGCCTGCGGGAACGGGAGTTCGTTCTCGCGGCCCGGGCGTTGGGGTACTCCCGTCGCCGGATCCTCCTGCGGCACGTCATCCCCAACCTCCTCGCTCCGTTGACCGTGGCCGCGGCCCTGGGGATGGGAAACACGATCCTCCTCGAGTCGGGGTTGGGCTTCCTGGGGCTGGGGCTCCCGGCGCCCGTGCCCACCTGGGGCGGGATGGTGGCGGACGGTCGCAGCGTCCTCTTCACCGCGTGGTGGGTGGCGGCCTTTCCCGGGCTGGCCATCACCGTGAGCGTGGTGTCCTTCAATCTGGTGGCGGACGGATTGCGGGACGCCCTCGACCCGAGGTTGCCGTGGTGACGGGTCCGCCCCTTCTCGACGTGACGGATCTGAGCGTCGCCTTCCATGGCCGCCGGGGGGTGGTGACGGCGGTGGACGGGGTATCCTTCCGACTCCACGAGGGAGAGGCCCTGGGGATCGTGGGAGAGTCGGGATCCGGAAAGACCGTCACGGCGCTGTCGGTCGTCGGCCTGGTGCCCACGCCTCCCGCGGTCATGGGAGAGGGCTCGTCCATCCGGTACCGCGGGGAGGAGATGGTGGGCGCCTCCGAAGCCCGTCTACGGAGACTGCGCGGCGGCGAGGTGGGGATCGTGTTCCAGGACCCGGCCCAGGCGCTCAATCCCGTTCGCACGGTGGGGGCGCAGATCGTGGAGACGCTTCGCCTCGATGGCCCCCTTTCGTGGGCCGACGCGCGGGAGCGGGCCTCCGAGCTGCTGGCGGAGTTCGGCATCGCCCACCCGGCCCGGCAGCTCGACGCGTACCCCCACGAGTTCTCCGGGGGGATGGCACAGCGTGCGGCGCTGGCCATCGCCATGGCCCGGAATCCCGCGGTCCTGGTGGCCGACGAACCGACCACGCAGCTCGATCCCACCGTCCAGGGTCAGATCCTCCGCCTCCTCCGCGACCTCCGCGAGCGCCGGAATCTGGCCCTCCTCCTCGTGTCCCACGATCTCGGGGTGGTGGCGGGGTCGTGCCGGCGGGTCCTGGTCATGCGTCGAGGGCAGATGGTGGAGGATGGCCCGGTGGAGGACGTGCTCCGCTCTCCCCGGCATCCCTACACCAGGGAATTGCTCGACTCGCGCTCCATCGCGCTGGCGGGCGGATGAGCGCTCCCGCGTTCCTGGAGGTGGATGGCCTCGTGGTGGAGCATTCCCGCGACGGCGGGCGGTCGCGGCGTGGGGTGGTACGAGCGGTGGATCGGGTCACCTTCTCCGTCGAGGCCGGCGGCGCGCTCGGGTTGGTGGGGGAGTCGGGGTGTGGGAAGTCGTCTCTGGCCAGGTCGTTGGTGGGGCTCCACCGCCCGGTCGCGGGGTCCGTCCGTTACGATGGGCAGTCCCTCGAAGGGATGGATCGGCGCGCTCGGATGTCCCTTCGCCGGCGGGTCCAGTTGGTGTTCCAGAATCCCTTCGGCGCCCTGAACCCCCGGATGCCGGTGGCCTCGGTGCTCCGCGAGGTGCTGCGGGTCCACGGTACGGGTGAGGATCGTACGAGTGCCCGGGTGGAGGAGCTCCTCGATCTCGTCGGACTGGGGACCTCGTATCTCTCGCGTCTTCCCCACGAGTTGAGCGCAGGCCAGCGTCAGCGCGTGGGCCTGGCCCGGGCTCTGGCGGTGGAGCCGGAGTTCCTCATCCTCGACGAGCCTTTGAGCGCCCTGGACGTTTCCATCCAGGCACAGATGGTCAAGCTCTTCGACGATCTCCGCGACCGCCTCGGGTTGGGATGGATCTTCATCAGCCACGATCTCCCCCTGGTGCGCCGCCTGTGCGACCGGATGGCGGTGATGTACCGCGGGCGGTTCGTGGAGACCGGCCCGTCTCCCGCACTCTACCGGACGCCTATCCATCCCTACACGAAGGCTCTCGTCGCGGCCACCCGTGACCCCCTTTCCACGCCCGCCGCGCCGACCGATGTCCCGTTTCCATCGAACGGGCCGGACGGGCTTCCCCCGAGGTCCGGAGAGCGGTGGGATGAGGCGGGTGCGGCGTGTGCCTACGTAGCGTATTGCGCACACCCGGAAAGGGACGCATCATGTGTGCGAGCGGAACCGGTGCTGAGGCGTGTTTCGGACGACTGCAGAGTCGCCTGCTTCAAGGTCCCGCGGGAGAGGTAGGAAGGGGTTGACACCTTTTCGGGTCCGCGCCATAATCCGACCCTCTTGAAATCCGGCACGTTTTCCTGGTGGATGCGTGCGAATGAGAACGGAAAGAAACCCTGGCTGGAGGTTCTTTTGCTGGCGACGCGACTCTACGGTGCGCTTCTGCAGATTCCCGGGCTCGATGCCCCGGACGCAACTTTTGGGGAGCAACTGAGGCAACTCTGGGGTGACACCGGTTTCATGCGCTGGCCGCTGGCCTTCTGTCTGATCCTCGGAATCATCGTGATCATCTGGAAGTTCATCGACCTCACGACCAAGTCCGGCCGGACCCGGAAGATCCTCAAGGAGGTCGACGAGCTCCTCACGCAGCGTCGGATCCGTGAGGCTCTGGAGCTGACGCGCGACACCAACGCGCCCGCCGCCAAGATCCTGTACGCCGGCCTCGAGCGTTACGAAGAGGGCGCCGACCGGGTGATGAAGGCCATCGAGAACCAGGGTCTCATCGAGATGAGCAAGCTCGAGAAGGGCCTCGTGGTCCTCGCCACCCTGACCAACATCGCTCCGCTCCTCGGCTTCCTCGGAACCGTGATCGGAATGATCATCGCCTTCCAGTCCATCGAGGCTGCGGGCGAGGTGGAGGCCACGCTGGTGGCCGGAGGCATCAAGGTGGCCCTCCTCACGACGGCGGCCGGTCTGATGATCGCCATCCCCGTGAGCATCGGGCACAACTACTTCGTGGCTCGTATCGACAGCCTCGTGGTCGACATGGAGGAGTCCGCCCAGAAGATGGTCGACACCCTCCACGCCATCGAAGCAGGCCGCGCCGGCTGATACGCTTCGACCCGCCAGGGCTACGGGGCCACCCTTCCGGGGGTGGCCCCGTTTTCTTATCGTGGAAGGAGAACATTTGTTTTCCCATGGGTGGGCTCCTTCCATGAACGCTCCGGTGCTCCTCTTCCTGGCGCTTCCGTGGCTCTTCGCGTCCGGAGAGGCGGAAGAGACCGCGTCCGACGCCGTTCCCGAGGTCTCCTCGGCGCTGAGGGACACGTTGGAGTCGGAGCTGGCGGCGGGGCGGTATTGGCACACGGCTCGCCGGCTCCACGAGCTGGGGGTCGGCTCCGGTGACTCCACCACCGCCTTCCTCCTGGTACGGGCCGAGGCGGGGTGGGGAAACTGGGCATCGGTGCGGGATATCCTCGGTGGCGCGTCGTGGCTCGATTCGGAGGAGGGGCTTCCGTGGCGCTTCCTCGCGCGGGCTCGGGAAGAGGCCGGGGAGTGGGATGCCTCGGCGGAGGCGTACACCCGGTATCTGGGTTCCCCCGCCGCCAGAGGCGCGTCCGATTCCTGGGCCGTGGCCGCGCGGCGGGCCAGGGTGCTGGCGCGCGCGGGGCAGGTGGCACAGGCGTTGACCGCGCTGCGCGCCATCCCCTCCGGGGAGATGGTGGTGACGAGCTGGACGGCCGGCGAGCTCGCGGCGCGTTCGGCGGAGCAGGGGGACACGGCTGCCACCGCTGCCCTCATGGCGTTGGTGGTGGATCTCGAGGCGCGCAGGGCCGCGTGGCGGGTCATTCCGGGGATGTGGCTGATGGTCGGAGACACCGCGCGGGCCTCCGAAGCGTACGCCGCGGAGATGGAGTACCTGCAGGGAGCCGATCAGGCCGCGGCCGGGGTGGAACTCGGTCTCGTACTCCTGAAGCGGGGATACGTGGGGCAGGGTCAGGGCCTCCTGATGGGATTCGTGCCGGAAGCGGACCTCGAGGTGGCCACCCGGGGCGCCGCGGCCCTCCTGCGGAGTGGTGAGTTCGATCCCGAGTTCACGCTCCGCCTCGCGCGCACGCTGGACCGCGGCGGCGACGGCGCCTCGGCGCTGATGGCGTATGATCGTCTCGCTGAGGTGCCGGCGGCTTCGGGATGGGCCATGCCTGAATCGGCCCGCGTCTCCCGGGCGCGGCTCATGGGCACGGTACGGCCTCGGCAGGCGGCCGCGGTGGAGGAGTTCCGACGCCTGGCCACGAGTGCGGACACCGCCATCGGGGCGCGAACCCTGGAGGCATGGGCGGCGCTGCGGCGCAGGCAGGGTCGCACGGGTGACGAGGCCACGTTGAGAGGGTGGCTCCTGGAGCGCTACCCCGGGAGCGACGAGGCGGCGCAGCTTCGGTGGGAGAGAGGGAATGCCGCCGAGAGCCGTGGTGACCGCGCCGCGGCCGTGCGGGAGTACCGGGCACTCATCGGCAGCGCCCCGGCGCACTTCCGGGCCGGGGAGGCGAGGATGCGGATGGGCCGCATGCACCTCGACGCCGGACGCATGGAGGAGGCCGGTGGCGTGTTCGAGGGCTATCTGGAGGAATTTCCACGCGGCGCGCGATGGGAGGAGGCCTCGTATTGGGCCGCCCGGGTACGGTGGGAGCGGGGGGACGCCGCGGGAGCGCGGGAGCTGCTCGCCGACCTCCGCGCGGAGCAGCCGGTTTCGTACTACGCGGTGGTGGGGTCCGAATTGCTGGGAGATCCGTACGATCTCCCCTCCGCTCCGGGTCCCGAGCCCGTCTACCCGGGATGGCTGGTGGAGGGGCTGAGGCGCATCGATCTCCTCGGCGCGGCGGGCGCGCAGGAGGGCGTGGAGGCGGAGGAGGCGCGGCTGGTGGGATTGGCGGAGCGGGTGCCGACGGTGGCGCTCACGCTGGCCGACGAGCTCATCGGACGCGGCCGGACCATCGCGGGAATCAATCTCGGGTGGGCGCTGAGGCGCGGCGGGTACGGATGGGACCGGAGGATCCTCCGCGTGGTGTATCCCTTCCCCTACCGGGAAATGGTGGTGAGGGAGGCGGAGGAGTGGGGCGTGGATCCCTTCATCCTCGCGGCGGTGATCCGGCAGGAGTCCGCCTTCGACGCGGGGATCGTGAGCCACGCCGGGGCCGTGGGGCTGATGCAGGTCATGCCCACGACCGGATCGGGGCTCGCCCGTGTGCACGGACCGGGTGACTTCCACGAGGGGCTTCTGACCACACCGGAGGTGAACGTGCACCTCGGCGCCGCCTTCTTCGTGGCCATGAGCCGCCGCTACGACCAGGACCTTCCCCTGGTCCTGTCTGCCTACAACGCGGGGCCGACGCGGGCGAATCGCTGGAGACGCTTTCCGGAGGCGTCCGATCCGAACCGTTTCACGGAGAGGATCCCGTTCACGGAGACCCGCGGATACGTGAAGAACGTTCGGCGCAACCGGGAGCTCTACCAGGTGCTCTACGCCTCGCCGCAGTGAGCCATGGGTGCCTCCGCCGGCGCCCGTCCCGGGAACTTCCCATCAATTCGTGCCGCTCGAATATTTTTCTTGCGTCGTCGTTCGGGACGTGCCTAACCTGCCTC
Source organism: Gemmatimonadota bacterium (assembly GCA_029879725.1). Lineage (GTDB taxonomy): Bacteria > Gemmatimonadota > Gemmatimonadetes > Longimicrobiales > Gaopeijiaceae > JAOUPR01. Next base: position 69,813 of record JAOUPR010000001.1, on the reverse strand, counting down.
TGCCGTATCAGCTTCGGCTGTGTTTTCTTGCTACGGAGGTGGGCGCATGAGAGGGACCGTGAAGTGGTTCAACGACTCGAAGGGTTACGGATTCATCAAGCAGCCCGAGGGAGAAGATGTCTTCGTGCACTTCACCGCCATCACGGGTGACGGATTCAGGACTCTGGCCGAGGGCGAGGAGGTCGAGTTCGACATCATGGACGGAGAAAGAGGGCAGCAGGCCGCCAACGTGATGAAGGCCTGATTTCCGAGTCGACAACGGATCCCTGAGCGCTCCTTCGGCCGGTCGCGGCCGCGGAGCGCTCACTTTTTGTATCTTCCCGCTGTTCCCGTTCACACTCCGCTTCCCCGGACCGGTTCGCACCGTTGGACATTCCTCCGAAGACCGCACCCCGCCTCTTCCTCATCGACGCCTACGCGCTGATCTACAGGGCGTTCTTCGCGTTCATCAACCGGCCCCTCATCAACTCGAAGGGTGAGAATACTTCGGCTCCCTTCGGTTTCACGCGGTTCCTTCTCGACATCCGGGAGAACTACGAGCCCGACTACCTGGCCGTGGTCTTCGACGCGGGGAGCAGCTTCCGCGAGGAGGAGTATCCCGCCTACAAGGCGACACGCGAAAAGATGCCCGACGATCTGGAAGCCAGCCTGGGCCGGGTTCGGGACATCATCGCCGGATTCAACGACGCGGTGGTGGAGTTGGATGGATACGAGGCCGACGACGTGATCGGGACGTTGGCCCGGCGGGCGGAAGAGGCCGGATTGGAGGCCGTGATCGTTTCGGGCGACAAGGACTTCTACCAGCTGGTCGGCCCCGGTGTGCACCTTCTCAACCCGGGGCGGGGTGGCGCGAACGGCGTGGCCGCCGAGTGGGTGCAGGAGGAGAACGCGCCCGAACGCTTCGGGATCGCCCCGTCGCAGATCGTGGACTACCTCGCCCTGGTGGGAGACTCGTCGGACAACGTGCCCGGGGCACAGGGGATCGGCCCGAAGACCGCGGTCAAGCTCCTCCAGGAATTCGGGTCTCTGGACGGGATGCTGGCACGGGTGGACGAGGTGACCCCTCCGCGGGCCCGCAAGGCGCTCACCGAGGGGTTGGACGGCGTGCTCCTCTCGAAGCGTCTGGTCACCATCCGCACGGACCTTCCGGTCGATCTCGATCTCGAGGCGTTCCGGGTGCACCCACCCGACGCGAACCGCCTTCGTGAGATCTTCGTGGAGCTCGATTTCCGCAGATTGGCGGAGATGTTCGCCTCGCCCGCACCGGCCGTGCAGCCCGACCCGGAAGCGGGTGGCGCGGCCGTGGAGTACCGCGTGGCGGACACCCCGGCCGCGGTGGCGCGGGTGGTGGCGGCGTGCCGGGCCGCCGGGCGGTGCGTGGTGGCGGCGGAGGCCTCGCAGGAGTCTCCCCTGGCGGGGGAACTGGTGGGGTTGTCGCTGGCGGCGGACGGGAGGGAGGTGTGGTACCTCCCTCTCGGGCACAGACAGCCGTTCACCCTGACGTTCGAAGGAGAGGGCCAGGGCGAGGTGCGGAACCTTCCCTCGCTCGCCGCGCCCGAGATGGCCGGCGTCGCGGATCTCCTGGGCGACGAAGCGATCCCCAAGGTGGGGCACGATCTCAAGCGCACGTGGCTCGCCCTTTCGCTCCAGGGCGTGGAACTGCGCGGGATGGAATTCGACACCATGGTGGCGAGTTACGTCCTGGATCCGGGACGCCGGGGACACACCCAGGATCTCCTCGCCCTGGAGTTCCTGGCGAGGAAGGCCACGGGGTACGGCGATGTCGTGGGGACCGGACGGAACCGGGTCCCTTTTTCGGATGTCGCCGTGGAGCGGGCCCGCGACCTGGTGTGCGAGACCGTCGAGATCGCCATGAAGCTGGAGGGACTCTTCCGCCCCGCGCTCCGGGAGGGCGGCCTGGAGGACCTGTTCCGGCGCCTGGAGATGCCCCTGGTGTCGGTGCTCGCGCGGATCGAGCGGGCCGGCATCTCCATCGACGCGGACTTCTTCACGGAGATGAGCGGGCGTCTCAGGAGGGAGCTCGACCTCATCCAGGAAGACGTCTACAAGCTCGCCGGGGGAGAATTCAACCTGAACTCCACCCCCCAGCTCAGAGAGGTTCTCTTCGAGCGACTCGGTCTTCCGGTGCTCAAGAAGACCAAGACGGGTGCCTCCACGGACGCGTCGGTGCTGGAGGAACTCGCGGAGCAGGGCCACGAGCTTCCCCGCCTCCTCATGGAGTATCGCGAACTGGAGAAGCTGCGGAGCACGTACGTCGACGCTCTTCCGCAGCTCGTGAATCCGCGTACCGGCCGCATCCACACGAGCTTCAACCAGACGGTCGCGGCCACCGGACGCCTCTCTTCCAGCGATCCGAACCTCCAGAACATCCCCATCCGCACCGCGTTGGGGCGGGAGACCCGCAAGGGTTTCGTGGCCCGGGAGGGCACGGTCTTCCTGAGCGTGGACTACTCACAGATCGAGTTGAGGGTCCTCGCCCACTTCTCCGGTGACCCTGCGTTCGTGGACGCGTTCACGCGTGGAGTGGACGTCCACAGGCAGACCGCCGCCGTGATCTTCGACGTACCCGTGGACGAGGTCACGCCGCAGATGCGGGGCCAGGCCAAGACGGTGAACTTCGCGACCCTGTATGGACAGGGTGCGTTCTCCCTGGCGAGGCAGCTCGGAATCACCCGGGAGGAAGCGAAGAGCTTCATCGATACGTACTTCGAGCGCTTCGCGGGCGTGAGGAGGTTCCTGGACGATCAGGTGGCGTTGGCGCACGAGGCCGGGTACGTGGAGACCCTCATGGGGCGCCGCCGCTTCGTCCCCGAACTGCGTGCCAGCAACTGGAACGTGCGGCAGTTCGGTGAGAGGATTGCCCAGAACACTCCGATCCAGGGTACCGCGGCCGACCTCATGAAGCGGGCCATGATCGATGTCCAGACGGCTCTGGACGAGGGGGGCATGGACGCGGCGATCCTCCTTCAGGTCCACGACGAACTCCTTCTGGAGGTTGCCGTGGAGGTCGTGGAGGCCGTGCGCGAGGTGGTCGTGTCTCGCATGGAGTCGGCCGTGGAACTGAAGGTGCCCCTGGTGGCCGATTGGGGCGTCGGACCCAACTGGTACGAGTGCAAGGGATGAACCCGTCCCACCCGGCCATGTAGGGATCCCGGCCGCCGGGTGATCCTGGTGATGTCAGCGATAGTCCACCGCGCCCGCTGGGGGTGGTGGAGGGCGAACATCACAGGAGGAGAACCCATGAGTCGGTCGGTGAACAAGATCATCCTGGTGGGGAACGTCGGCCGCGACCCCGACATCCAGCAGACGCAGAACGGCACGAAGGTGGCGCACCTCTCCCTGGCCACGAACCGCCGCACGGGCCCCGCCGGAGAGGGGGAGGAGCGCACCGACTGGCACCGCCTCACCCTGTGGAGCAAGCTGGCCCAGTTCGTGGAGGACTACGTGCGCACCGGCGACCGCGTCTACGTCGAGGGGAGGCTGGAGTACGATTCGTACGAGCGGGACGGGGTCGTGATCCCCACCGCCGACGTGCACGTCCGTGAGTTGGTGCTCCTCACGGCGGGTGGCCGCATCGTCGAGGAGGAAGCCGCCTGAGCCGGATCCGGGGTGGCCCGGGCATCGTCTCGGGCCGCCCCCTCGACCGGGGGATGGGTCTCCTAAGGGTCAGAGCCAGGGATGGAAGCGCGGATTCACGGTGAAGCGTGCCTCCCACCCCCCTCCTGCCCCCAGGCCGCGGGCCACATCCATGCGGAGGACGTCCCACCCCAGCGCGACTCCGCCGCCCACCGAGGCGGACACGCCTCGTGCGGGAACGGACGTCCACCCGGCCGGGGGCTCATGGGCACGCAGGTGCGTGCGCCCGAGCGCCGCGAAGGTGCGTAGCCCGACCCACGGGCCCGCCACGGGGATCCCGGCTTCGCCCCGGACCAGCCAGTAGGCGTCCCCCACGCTTCCGCGGTAGGGGTGCCCCGGGAGAGTGTTTCGTCCGCCCAGGAGGAAGAGCGCCTGAGCGGGCACCCCCCCACCGGCGATCCCGCCGGAAACGTCCCCGCGAAGGGACCATCCCCCCTCCAGGGAGGCGTGTGCCCAGGACGCCCGGGCCTCCGCCGTCCTGAAGGTGGCACGCCCCTCCATGCGCCCCAGGGTGGCCGACAGGTCACCCTTCCCCCCTCCGGGGAGGTGCACGGGGAGCCGGCCGTCCAGCGCGGTGAGGCGTCCCTCGTCCACGGGCGCGAGGGGCCTGAAGGAACCGGGATCGGCCATCCACGTCCGGGCCGAGGCGTGTTGTTCCCATCGGACGGTCAGGCGGGGCGAGCGTGCTCGCCCCGACCCCGCCAGGGACAGCTCCAGCCCCCGGACGAAGTACGGGTCGAGAAAATCCTGTCTCAGCAGGACGGACGACAGCGTGTTCACCGAGGGAGATGCGCCCGGGTGGGGGCCCATGTCCCGCATCCGGTTCCACGACGCCGTCAGGGTCGCCTGGGGGCCGGTGGCGCCCGCGTGGACGAGGGACACCCTCCCCGATGGATCTCCGGCCCCGAAGGCGTACCCGCCGGTCAGGCGGGCCACCAGGGTTGGAGCCGGTTGGAAGCGTACACCGCCTCCCAGATGGAGACCTTCGGCCCTGTCATACCGGATCACCTCCGAGGCACGCTCGAAGTACAGGCGGTGAGGGTTCAGCCCGCTCAGGTAGCGACGACGCGCCACGTCGGAAAGCCGGGCTCGCACCTCCACCAGCGCCTCCGGGGTGGAGAGTCCCCCTCCTTCCACCCCCGCCAGGAGCTCTTCGGAGAACGCGAAGGCATCCCGCTCGTGTTGGGGTGCCATGGACACGGCGGGGCCCAGGAAGAAACGGTCCGGCGCCGGAGTGTCGAAGTCGTAGCCTCGGATCTCGTAATGGCCCTGGATCACGCTCCCCGCCACGAAGTCCAGCGCGGGGATCTCCCGCCGGATCTCCACTTCCTGGCGGTACGGCAACCAGTGGCGCCCCATCCAGAGGGAGTTGTCCAGGGAGATCCGGATGTAGTCGAGGCGCCGGTCCATGTACGATGCCGGTGTGAAGGTGAACCGCATGCGTACCACGGCGGCGGACGCCCGGTCCAGGTAGATGGAGCCCAGGAATCCCGGCTGATCCATCTCACGGGGCCGGACCTCGATCTCGTACACCCGCACGATCTCGCCCGACGAGCCGTATCCCACGGTGAGGGAATCCGTGAGGGTGTAGTCGTAGACCGATTCCGCGCCAGGCGCGAGGGGATGCGGAACGGAGGATACCTCGTCGCCGTCGCCCAGGCGGATGCGGTCCCCGAAGTCGTCCTGGACCACGGTGAGGTGATCCAGGTGGTAGTGGATGTTGGTGGGAAGCGTCTTGCGGTCCCGGAGCCCGACGATGCGCTGGTGGGTCCGGTTCGGAGCGCGCCAGTAGATGTCCAGCGCCACCTGGTCCGCCTTGACCAGCGTCCGCTCGTCGGTGTCGGGTCGGTCGAGGAGGAAGTAGACGTTTCCCGTGGCCCGGGCGCTGTACCGGCCGAAGGTGGAGTCCTGTACCGAAGATCGTCGCAGGTCGCGGCCTCGCCGTACCAGGTCCAGGGCCGCCGAAGAGTTCACCTCCTGTGCCGCCGCCGCGGGGGCGAGCAGTGCGGAGAGGACCGTCACCCATGCAAAGACCCTGCCCGGATGGACAGGGTCTTTGCGCATCATCCCGAACCGCCGCGTCGTCGGGGAAGCGTCAGTTCGCGTTCCAGAAACCGGAGAGAGAGTCACCGTGAGGGCTCTCACGGAGCTTCTCGAATGCACGGTTCCGGATCTGGCGGATGCGTTCCCGGGTCACTCCGAGAAGCGATCCGATCTCCTCCAGGGTCCGCTCCTCACCGTCGTCGAGTCCGTAGTACAGGTAGAGGATCTTGCGCTCCCGTTCGGTGAGATACTCCTCGAACATTCCTTCGAGGAACTCACGACGGGCCGCGAATTCCACATCCTCTTCGATGTCGGAGGAGTCCACGCCGGCGAACCGCTCCCCGAAGGACGCGCTGTCGCGATCCCCGCGATCGATGGGGGCGTCGAGGCTCAGTTCCGCGGCCGCCACTCTGCGGAGCGCCCTCACCGTGTCCACGGGCTCACCCATCTCGTCCGCGATCTCCTGGTCGGTAGGGGATCTCCCCAGCGACTGGGTGAGCATCGTATCGGTACGAGCCAGCCGGGCCAGGTTCGAGTTCTGGTTGAGCGGAATCCGGACGGATCTCGTCTGCTCGGCCAGAGCCTGCAGCACCGTTTGGCGAATCCACCATACGGCGTACGAGATGAACTTCACGCCCTTGTCGGGATCGAACTTCTTGACCGCCTTCAGCAGCCCTTCGTTCCCGATACAGACCAGTTCCGCGAGTCCCAGCCCACGACCCTGGTACTTCTTCACGTAGGAGATGACGAAGCGGAGGTTGGCGGTGACCAGGCGCTCGGCAGCTTCCTTGTCACCCTGCCGGGCCCGTCGAGCCAACTCCCTTTCTTCCTGTGGATCCTGGATCAGTGGATACTTCTCCACGTCCTGCAGATACTGATCGAAGGAATCGAGGCCGCGCGAGGTTGAGAACATCCGTTTCGGTCATTCCTCGGCTTGGGGTTCTTGCCGACCACATCCCGACCCGCTTTTCCCGCCCCGGAATCCGGAGCGAAAAAAAAACCTGCCGATGGATATCGGCGGCAGGACGATTCCCAAGCTATAAAAGGGTGTTTCCTCGGTCAAAGGGTTTCGTCCTACAAAGGGGCGGAAGTAGTCCCGCTCACCTTCGCGCCGTGGCCGAGAAACACCGCCCGCAGGCTCTCCACCCCCGGTCCGCCCAGACCGAAGAAGAACTCCGCACGTCCGTCCTGGCCTGGTACTTCCAGGGTGACCTGACGGTAGAAGTCCATCTGCTGGGCGCCCACTTCCTGAAGCGACCCGAGCTCGAGCATACGGATCTTCCTGCCGGCCCGGAACACGAACACCGTGGTGTCGCCGCGGACCACCACCCAGCCGATGACCAGCCGAGGCACCCCGGGAAGCCGCCAGGCCGCCGCGGGGGCGCCGCGAAGCCCTCCGCCCGTGAAGGGCGCGTCCGGCTCGAGTGTGTGCAGGACCCAGCCGGGGAGTTCCTCGGGATCCATCCAACGGGACCTGGTGAATTGCTGCCAGATGCGGGCGTGCCCCAGTCGAACTCCGAAAGCGAACGCCTTGATCCGCTCCCGGGCCCGCACCAGGGCGATGAGCGTGATCGAGATCGATGCTCCCAGGGACCAGAGCGGCAGGTCCAGCGCGAGGGTGAGCAGCCCCACCGTGGAGACGTCTTCCAGCAGGGCCATGAGGTCGCGACGGGGTGTGGCGATCTCGAGAAGCCAGCGCAGCACCATCCGACCGCTTCGGACCGCGTGCGCCAGCGAGGTGGCGGCGCCGGTGAGGACCGCGCCCACGATCTGGACCCCCACCGGGTCGTGGTCCAGCACCAGAAGGGCGATGAGCGCTCCGGCCACCGGTCGGATCAGTGCGTGGAATCCGTTCCAGAAGAGGGCTCGCCCCGGTGTGCGCTCGGCGGCGAACTCCAAGAGGTAGAAGAGCCCGACCACGGCGAGGATCGCGGTGGAATTCAGGTCGCCCAGCGAGCCTGCCAAAGGGGTCGTCCACCACCCCGTGATGGCGGCGGCGCACAGCATGAACAGGGTGAGGTACAGGTCCACTCCCGCGGCCAGGGCGAGGGGGAGGAGGATCACGAGGTGCGGTGAAAGCTCGGTCAGCGTCACGAGGCGGTCTCCCTGCCAGGATCACGGGGCGCGGCCAGTACGAGGGCCGCATTGATTCCTCCGAACCCGAAGGAGTTGGAAAGGGCGATGCCCACCTCCTGCTGCGCGCCGGGGCCCGTCACATACGGGAGGTCACACCCTTCGCCCGCCGCGTGGAGGTTCAGGGTGGGCGGTATCCACCCGCGCTGGATGCTCAGGCACACGATGGCCAACTCGATGGCGCCGGACGCTCCCAGAGCGTGTCCGTAATACGGCTTGGTCCCGGTCACGGTCACGGAGTCGGCATGATCACCCAGGACCCCGCGGATGGCCAGGCTCTCGGTGGAGTCGTTGAGGGGCGTGGACGACGCGTGGGCATTCACGTGATCCACGTCGGCGGGCTGGATCCCGGCCGACGAGATGGCCTGCCGCATGGCCTCCGCTGCCTGCGATCCGTCGGGCCGGGGCGCGGCCATGTGGTAGGCGTCGTTGGTCACTCCGTACCCCTTCACCTCGGCGTAGACCCGGGCTCCCCTCGCCCGGGCGTGCTCCTCCGCCTCGAGCACCATGATGCACGCTCCTTCGCCCATGACGAACCCGTCCCGGTCCTTGTCGAAGGGCCGGCACGCGCTCCCCGGGTCGTCGTTGCGCTGACTCATGGCCCGGATGACCACGAAGGCTCCGAAGGAAAGGGGGCCGAGCGGCGCCTCCACCCCTCCCGCCACCGCCACGTCCGAGACGCCGTCGCGAATCAGCCGGAAGGCGTCGCCTACCGCCATGGCGCCCGAGGCGCAGCTCATGGCGTTGGTGGAGTTGGGGCCGGTGAACCCGAATTCGATGGCGGTGTGGCAACTGGCCGCGCCGGCGAAGACCGTGGTCGACACGCGCGGATCCACGGCGCGGAGCCCCTCGTGGACGAAGTTGATGAGCTGTTGTTGGGCATGGGCCAGCCCGCCGATGGCGGAGCCCATCTGGACCGCGGTCCGCGCCGGATCCACCGCGTCCGGCTCGATCCCCGCGTCACGCAACGCCATCCGGGTCGAGGCCAGGGTGAGTTGGGCGAAGAGGTCCAGTCGGCGGATCTGCTTGGCGTCGAGGAAGTCCTGGGGATCGAAGTCCGTGAGCTCCGCGGCGATGCGGGTCCGGAAGTCCGAGACGTCGAAGCGGGTGACCTCCCGGACCGGCGACTCCAGGCGGCGAAGACCTTCCCACAGTCCGTCCACGCCCACCCCTGCCGGCGTGATGGGCCCCAACCCGGTGATCACGACCCGGCGGGGCGGATCCAGTCGGCTCCTGGGGTCGGGTATCACGCCCCGGCCTCCTTCGTCTCATCCCGATGGGACGGGTCGCCGGTTCCGTCCACGGGCCCCGAAGGCTCCACGTGAACCACCACCTCCCGTGCCTCGATGGCTGCGCCCACCCGGGCCTCCACTTCATCGGCGATGGCGTGGGATGCGATGACGTCGAGGCTCGGATCCACCGCGATGGTGATCTCTGCGAAGATCTCTCCCGGCCGCCCCCGCGACCGGATGTGGTAGCACGCCTCCACGCCGTCCACCTCCCGGGTCGCGGCCTGGATGGTGGCGGGATGCACGGCACGCTCGTCCACCAGGACGGGGATGGTCCCTCTGATGATGTGCCATCCGGTGCGCGCGATGATCACGGCCACGACCAGGGTGACCAGAGGGTCCACGATGGGATAGCCCGCCCCCACGGCGATGAGGCCCGCGAGGACGGCCAGGGTGGCGTAGACGTCGGAGCGGGTGTGGGCAGCGTCGGCGAAGAGGAGGTCCGCGCGGTAGCGGTGGGCCTCCCGGGCCTCCCACTGGCTCACGGCGGTCCCCGCCACCGCGGAGAAGGCCAGGAGCGCCACCATGGCCGGTGAGGCGTTGAGTGCCCCCGTCGGCCCGGAAACGAGCCGGAGCACGGCCGATCGGGCCAGCTCGTACACCGTCACCGACAGGATTCCGGCCAAGGCCAGAGCTCCCAACGTCTCGAACTTGTGATGTCCGTACGGGTGGTCGGCGTCGGGCCCTTCCGCGGCCATGCGGGCCACCGTCAGGGCGAAGATGTTGTTGACGGCATCGAGGGATGAATGGGTGGCCTCGGCCGCCACGGAGAGCGCATGGGAGAACATCCACACGAAGATCTTCACGGCCAGGATGGCCACGTTCATGTAGAAGACGATCCAGAGTACGCGCCGGATCGCCCGATCCCGGTCGGTCAGGGAGTTCTCCATTCCGTTCGGCCGCCCCCTATCGCCCTTCCTGCGTGAAGAAGTCAGGTCCCACCTGCATGCGACGGCTCCGCTCCATCTGAAGGTCCTTCACACCGGGCTCCACGCCCAGGAGTTCCCTCATGGTCACCCGGAAGACCGGGCCCCCATTGGCCGCCGGTCCCAGCGGATAGGCCAGATCGAAGCGGGCGGAGGCCCGGCTTCCGGCGGGGAGTCCCATCCGGAGACCGAATCCCGCGCTTCCCACCCATCCCGAGTCGGCACCGAAAGGTACATCCCCCGCCCACATCCGTCCCGCGTCGGCGAACAGCGTCAGCCCCAGCGCGACGGAACGGGTGGAGGGCCAGGGAAGGAGGATGCGGTCCTCGGCCGTGAGGATGACCCGTGCCGCGCCGGGAAACTCCTCCTCGCGGAAGCCGCGTACCCCGTTCCGACCACCGAGGGTGAGTTGAAACGGGGCTGCCATGGTCCACCCTCCGGCGGCGGAGGCGCGGAGCAGGATGGTCTGGCCCGGTCCGTCCTTCCACCGCAGGTACGCGTAGGCGTCGGCTTCCGCCGTCACGTCGTGCCACCCCGGATCGATGCCCTGGGCGGAAAGCACGCGTCGGCCTTCGCCGGCGAGGTCGAGGAAGACGTACGAGTGGCCCGGATTCGCTCCGAAGAACCCTCGGGCGCGGGTGTACACGTCGGCATCCGGGGTGACCCCGTCCGCGGGGAGGATCCCCGCGCTCTTCCCCACCGTGAGGCCGAGCTCCGTTCCCAGCCGGACGTCCTGGTCTCCGGCCAGGTTGTCCAGTCCCTCGACCCTCAACCACCGGATCCGCCGCATGCCGAGGAGGAGGTTCACGCGAGTGGCGGACGTCGTGCGGAGTTGCCCGGCCAGCGCCCCCGACACCGAATCCGGCACTCCCACGGTCTGCCCGAAGGCGCCATCCACCACGCCCTCGACTTCGGTGGGGTAGCGGGAGAACGACACGCGCTCCCGCGACACTCCGAATCCCAGCAGAGTGTATCGCCCGGGCGCGCCGAACCGCCGGGCCGCCGAGGCCTCGAACCTCTCGTCCAGGAATGGGAGGAGGACGTGGCTGAACCCCCCGGCGTCCGCGGCGGAGTACTGGAAGGGCTCGTCTCGGCGGTAGTAGCTCTGACGGGCGGCGAATCGGCCCACTTCCCCCACGAAGGGGTAGGCCACCGACTCTTCCGCGAAGTGTCCGACACGGGTGCGTCCCCCCGAGAAGCGCGCGTCGGTGCGGGTCCCGAAGAGCCGGGGGAGCTCGAGTCGTCCGCCGGCGTCGCGCTGTTCGTTACGGCGCTTCATGAAGAAGCCGGCCAGGATCCCCCGCCCCAGGAAGTTCCGCTCGATGACGTCGAAGCGTTCGAGCTGGAAGCCGGCGTCCACGGACACGCCCAGGTTCACCTGGGTGGTCCAACGGTCCTGGGTACGCACCACCACGGTCTTCGCGCCCGCGGCGTCGGTTTCGACGGTCACCTCGGCCTGTCCGATGAAGCGGTACTCCCGCAGGATGCGCCCCGTCTCTTCGAGAAGGAGCGGATCCAGGCAGTCTCCCTCCGAAAAGAGCAGCTCACCCCGGATGAAGCTTTCGCGTGTCCGCACGTGGAGGGTGTTGGCCAATCGATACGCCCAACGGGCCGCTCCGCCCCCGGCGACTTCCTCCGGACCGAAGATGTCGTGATTTTCAATACGGATGGCGGCAATCCGTTCCTCGGCAGGACAGGATCGGGCGGAAGGCTCCTGGCCCGATATCCCTCCAGGGGAGGTGGCCAGGGCCAGGATGGCGAGCGTGGCGATGCAGGCCCGGTCGCACGGGGCCCACCAACGCCGGTCGGAGTGAGTGCCGATGAGGTCCTCCACGGTGGCGTCATCGTGATATAGCGGATGAATGTAGCCCGCATCGGGGCGATTTACCCAGTGCGGGTTTGACACCTCCTTCGGGACGTCTCTACGATTCAGACTCCCACAGACAACTCATCAGCCGAGCATAGATCATGGCGGATCGCCGAAAAGAGGCCCTCGAGTACCACATGCAGGGTCGCCCGGGGAAGATCGAAGTCGTTCCCACCAAATCCGTGGCCACGCAGCGGGACCTCTCGCTGGCGTACTCTCCCGGAGTCGCCGAGCCCTGCCTCGAGATCCACAAGAATCCGCTGGACGTGTTCAAGTACACGGCGCGTGGGAACCTGGTCGCCGTCGTCTCCAACGGTACGGCGGTGCTCGGGCTGGGCAACATCGGGCCTCTGGCCTCGAAGCCCGTCATGGAGGGCAAGGGGGTCCTGTTCAAGCGGTTCGCCGGAATCGACGTCTTCGACATCGAGGTGGACTCGGAGGACCCGGAGGAGGTCATCCGCTTCTGTGAGATGCTCGAGCCCACCGTGGGCGGAATCAACCTGGAGGACATCGGCGCTCCGGAGTGCTTCGTCATCGAGCGGCGCCTCAAGGAGTCCATGGACATCCCGGTGTTCCATGACGACCAGCACGGCACGGCCATCATCGCGGCGGCGGGGCTGATCAACGCCCTGGAGATCATCGGCAAGAAGATCGACGATGTGACGGTCGTGTTCAGCGGTGCCGGAGCGTCGGCGCTCTCCACCGCGGCCCACTTCTGCCGCCTCGGCGTCCCCAGGGAGAACATCCTCATCTGCGACTCCAAGGGTGTGATCCATGAAGGGCGCACCGAGGGGATGAACGAGTACAAGGAGCCCTATGCCGTGAAGACGGACGCGCGGACGCTGGAAGACGCGCTGGTGGGCGCGGACGTGTTCGTGGGGCTGTCCGTGAAGGGGATCATGACCAAGGACATGGTCGCCTCCATGGCGAAGGATCCCATCATCTTCGCGCTGGCCAACCCCGACCCGGAGATTCTTCCCGAAGAGGTGGCCGAGGTTCGCGACGACGCCATCATGGCCACGGGCCGTTCCGACTATCCCAACCAGGTGAACAACGTCCTGGGCTTCCCCTTCATCTTCCGGGGAGCGCTGGACGTGCGCGCCACGGGGATCAACGAGGAGATGATGCTCGCCGCCACGAACGCGCTGGCGGACCTGGCCCGGGAAGAGGTGCCCGACACCGTTCGTGGCGCCTACGACGGGAGCGAATTCGCCTTCGGTCGGAACTATCTCATCCCCAAGCCCTTCGACGATCGCGTCCTCTTCTACGTGGCGCCGGCCGTGGCGCAGGCGGCCATGGAGTCCGGCGTGGCACGCATGGAAGTGGACCTGGACGAGTATCGGGATCGTCTCCGCGCGAGCCTGGGGCCGGGCCGCGAAGTCATGCGCAGCCTGACCAACCGGGCACGTCGGCGTCCCGCCCGGGTCGTGTTCCCGGAGGGGCACAACGACTCCATCATCCGCGCCGCCGCCCAGATGCTGGAGGAGGGGGTGGCCCGGCCCATTCTGCTCGGGCGTCCTCCTCGCGTCATGGAGAAGGCCAAGGCCCTCGGGGTGGACCTCTCCGGAGTGGAGGTCGTGTACGCCGCCGAGCTGGAGGACCAACGGTATGCATACGCCGACGAGCTCTTCCGGAAGAGGGGGCGCAAGGGGCTCACCATGGCCGGGGCGCGATGGAATCTCTACAAGCCCATCTACTTCGGCGCGTCCATGCTGGAAGCGGGTGAAGCCGACGCGTTGGTGGCGGGAATCGAAGCCAACTACGGCGAGATCCTGCGACCCACCCTGGAGGTCATCGGCGTGTCGGAGGGGGTCAAGCGGGTGTCGGGGTTGTACATGCTGGCCCTTCCCAATCGGGACCTGCTCTTCTTCGCGGACACCACGGTGAACATCGAGCCCGATGCGGAGACCCTCGCGGACATCGCCATGCAGACCGCGGGATTCGTGAGGGAGATGGGGATGGAGCCGCGCATCGCCATGGTGAACTTCTCGAACTTCGGATCGGCGCCGCACGAGGAGTCCAGCCGGCTCGCCGAAGCGGTGAAGATCGTGCGGGCGGCGGAGCCGGACCTGGAGATCGACGGGGAGATGCAAGCCGACACGGCGGTGGACGCGGTCAAGCTCAAGGCCATCTACCCGTTCAGCCACCTCACCCAGCCGGCCAACGTCCTGGTGTTCTCGCGGCTCTCGGCGGCGAATGCCGCGTACAAGCTTCTCGATCGCCTGGGTGGAGCCGACGTCATCGGACCGGTGCTTCTCGGAACGGCCAAGCCGGTGCACATCCTCCAGCGTGGTTGTTCCGTCCAGGACGTCTTGAACCTCACCACCATCGCGTCGGTGGACTGGCAGGCGCGTTCTGAGCAGATTTAGCACTCCCGTTCACGAGGAGCGTGGACGGGCCACCATGACCGATCGAGTCAGCGGGTCCGCGCGGGAGACGGTGGGGGGTTGGGCCAGGGCGGAGCCGGCTTCGATGATAGAGGAATTTGCGCATGACCACCCAGACCACGGAGCAGCCCATGGCCGCGTCCGGTGAGGGATCGTACGGGTTGGAGAACCACGGCCTGGATCCCCGGAAGAACGTCTACTGGAATCTTTCTCCCGCCCGTCTCTACGAAGAGTCCCTCGCTCGCGGTGATGGCCGCCTGGTCCACATGGGCGCCATCGCGGCGAACACGGCTCCCCACACGGGGCGATCTCCCAATGATCGTTACGTGGTCCGGGACGGCGTGTCGGACGGCTCGGTGAACTGGGGGAAGGTGAACGTCCCCATTTCGACGGAACACTTCGAAAAGCTCCGCGCGGACGTGGTGGAGTACCTGAACGAACAGGATCTCTTCGTGCGCGACGCCCGGGCCGGGGCCGACGACGAGTACGGGATCAACGTCCGTGTCGTGAGTGAGCGTCCCTGGTACTCCCTTTTCGCGTACAACATGTTCCTGCGCCCTTCCGCCGAGGAGTCGCGGGACATGGTGCCGGACTTCACCGTGATCCACGCCCCGCACTTCAAGGCGGACCCCGCCGTGCACGGGACGCGGACGGACACGGCCATCGTGGTCAGTTTCGCCACGCGAGAGGTGGTGGTCGCCGGTACGCGGTATGCCGGGGAGATCAAGAAGTCCATCTTCTCGGTGTTGAACCACCGCCTTCCCGATCAGGCGGTCTTTCCCATGCACTGCTCCGCCAACATCGGCGAGGCGGGTGACGTGGCGCTCTTCTTCGGTCTTTCGGGAACGGGCAAGACCACGCTGTCGGCCGACGCCGAACGCGGGCTCATCGGCGACGACGAGCACGGGTGGAGCGACCGGGGCGTGTTCAATTTCGAGGGGGGGTGCTACGCCAAGACCATCCGCCTCTCGCCGGAGGGAGAGCCGGAGATCTATCGCGCGACCCAGATGTTCGGGACGATCCTGGAGAACGTGGTCCTCGACGAGGACACCCGCGAGATCGACTTCGACGACGGGTCCGTCACCGAGAACACGCGGGCGTCGTATCCCATCCACTACATCCCCAACGCGGTGCTCCCCAGCCGGGGCGGACATCCGAAGAACGTGGTGTTCCTCACCGCCGACGCCTTCGGCGTGCTCCCTCCCATCTCGAGGCTCACCCCCGAGCAGGCCATGTACCACTTCCTTTCCGGGTACACGGCCAAGGTGGCGGGGACCGAGCGTGGCGTGACGGAACCCAAGGCGACCTTCAGCGCGTGCTTCGGAGCGCCCTTCCTTCCCCGGCATCCCGGGGTCTACGCCGAGATGCTCGGCGAGAAGCTCCGCGAACACGGAGCCAAGGTCTGGCTGGTGAACACGGGATGGTCCGGAGGCGGCTATGGGGTGGGGACCCGAATGAAGTTGAGCCACACGCGGGCCATGGTGCGGGCGGCGCTCTCGGGCGAGCTGGACCGCGTGGAGACCCTCACCGACGCGGTGTTCGGGCTGAACGTGCCCACGTCCGTGCCGGGAGTTCCCTCGGAGGTCCTCCACCCGCGCGATACCTGGGCCAGCGGCGAGGCGTACGATGCCGCCGCCGGGCAACTCGCTGAGATGTTCAAGGAGAACTTCAATCAGTTCGCCGATCAGGTGGCCGAAGAGATCTGGGCGGCCGGTCCGCGCTGACGTCCGGTGATGGATGAAGCGATGAACGGAGGGGCCCGTCTTCCCGACGAGGGGGGGCGGGCCCCTTCGCTCGCGGAGCTGGTCGGTACCTTTCTCAAGATCTCCCTCACGGCGTTCGGGGGCCCCAACGCCCATCTCGCCCTCATGCTCGACGAGGTGGTGGAGCGGAAGCGATGGTTGACCCGCGAGCGCTTTCTCGAACTCGTGGCCGTCACCAATCTCCTCCCGGGTCCGAATTCCAGCGAGGTGGTGATCCACATCGGGTACACCCAGCGCGGGTGGATCGGTGCGATGGCCGCCGGGCTGACCTTCCTGGTCCCGACCTGGATCATGGTGACGGTACTGTCCGCTCTCTATTTCGAGTTCGGCACCCTCCCGCAGGTGGCCACCCTCTTCTGGGGACTCCAGCCCGTCATCGTCGCCATCGTCCTCGCGGCGGGGTGGAAGATCGGGAAGGCCGGGGTGACCACGCCGATCCAGGCGGTTCTCGCGGCGGCGGGCGCCGTGCTGAGCCTGCTCTCGGGGCAGGCGGTCATCGTCGCCATGGTGGCGGGAGGGGCCGTGACGTGGTGGCTCGGGCGGAAGGTGGGTGACCGGGACGACCGGGCCGGTGGGGTGGGGCCCGCGAGCGAGCGAACGGAGTCCGGGGGTGGGGGCACGCGTCTGTCGTCATGGGCGCTACTTCCCCCCATGGCGATCCTCGGCGGCTCCATGGGGACGCTGGCGGGGGTGTTCTGGACGCACCTCTGGATCGGGAGCGTGCTGTTCGGCGGCGGCTACGTCCTGGTGGCGCTCCTCGAACCGTACGCCGTGGGGGAGTTCGGGTGGCTCACGGCGGGGCAGTTCCTGGACGGCGTCGCGCTGACCCAGGCGGTTCCGGGGCCCATCTCCACTCTTTCGGCCTTCGTGGGGTACGCGGCCGGCGGGGTTCCCGGAGCGCTCCTGGGGACCGTCGGGATCTATCTTCCCGCATTCGTCTCGGTCCTCTGGGTGGCGCCGCGCATGGAGCGCCTCCGCCGCGTGGAGGCCGTGCGCCGTGCGCTGAAGGGCGTGGTGGCCGTGGTGGCGGGCGCGGTCGTGGGGGTGGGGGTGTCGCTGGTCACGGCGGGGGTGCGGGACGTCCCCACGGGTGTGCTGGCCCTGGTGGCGCTCTGGCTCCTCACCGCCCGGAAGATCCCCGCGCTCTGGATCGTCGCCCTCGGGGCGGGGGCGGGGGTCGTGCGGATGGTCGTGGCCTGAAGGAGAGCGGCCCCGGCACTCCGAAGAGCGCCGGGGCCCCACGACCCGGCGCGGCCCCTCCAGACTTCACCGGGACCGTGGTGCGACTATCCCGAGACGCTCCGCCGCTCCGCGAACGTGCTCGCCACGGCGCCGGTGAGCGCGAGCACGAGAAAGAGGCTCGCCGTGGCACGCAGGGGGAGGCGCGGCGTGGCCCGGATCTGGCCCGCGTTCTCGCGGACCCAGGAGGCCGTCCATCGCCCCACTTCGAGGCCGAATGCCTCGGCGAAGGCTTCCTCCACCGGGAGGTCGGAGGTCCAGAAGCGCCGGAAGCGGTCGGGTCCGAACTCGTCCTGGAGGTCGGCGAGGAGGAATCGGCTCGCGCTTCCCAGGGTGGTTCGGGTGCCTCCGTTCAGGGCTTTCAGCGCGGAGACACGGGGTGCGACACGGCGGGTCCACGGAAGCGGGGCGGCCTGGTCCGTTCTCGACGGACGGAGGAACACGTCCCGGCACCCGTCCACGTCACCGGCGGCGCAGCGCACCCCGTCCGGCGTGATGGTATTCGCCCACCCGAAGCGGATCCCCATGATGCCCTGGTTGAAGGTCCTGACCCCGAAAGCGTCCGGCCCGCGGTCGGAGTGGTCGGAGGGAAGGGTCGCGTAGGCCACGCCCCCCGTTCGGAGCCAGGTGTCCACGTGTTCTCCGGGAGGGCCGAAGGCAGCGTAGACGCGGCATGCGTCCAGCATCCCGACGCGTCCGCCGTTCCGTTCGATGTTGCCACGCGTCCACCTCGGGAGGATGCTGCTGGACGGGGGGCCTCGCGTCACGAGCGCGAGCACCACGCAATACGCCCGGTCGTGGAGGAACCCTGCGTAGACTTCGACCCGGGAACCGGGCGTCGGCACCATTCCCGGCGCCGTCCCGTGTGCCCGGTCCTGGACCACGAGAGCCACCGTCATGGACGGATCGAGTCGGGGGAGGCGAGCCATCTCTTCCGCGACCTCGTTCCGGATGGTTTCGACGTCTTCTGGTTCCGCCCATTCCGGGGCGGTCACGAAGAAGCCGCCGGGGTGCGCGCTCCGCTCGACCACCATGGACGGGATGGAGTCCATCCAGCGGAGGCGTTGCAGCACGGCGCTGATCTCCTGCGTCTCGCGCAGGATGCGGGACGCCTCGGCCTCTTCCGGGGTGGTCCGGTCCGGTCGCGGAGGCGCCGGCCCGTCCGGCGGGAGGAGCGCATACCCGGTGAGCGCCATCCCCGTGAGGGTGACGCCGAGCCACCACTTCATCCCAGTCGCCATCTCGTGCTCCTCGCTGTGAAGAAGACCATCGCCAGGGCCCACCCCAAGACCACGGCCAAAGACCGGGGGAGTCCGGCCTGCGCGTCGGGGCGCGCGGCGGTGATGCGTGCGTGCCACTCGGAGAGCAGCGCCCGGTCCTCGGCGCCGGAGGCGAAAGCGAGTGCCTCCTCGGGCGTCATCCCGGCCGACGCGCGGAGGCGCGCCCACGCCTCGCGTCCACCGCGCTCCAGCGCGATCCACAAGAGGAGGTTGCGGCTGTCGGCGGCACGGCGCAGGGGCGGACGGATTCGCGGTCCCGTCCACCCGTGGACGACGCGATCACACGCATCGGTGTCGCCCCCGGTGGCGCAGGAGAGGACGTCCGGCTCCACCGCCTGGATCCGCCCGGCTTCCGACATCCTCTCCACGTAGTCCGTCACGAACTCCTGACGCTCTTCCGCCGTGTACCACTCGTCGGAGGGGTCGTCGTCCAGCCCGAGTCCGAGGATCGACCGGCACGCGACCAGAGTACCCGCCGCGCACGACCGCACCGAAGACGTCGCCGATGTGGCCAGGGTGCGGTAGACCATGTCGAGCTTCCGCGGAAGGACCACCGGCTGGTTGAACCACTCCGCCAGGGTGGTGCCCGCCAGGTCGGTGGCCAGTACCGCGCCGATGTTGGTGCGCACGGTCTCCTTGACCCTTCCGGGCGTGGTCACGATCCGGTACGAAAGGTCACGCACCTTCTCGCCGGCCGGGACGAAGACGGGGTCGGATGCCGCGGGCCACTGGAACACGAACCAGGTGGAGTCCAGGGCGGGACTCTCCGCGATCAGGGCGTCGTAGTCCCGCCACGCCTCCTCGAAGATCTCCCTTGCCGTTTCTCCCTGCCCGGATGGCGTGATGATCCGCAATGGTCCCACGAACACGGTGTCCGTGACGGCGTGGCGGGCCTCGGCTTCTTCCCGGAGCCGCCGCGCACGTGCCTGGTCGGCCGCCTCCCGGGCGGCGGCCAGCGTCACCGTGAGGGAATCCAGCCTACGGATCAACGAGTCCCGGTCGGGCACGCCCGGGGACTGCCCGGCGCCGGCCCCGGGCGCGGCGAGGAGAATCGCCCCGGCCAAGAGGGCACACACGAGCCTAGACATCGATGAGCCTCCAGTTCCCCAGGAAGATCTCCAGAGGTCCGGGAACCCAGTCGAGCTTCGCCAAGGCCCACTCCAGGATGTGGGTGCCACGCAAGACCTCGAACTGGCCCGCGAGGAGATCGTTCCCGATGAGTCCCAGGATGAACAGGGTGAGGATGCCGGTTCCCGTCACCCACATCGTCGTGCGCACGGTCCCCGCCGCCATGGCGAAGAGGATGGCGTACGTCAGGAGGATGGTGGCGAGGAAGCGGATGGCCAGCGCGTTCGGATACGCGTGGAGGCCTTCGGGAAGGACGATGGACGCCGCGGCGAGGTGGGCGCCGACCCAGAGCGCCACCGCGGGGAAGAGGGTCAGCACGGCGCCCGCTCCCATCTTCATCAGCGCGTACCGCCAGCGCGGAACGGGAAGGCTGAGCGCGTAGACGTGGTTCAGTTGGTGGTCCCAGTTCCAGGAACTGAGGGCGATCACCACGCCCGACGCGGCCGCCAGGGCCGAGAAGAAGGGGAGCCACACCTGCAGACCCTGGATGATGGCCAGGGACGTGTCGTTGAACGAAGTCACTCCACCGTTCCCTCCCAACCCCTGCACGGACAGGAGCGGAAGAGAGAATGCCGCAACCATCAAGGGGATGAGTCCCAGGTGGACCTGCTTCCAGTGCACGTACAGAACGGATCGGAACATGGTTCACTCCTCCCTGGCCGAAGCCGGTCTCGAGGACCGGAGGAGCTCGACGAACCCGTCCTCCAGGTCCAGGTCGACGACGTCGCGAAGCTCGGCGCCCACGCCGGCGAAATAGGATCGCATGGTGTCCTCCCAGTCGCGGACGATCCACGTCTCCGTGGACCCTGTCCCGTTGTCACGGGCGCGGCTGAGGAGGTGGAAGGGAGCGTCGGCGGTCTCGGCCGGGGCGCCCGTGACCCGGAGCCGCTTGATCCCGTTCTTGAAGTCGTTCATGGGGAGTTGCGCCACCAGGTGCCCGTGGTCCATGACGCCCACCCAGTCGCAGATGCGCTCGAGCTCGTGGACCAGATGGCTGGAGATGAACACGGTCGCCCCGGTCTCCGACACGTAGTCCAGGGTGGCGGTGAGAACGTCCCGCCGCACCACCGGGTCCAGGCCGTCGGTGGGCTCGTCGAGAACCAGGAGCTCGGGGCGTTGAGCCAGCGCGAGCAGGATGAGGAGCTTGCCGGTCTGCCCCTTGGAGAGGCGGGAGATCTTCATGTCGGGGTCCACGTGCAGACGGCCCATCAACTCCGCCGCCCAGGCGTCGTCCCAACGGGAGAAGAAGGACCGATGCCAGCGGATCTGCTCGGACACGGTGAGGGCCGGATAGACGTGGGGGCGTTCCGGCACGTATCCCACGCGGGCCAGGATCTCCGTCATTCCCTCCGGTACCGAGCGGTCGAGCACGCGGATGCTCCCGCTGTCGGGCTTCATCATCCCCATGAACATGCGGATGGTGGTGGTCTTCCCGGATCCATTGGGACCCAGGAACCCGTAGATGCAGCCGGAGGGAACGACCAGGGATACGTCCTGCAGGGCGAACGACTTTCCCGCCTTCCAGCAGAGGTTCTTCAGTTCGATGGCGTTACTCATGGACTTGCGCTCCGGTTTCGGTGGCGAAGGCGCGTGAGAGGTCGTCTACCGTGATGCCCCGGCGGGCGGCGTCCTGCAGGAGCCTGCGCACCAGCTCGGTGGCCTGCAGCGAGCGCTCCTGGTCCCGCTTGGAGCCCGAGACTTCCTGGATGAAGGTGCCCTGGCCATGCCGTGTCTCCACGAATCCGTCGGTGGCCAGGTCGCGGTACGCCTGCACCACGGTGGCGGGATTCACGCGGAGGCTCTGGGCCAGCGCGCGTACCGAGGGGAGCGTGTCGCCGGGGAGGAACTCCCCCGCGGCCACCGCGACCCGGATACGCGCGGCGATCTGCTCGTAGAGCGGTACCGGACTGCGGGGGTCGATGGATGAGAACATATCAGCCCTCCTTCGGGGGGAGTGGGGGCGCGCAGATCACCATCCCCGGAATCCACCCCGGGGGCGTGGAGGACCCATACCCGAGGCCGCAGATCCTGTCCACGGCGGGGTGGGAGAAGACGCCGGTCCACCCGCGTGAATGGGCTTCCACGAACGCCACCTCGATCCCCTCGGGAGGCTCCCAGGACAGGGAGTCCACCAGGGGAGTGTAGGTGGAGTGGGTGGAGTAGTGGATCTCCTGGGAGACGGCCATGGACTTGATGGCCGAGCGGATCCGGGCCAGGAATTCCGTCTCGTCCGGAGGGGGCTCGGTGGCCATGGTAACCGGCGCGGCGCTCATCCATTCCGGGGATGGGTACCTCTCTCCCGTATCCCGTAACGAATATTCGTGCACGAACCCCACGTCGCTCTCCCCCAGTCGGCGTCCCAGGATCTCGTTCCCGCGGATGTCCTGGGGCTCGAATCGGACGGGGAGATCCACGAGCGCGCGCGGTGCCCCCGCCGTGTCCACGATGGTCCACCGCCGTGTCCCTTCGTCGGACACGGAGGGCTCGCGGATCCACAGCTCTCCCGTCCGGGCGACGCGGACGAAGCGGTGCCCCGGAGACGTGGGCTGCCCCAGACGGGCCAGCGCCCGCCGAACGCGATTCCGGACCGCGGGCTCGATGCCGCCATCGACCCAGTACCGCCCGTGCAGCCAGACGTCCAGGGCGAAGGTGGAGTCGCCGGAGAGGTGGAGCGCGTCCACCCGTCGCCCGAAGTCTCCGGACACCGCGAACACCGAAACGGCCCTGTTCCACACGTCCAGGGCGAGGATGGAGTCGGACCCGTGGGAATAGATGCGCCCCAGCATCTTGAGTTCTCCCGGCCCCTCGCCCCTGCCCCCGAAGCGATGGGCGAATCGACCCCCGGCATCGTAGATGGAGATCGCCGTGGCGTCCTCGTCCGCCACCGCCACCGATCCGTCGGGGAGGCGGAGCACCGAGACGATGTTCCCGAACATGTAGTCCGGGTCCCCCTCCACGGTGCCCATCGCCAGGGTGGGTGTCTCCGGGAGGGCGAGAACGGGCAGCTCGGTGGCGGCGGCCGTGTTTCGGGGGCCGGAACCGGAGCACCCGGCCACGACGCTCCCCGCCAGGATCGTCCCCAGCGCGAGGACGCCGGCAACCAAACGCGGCCGCGTGGACGCCAGGGTGGTCTTCGATGGTCTGGTCATGTGAAAGTGTCCCGTCCTTCCAAGTGTATCAGTCTACCAATACACTGCTACAGACCACCGTCGCCTGTCAAGAGAAAGTTCGGAGGCGTCCATGTGCGGCGGGGCGCGCTCCCGGATCGAGGTGCGCGTCTTGGCGAGCCGGGGGAAGCCCCGTACGTTGGCCGGGAGACTTTCGAAGCACCGCACCCGGTGCCCACGGAGTCCTTCGCTCACATCCCCGTACGGTCGCTCCCATGAAGCCCATCCCGGTCGTCCTCGCCCTCGTCCTTGCCGCCGCTCCCCTCGCCGGCCAGGCTCCGGCCCACGTCCCGGAAGCGACACCGGCGCGCCATCACCCCCTCCCCACCGTCCGCCGACAGGCCGAGGAGATGCAGGGGTGGGTGGAGGCGCGGCTGACCCGGGTGCTTCCGGCGCTCATGGCCGAATACGACGCCGACATGTGGATCCTCTCCATGCGCGAGTACGGCGAGGACCCCGTGTTCTGGTCCATGATCTCGCCCACGACCTTCGCCGCCCGCCGGCGCTCCATCTACGTGTTCACCCGGGGGGACGACGGGTCGGTGGAGCGTCTCGCCCTCGGAGGCACTTCCCAGGGCGGACTCTTCCAGATCTACCGCTCGCCCCACCCCACCCCCACCGGTGAGGATGCCGAGTTGTGGGGCGACGAGCAGTGGCGGCTCCTCCACGAGATCGTGGCCGATCGTGATCCGGGGAGCATCGTACTGAACATCGACGACACCTGGGCCTTCGCGGACGGGTTGGGGGCCGGCGAGCGGGAGGCCCTCGAAGAGGCCCTGGGCCCGCTGTACCTGGCCCGCGTGAAGCGCGTGCCGCAGTTGGCCACCGATTACGTCGCCGTGCGCGTTCCGGAGATGATGCCCCGCTACCGGAAGATCGAGGAGACCGTCCACGCCATCATCGCCGAGGCGTTCTCCAACTCGGTCATCACCCCCGGGGTGACCACCACCGAGGACGTGGTGTGGTGGCTCCGCCAGCGGGTGAACGATCTGGGGTACGGGACCTGGTTCCAGCCTTCGGTGTCCGCCCAGCGCGCGGGAGAGGTGCCCGAGAGCGGGCCCGTGGTCATCCAGCGCGGCGACCTCCTCTGGACCGATTTCGGCGTCATCGGGATGCGCCTCAAGACCGACACCCAGCACAACGGATACGTCCTCCGCGAAGGCGAGACCGACGTGCCGGCGGGGCTGAAGGCGTGTCTGTCCGCCTCCAATCGCATGCAGGACATCCAACTGGAGGAGATGCACCCCGGGCGCACGGGGAACGAGGCGCTCCACGCCGCCCTGGCCCGCATGGAGCAGGAGGGAATCACGGGCTCGCTCTACTCCCACCCCATCGGTGACCATGGCCACGGGGCCGGGCCCCTCATCGGGCTATGGGATCGGCAGGAGGGCGTGCCCGGCCGTGGAGACGCGAAGATCCGCCCCTCCACCTGGTTCTCCATCGAGCTCCAGGCGACGGTGCCCGTTCCCGAGTGGAACGGGAAGACGGCGAGCTGCCGCCAGGAGGAAGAGGCCTATCTGGACGAGAACGGCGACCGCCACTGGGTGTACCGGCGGCAGACCCGCTTCCACCTGGTCTGGTGACCGGCCCGCTCCCTCCGACGCGGGCGACGCGCGTCAGCGCCCCCAGAAGAGACTGGCGGAGAATCCGTCCAGGTCACCTTCGGCCCAGTTGAGCCGGATTTCGGGGATCCCCTGGATGTGGACATCGAGGCCGAGTCCGAACCCGAAGACCGCGTCACTCTGGAAGACCACCGTGGGCTGGACGTACGGCGTGATCTGGAGCGCGTCGTCGTCCACGCGGATCCGTCTGCCCAGGGTCAGACCCAGCGGGACGAGCGTCTCGCCGCCCCCGTCGGCGAAGTGGTGGCCCACGCCGAAGATGAAGGCGCCGTCCAGGGGAAAGTCGCGGTCGTGCCCGATCACCGGGAGCCGGACTTCCACGCCGGCCACGAAGCTTCCCGACCCGGCGGATCCCCCGTCCACGTACCCGCCCCGTAGAGCCACGTCCGACCGGTTGAGCGAGAATCCGTAGCGCGCCTCCACCCCGATGACGTCGGAGGATCCCCCGCCGCTCACCGACACGCCGGCCTCGGTGCTGCCGAAGCCCCTCGTCGGGGCGAAGAAGGTGGGCGTGCCCGTCGCCTGGGCCTGGGCGCGACGCGCGGCGGGTGCCGCCGCGAGTGCGAGGAGGAGGACGATCGGGAGGACGCGCTGGGTCACCGGATGGCTCATGACTGGATACGGGTCGATGGTGGACGTTGGATCCGATCAATATGACACCTTCATGGACCTCGGTCACACGTCGTCGGATCTCGGGGGATTCATGCCACCCATTTCGTCCGGCGTCGTTCGGCCTTAGCGTTGAGCCGCGCTTCCACCCACTCCCTCCAGGCATCCCCGCCCATGTCGAACCCTCCCAAGGGCCGCCCCCTCGACCGCTCCATCGTGGAGGGACCCATTCCGAGGGCCGTGTGGATGCTCGCCTGGCCCACCATGCTCCAGAACATCATCGGGGGGATGCAGGGAGTGGTGGACCACGCCATGGTGGGGCACTACGTGGGGTACACGGGGAACGCGGCCATCGGGATCTCCTGGCAGATCTTCCTGGTGGTGGTGGTGTTCATCACCTCGCTCTTCACGGGGATGGGGGTGTTGGTGGCACGCTTCGCGGGCGCCAACGAGCCGGACAACGTGAACCGCACGGTATACCAGGCCTTCCTCACGGCGATGGCCATGGCCGTGGGGGTCATGGCTCCGGTGGGGTTCTTCCTCACCCCCGCGCTCCTGGACCTGGTCAACGCCGTCCCGGAGGTTCAGGCGGAGGCGCTTCCCTACCTGAAGATCATGTTCGTGTTCAGCCTGGGAAATCTCCTCTTCTACATGCTGGGAGGGGCGCTGCGTTCCGCCGGTGACGCCAAGACCCCCCTGCGGCTGGGGATCGCCCTCACGGTCCTGAACATCGTTCTCAACGTCATCCTGATCCGTGGCTTGGGGCCGATCCCCGCTTTCGGGACGGCGGGCGCCGCCATGGGGACGGTGCTGTCGGGTGGGATCGTGAGCGCCACCGCCATCGTGCTCCTCTTCCGCGGCCGCCTCGCCGTGGCGTTCCACCGGGGGATGAGCCTGCGCCCCGACATGGAGGTCATTCGCGCCCTCTTCCGCTTCGGTCTTCCCACCGGATTCCAGGGGGTGGCCATGAACCTGGGGGGAGTGTTCCTCCTGCGCTTCATCGGGTCGCTTGAGCAGAGCGCGGCGGCCCAGGCCGCCTATTCGGTGAGCTACGTGCAGCTCTTCTCCTTCATCACCTGGTCGTCGGTGGGGATCATGGGCGCCACCGCCGCGGTGGCGGGGCAGAACCTGGGAGCCAAGCGTCCCGATCGGACCATCCACGGTGTTCACGTGGCGGCGGGGTACGGGCTGGGGCTGGCGGCTATCGTCGGCGCCCTCTTCCTCCTCGTGCCGAGGACGCTCCTGGGGGTCTTCGGGATGGACGATCCGGTGGTGGTCGACCTCGGCGTGGAACTCCTGGCCTACCTGAGCGTCTCCGGCCTCTTCATCACCGTCGCGCTGACGTACACGGGAGGCCTCCAGGGCACGGGCGACACCAAGAGCCCGTTCTTCATCTCGGTGATCTCACAGGTGATCATCCCCCTGGGGATGTGCGCGGTGATCCAGTCGATGCGTGGCCTGCAGCCCGTGGACATCTGGCTCGCCATCGTCATCGGGCACTTCACCCGCTGCGTCCTCAGCGTGCTCCGGTTCCGTC
Source organism: Gemmatimonadota bacterium (assembly GCA_029879725.1). Taxonomy (GTDB): domain Bacteria; phylum Gemmatimonadota; class Gemmatimonadetes; order Longimicrobiales; family Gaopeijiaceae; genus JAOUPR01. The sequence goes on along the minus strand of JAOUPR010000001.1, from coordinate 43,166 downwards.
AGGGAAAGTGGCGCTACATCGAGGTCGGAATACGGCGCACCACGGCGTGAACGGATCCCGCTGCACAATCATCTTGCATACGAGAACGCTCGTGTACATCGTGTAACGCTTTTCCCGGCCGAGCTCGATTCGGGGCGGGTGGAATTCACGATGGAGGACGCATGAAGAGAGCGTTTGTTCGCACACGCCGGGTGACGATCGCGTTGGCACTCGGCCTGCTGGCCGCAGCCGTCCAGGCTCCGGTGTCCGCGCAGGCGGTACGCGTGTCGGGAGAGGTCAAGGATCCCTCGGGTCAACCGATCTCGGGGGTCCGTGTGCAGGAGAAGGGAAGCGTGGGAGGAACGCTCACCATGGCCGACGGATCCTTCGAGATCCGCGTGTCTGCGCAGGGCGCCACGCTCGTGTTCTCCCAGTTCGGATATCAGACCCGGGAGGTTGCCGTCCAGGGTTCGACCCTCGCCGTGGTGCTCCAGCCGGGGATCGCGCTTCAAGGGATCGAAGTGGTGGGTACGCGCCGGGTGAATCGTACCAACGTCGAGACGCCCGTCGCCGTCGACGTCATCGACGTGAAGGAGGTCACCACCTCCGCCGGGCAGCTCGACCTGAACCAGATCCTCCAGTACGTGGCGCCCTCCTTCAACGCCAACCGGCAGTCCGGGGCGGACGGAAGTGACCACGTCGACCCGGCCACGCTTCGCGGGCTCGGTCCGGACCAGACGTTGGTGCTCATCAACGGCAAGCGGCGGCACCAGTCGTCGCTCATCAACATCTTCGGATCCCGGGGACGGGGGAACACGGGCACGGATCTCAACGCGATCCCGGTGTCGGCCATCGAGCGCATCGAGATCCTCCGCGACGGAGCCAGTGCCCAGTACGGGTCCGACGCCATCGCCGGTGTGGTGAACATCGTGCTCAGGTCCACCACGGGTGAACTCTCCGGGTCGCTCTCCAACGGGGTCCACGACGCCAAGCCGTCCACCGACTACGACGTGCTCCGCACCGACTCGTGGGACGGGCAGGAGTTGAGCTTCGGATCCAACTACGGCTTCACCGTCGGAGACGAAGGGTTCGTGAACATCACGGCCGAGTATCTCTCCAAGGAGCGCACCAACCGCCCCGCGGACCCGGCCACGTGGGACATCTATCGCCGGGAGTTCGGGGATGCCGCCGCGGACAACTTCGCCACCTTCGTGAACTCGCGGATCCGCATCTCGGACGACGCGGTATTCTATGCCTTCGGTGGCTCCAACTTCCGGCACACCGATGCCTTCGCCTGGAGTCGCGACGCCGATTCGGACCGGAACGTTCCGGCCATCTATCCCAACGGCTTCGATCCCCACATCCTCTCCGACATCACGGACCACTCCCTCTCCGTGGGCGTGCGCTCCCGGGTGGGCGAGTGGGACGTGGACTTCAACAACACCTACGGAGCGAACCGTTTCCACTACCGGGTGGACGGCACGCTCAACGCGTCGCTCCTCGAGCAGTCACCGACGCGCTTCGACGCCGGCGGATTCTCGCTGTCGCAGAATACCACGGGGGTGAACTTCACCCGCTTCTTCGACGACGTCGCCCAGGGGCTCAACGCAGCGTTCGGCGCCGAGTACCGCATGGACAACTACCGGATCTTCGCCGGCGACGAGGGCTCGTACCGGAACTACGGGCTGGAGGAGCGGCTCATCGGTGGAGAGATCGTGACGGTGGACGTTCTCGGTCGGCCCGGCGGCTCACAGGGCTTCCCCGGATTCCAGCCCGCCAACGAGCTGGACGAGACCCGTACCAACCTCGGGCTCTACGCCGACGTGGAGGTGGACGTCTCACCCAAGGCGACCCTCGGCGCCGCCGTGCGCTACGAGGACTACAGCGACTTCGGGAGCACCACCACGGCCAAGCTGGCGGGCCGCGTTCAGGTGACCGACCAGTTCGCCCTGCGGGGCTCGGCCAGCACCGGATTCCGGGCGCCCTCGCTACCCCAGGTCTACTTCAACACGACCTTCACGGACTTCGTGGGCGGTCAGCCGGTGGACAAGATCATCGCGTCCAACAACAGCCCCATCACCCGGGCGCTGGGGATTCCGGCCCTCACCGAAGAGAAGGCCACCAACCTGGCGTTTGGATTCACGGCCCGGGCCGGTGACTTCACCGCCACGGTGGACGGCTACGTGGTGGACATCGATGACCGCATCGTGCTCACCGGTGCCTTCGAGGACACCGATCCCGACATCGGCGCGGATCTCCAGGCTCTCCAGGTCGGAGCGGCACAGTTCTTCACCAACGCCCTCGACACCCGCACCAAGGGGCTCGACGTGGTGCTCACGCACCAGACGCCTCTGGGGAACGGGATCCTCCGTACGTCGTTGGCGGGGAACTTCAACGACATGGAGCTGGGCGCGGTGAACACCAACACCAAGCTCCGTGGAAAGGAGGACATCTACTTCGGTACCCGTGAGCAGTACTTCCTCCTCGCGTCGGCGCCCGACAGCAAGTTCGGGTTGACGTTGGACTACCTCACGGAACGCGTGGACACGCGCCTCCATTTCGTTCGCTTCGGCGAGGTCACCCTCATCGACTGGCTGGACACGGAGGACGTGTACGACGCGAAGGTCACCACCGACGCCAGCCTGACGTACAAGATGTCCAGCAACGTCAGCGTCACCCTCGGGGGGGCGAACCTGTTCGACGTGTACCCCACGCAACAGGACACCGAGACCGAAACGGGTGGATTGTGGGACTCGGTGCAGATGGGCTTCTCCGGCGCGTTCTACTTCATGAAGCTGAACTTCGCCTTCTGAGGCTGCGCCGGGACGGATGATGGAAATGCGGCGCCGGGCGGTCTTCGTCCGGCGCCGCTCCGTCTTCCCCGGGGGATCCAGCGTCCAGGGAGCCGCGTCACGACTCCGGCGGGTCGCCTCCCGCGCGGTCCGTCCCCATAATCCCCCAGGCGCCGAAGCGACCCCAACGCATCCGGAGTATCCATGCCCGAGAAGCAATACTGGCTCATGAAGTCCGAGCCGGACGTCTACTCCATCGACGACCTGGAGCGGGACGGGTCCACGTCGTGGGAAGGCGTTCGGAACTACGGAGCCCGCAACAACATGAAGTCCATGCGGGTGGGCGACGAAGTGCTCTTCTATCACAGCAACGCCAAACCACCCGGTGTCGCGGGCATCGCCCGGGTGTGCAGGGAGGCGTATCCGGACCATTTCGCGTTCGACCCGAGGCACAAGTATTTCGACGCCAAGTCCGACCAGGACGAGCCCCGCTGGTACATGGTGGACGTGGAGTACCTGGCCCACCTGCCCCGTCCGGTGGGTCTTCCCGACGTGAAAGCCGAACACGCGCTGGCCGACATGGAGTTGATCCGGTACGGACGTCTTTCCGTTCAGAAGGTCACGAAGCAGGAGTTCGATCGAATCAAGAAGATGGGAGGGATGAAATGATGCGCACGACGATCCTCGCGGCCGCCCTGGCCGCCGTGCTGTCCACCGGGGCGCCGGAACTCCGTGCCCAGACGCTGGCCACCGACGATCCGGTGCTCACCGAGATCTGGCGGCAGGCCATGTACCGGTCCCAGATCCCCATGTTGGCCCAGGCCCTGCTGGACTCCATCGGTCCGCGCCTCACGGCGTCGCCGGGGATGGAGCGCGCCCAGGCGTGGGCGGTGGGAAAGCTGGGTGGTTGGGGCTACGACGCCCGCACGGAGGAGTACGGCACCTGGCTCGGGTGGGACCGTGGCGTGAGCCATGTGGACCTGGTGGCCCCCCGGGTCCGCTCCCTGGAGGGACGCATCCTGGCGTGGAGCCCGGGCACGGGGGGTGAGCCCGTGGAGGGAGAGGTCGTCGCGCTTCCTCCCATCGGGAGGCCGGGGGACTTCGCGGCGTTTCTCCCCTACGTGCAGGGACGGTTCGTGATGGTGTCCTTCCCCGAGATGTCGTGCCGCACGGACGAACAGTGGAAGGAGTTCGCCCAGGAAGGATCCTTCGAGCGCATGGATCAGGCCCGCACCACCGCGCGCGACGCCTGGAACGCCAGCCTCGCCGCCACCGGATCGGAGGATCCGAGGCGCCGGGACGTCCATCGGGCCCTCGAGCGAGCGGGAGCCCTGGGCATCGTCACGTCCCTCTGGCCGGGGTCGTACGGGACCACCCGTGTGTTCAATTCGTACACCCGGGAAATCCCCACATTCGAGCTGTCATGCGAGGACTACGGCCTGGTGTATCGCCTTGCGGCCAACGGGCAGAGCCCACGTCTCCGACTCACGGCGGAAGCCGAGTTCCTCGGTGAGGTTCCGGTGTTCAACGTCCTGGCGAGCATTCCGGGGTCCGAGCTCCCCGACGAGTACGTGATGCTCTCCGCCCACTTCGACTCGTGGGAGGGGGGATCGGGCGCGACGGACAACGGGACCGGGTCGGTTCTGATGATGGAGGCGGCCCGGATCCTCCGGGAGGTCTACCCGAACCCGAAGCGTACCATCCTGATCGGGCTCTGGAGCGGGGAGGAACAGGGGCTCAACGGATCCCGGGCCTTCGTGGAGGACCATCCCGAAGTGGTGGCCGGGCTCCAGGCCCTGTTCAACCAGGACAACGGGACGGGGCGGGTGGTGAGCATGTCGGCGTCCGGGCTCGTGGACGCCGGAGCGCACCTGGGCCGGTGGCTCTCCAGGGTGCCGTCGGAGGTGACGCGATACATCGACCTCCAGTTCCCGGGCACGCCTTCCTCGGGGGGGACGGATCACGCGTCGTTCGTCTGTGCCCCGGCCCCGGGCTTCGGCCTGGGCGCGCTGAGCTGGGACTACGGAACACACACGTGGCATACCCACCGCGACACCTTCGACAAGCTCGTGTTCGACGACCTGAAGAACAACGCCGTGTTGGTGGCGAGTCTGGTCTACCTGGCCTCCGAGGACCCGGAGCGGGTGAGCCGGGAACAGCGCTCGGTCCTTCCTCCGGCCCGGAATGGTCAGCCCACCGAGTGGCCCGTATGTCAGCCCGCGACCCGGGCGTCCGGCGAGAGCCCGAGGATGTGACGGGCACGACAACTGGATGACCCATGAAGGGAGGTCCGGCCGGTATCCCACGGCCGGACCTCCCTCGATTTCAGGGAACCTCGACGGCTGCGTGCATGGCTCGCACGAGAGATCCTCGGAGGGTTATCGGGACCATCACGGCCTCGCGGAGCGTCGCCGTCGCCGCCCGTCGGCGTCCCGTGCAGCCCCTGATTGGGCTATCTTGGTGAGAGAGCGTGCCGTCGTTGCTGGAATGACGGGGTGGGAGTACGTTCCGGTCTTCTCCAGGACAAATACGGGTTTCTTCACCAGTCGAAAGGGATTTTCGCTATGCCCCCGGTCATCATCCAGGGAGGGATGGGCGCTGGTGTGTCCAACTGGGTTCTGGCTCGCGCCGTTTCCCGACGCGGTCACCTCGGTGTGGTCTCAGGGACGGCGATGGACGCCATCCTCCTACGTACACTCGCCGACGGCGACCCCGGCGGCCACTACCGCCGGGCGCTGGAGGCGTTCCCCATCCCGAAGATCGCCGAGGACATCCTCGACCGCTTCTTCAAGGCCGGGGGGAGGGCGGACGGGGAGCCGTATCCCAACCTCCCACTCCATCGGCGGGTCATGAAGCCGTGGCAGGACCACCTCATCGTGCTGGCGAACTTCGCCGAGGTGTTCCTGGCCAAAGAAGGGCATGACGGCGATGTGGGGATCAATCTCCTCACCAAGATCCAGATCCCCAACCTTCCTTCGCTCTACGGAGCCATGCTCGCGGGCGTGACCTACGTGCTCATGGGCGCCGGGATCCCCAAGGAGATTCCCGGAGCGTTGGATCTGATGGCGCTGCACGAACCGGCCACCGTGCGGCTGGAGATGCAGAGTGGGACGGGTGCCGACGACGAGGTGCTGACCTTCGACCCGATGAAGATGTGGGGCGACGCCATCCCCATCGACCTGACGCGTCCAGCCTTCCTTCCCATCGTCGCCTCCAACTCCCTCGCCACGATGTTGGCGCGCAAGTCCACGGGGCGGATCGACGGGTTCATCATCGAGGGGCCCACGGCAGGGGGGCACAATGCTCCCCCTCGGGGCGGTGGTGAGATCAACGAGCGTGGCGAGCCCGTCTACGGGGATCGCGACGTGGTGGATCTGGCCAAGATCGCCGAGATCGGCCTCCCGTTCTGGCTCGCCGGAGGGGTGGGAAGTCCCGAGGGTCTCCAGGTAGCCCGGGCCGCCGGGGCCGCGGGGATCCAGGTCGGTACGCTCTTCGCGTTCACCGAGGAGTCGGGGGTTCTCACGGACCTCAAGCACGACGTGGTGTCCCAGGTCAGGAACGGGGGTGTCGACGTGCTCACCGATGGGAGGGCGTCTCCCACCGGATTCCCCTTCAAGGCCGTCGAGCTCGCGGGGACGATTTCCCAGCCCGGTGTGTACGAGTCCCGCACCAGGGTCTGTGATCTCGGTTACCTCCGTTCGGTCTACCGCAGGGAGGATGGGCGCCTCGACTACAGATGTGCGTCGGAGCCCGTGGGCACCTTCGTGAAGAAGGGTGGCGACATCGCGGAGACGGTGGGACGGAAGTGTCTCTGCAACGCCCTCCTCGCCAACATCGGGCTGGGCCAGGTACGCGAAGACGGTGCCCGCGAGTTGCCGTTGCTCACCAGCGGCGACGAACTGAAGAACCTGGGAAGGTTCCTGGGAGATCGCGACACCTATTCCGCCGACGACGTGCTGGACTTTCTCCTGTCCTGAATCTCCCGTGCGTCGGGCTCCGTAGTGCTCCCTGTCAAGCACCGAGCCCGACGCAGAGGGAGTACCATGACCGTCGCAACCCGTGGAGTCACCTTTCGGGATTTCACCATCTTCCAGTTCAAGCTCGTCCTCGATGGCCTCAAGGACGTCCTGGTGTTCAACCTCTCCATCGTCGCGGTGGTGGTGGACTTCTTCATGGGGAGGGGCAAGCGCCCGCGCTTCTTCTACTCCGTCCTGCGGATGAGTGAGCGCCTCGACCTGTGGCTCAACCTCCATTCGGTGGTGGAGGGGCTGGATCACACCGAGGACGGCCTCTTCGGGGCCAGCAAGGCGGGAACCGCCACCATGCTCGGGCAGATCGAACAGATCGTCCGGGGCGGCGACGACCCCAGGACGAGGCGATCCCGGGAGGCTTGAGCCCTCCCGGGATCGCCCGCCGGTGCACTATTCGGTCGTGGCCTTCGCGGGGATGCGCGCCACGGCGTTGGCCAGGACCTCCTGGATGTCCAAACCCAGGGCGGACGCCAGCCCTTCCATGGTGCCGAAGGCGCCTTTCACCTTCTGGTTCACCGCGTTGCTCACGCCGTTCCCGTCTCCCCCGTCCATGACCACCACGCGGTCGATGTCGACCCCTTCGATGGCGCCCACCGCGATCTCCAGGAGATCGGGGAGCTTCTCGGCCAGGAAGACGGCGAAGGCCTGATCTCCCCCCGTCTGCACCTGCTCGTACAGGCGCCGGAGGACCTCCACCTGGGCCTTGCCTCGTTCCAGGATGGGGGCGGCGTCTCCCTCGGCCCGGGCGAGGGCCGCGTCGCGATCCGCGTTGGCCGGCTCGATGACGTCGGCGCGTAGGCGTTCGGTCTCGCGCTGGACACGCTTGGCCTCGAGGGCGCGCTCGGCCTCAACTTTGGCTTCTTCGGCGCGAACCTTGGCCGTCTTCTCGGCGATCTCGGCTTCCTGGTCGAGTTCGGCCTGGCGCACCCGGAGCTGGTTGTTGGCCTCGGCGATCTTGATGTTCGCCCCGGCTTCCCGGATCTCCGCCCGCTGCCGGGCGTCCGCTTGAGCTTCCCGGGTATCCGCTTCCGCGTTGGCCTCCGCGATTTCGGCCTCACGGACGGCCTCGGCGGCCTTCTTGCGTCCGATGGCCTCGAGGTATCCCCGTTCGTCGCTCACGTTCTGGATCTTGAGCACGTCCAGATGGAAGCCGAGGGCCGCCAGGTCCTCTCCGGCGTCTTCCGCCAGGGCCTTGGCGAAGCCGAGGCGGTCTTCGTTCACCTCTTCCGGCGTCAGCGTGGCCAGGACGCCGCGGAGGTTTCCCATCAGCGTGTCCTTGGCGAGCTGCTGGATCTCCCCTTCGGTCTTCCCCAGGAGACGCTCGACCGCGTTGTTGAACACCGTCTCCGGATCGGAGGCCAGCTTCACGTTGGCGATGGCCTCCACGTTGAGGGGGATGTTCCCCTTGGAGAACGCATTGTGCACCGAGATCTCGATGGCGAAGGTCTCCAGATTCATGAACTGGACGGATTCCACCACGGGAATCCGGAGCGTGCGTCCGCCGATCACGGAACGGTATCCCACGCGCTGGCCGTCACTCAGCGTACGCGTGCGTCCGGTGATGACCGAGGCCCGGTTGGGGGGGACGATCACGATGAGCGCCTTGACGGTCATCACCAGAACGATCAGCACGGCGATGACCACCAGGGCCAGGGTGGCCGGTCCTACGAGGTATTCGGGGAGTCCCTGCATCGGATCCTCTCTTTCTGTGCGGTCAGTACGTCGAGTCGTTCTCGACGGAGTACTCGTCCTTGATGGGTGTTACGCGCGCCACGCCGCGATCCATCTCCACGATGACCACGGAGTGCCATCCCCCCGGGTCGCTCTCTCCTTCGTACGGGAGCGCGCGCAGGGTGAGTCGCCGGTCTCCCCGGTGAACCACGATGCTCCCGGGTGAAGCGGCGGTGATGGGGATGGTGACGCGACCCGCCAGGCCCACCAGGCTGCCCTCTCCGGGGTGCGCTCCCGAGTCCGTGGCGTCCAGGTAGCGGAACACGGTCTGGACCATCACTCCCGCGGCGACCGCTCCCATGGCGGACAGGCCGATGGTGGTGATGCCCGCCGGATCGAATCCCACCCAGGAGAGCACCTCGCCCACGGCTCCGAAACCGAAGAGCATGTACGTGAACATGCGGAGGGAAAAGAGCTTCGGCGCGAGCCCCGGCCCGGTGTCGACGTCGGTGTCGAGATCCACGTCGAGGTCCGCGTCGAGGTCGATGTCCACCCCGAGGTCGCCGTCGAGACCGTCGCCCACGGCGTCGCCGAAGAGGGACAGGAGGAGCAATCCTCCTCCGAGCACGAGGCTGAAGACGTAGATGGACAGCAAGGGGACCTCCGTTGGTGGAAGAAGTTTCCGCCGGAGCCTTCTCGAAGTTAACGGGTCTGGTGCAACAAAACCCGCCCCATGGATGTCTCATCCTGCATCGGCACGCGTCATCCCGGCCGATCCCACGCTGGTTCGGAGACACCTATGCGATTCTTCACGAGCGCGTCGCGTCGTCGACCCTCCTCCCTTCATACGGTCCTTGCCTCATGGATTCTTCTCGGGGCGGCCGTTCCACTGCAGGCCTCGGCCCACGGCCCTCCCTCACAATTCCTCGAGTCCATCCGGTCCCGGATCTCCGGACTCATCGCGCAACATCACGGCGTCGTCGGACTGGCCGTGGTGGATCCGGTGAACGGAGACTCCTTCAGCATCATGGGCGACGAAGAGTTCCCATCGGCCAGCCTGGTGAAGCTGGGCGTGATGGTGGATGCGTTCGCCCGCGTTCGCGAGGGCTCGCTCTCCCTGAACGACCCGCTGACGCTCCTCGCACTGGATCAGACCGGCGGCTCGGGGGTGTTGCAGTTCCTTTCCACGCCCAGGGAGCTCACCATCTGGGACGCCGTGTTCCTGATGGTCACCCTCAGCGACAACACGGCGACGAACCTTCTCCTGGAGAAGCTCCGCCCGAGGCAGGTGACCGAGCGCATGCGGTCCCTCGGTCTGGAGCACACCCGGATCTTCCTTCCCGTCAATGCGAACGCGGGGGAGAGCTTCGATCCCGAGGCGTCGCGGGCGTTCGGTCTCGGCGTGACGACGCCGGTGGAGATCGCCGCCCTCCTGACCATGCTCTACCGGGGGGAGCTGGTGGACGCGGAGGCGTCCGAGAAGATGCTGGGCATCATGACCCGGCAGTTCTACCGGGAGGGGATTCCGCGCGAGCTTCCGCCCGAGGTGGCGGTGGCGCACAAGACCGGATCGCTGGACCGGGCCCGGAACGACTGTGGGGTGGTGTACGGCCCGTCACGGGACTTCGTCATCTGCGTCATGACGAAGGAGAACGAAGACCAGACCTGGACGTACGACAACGAGGCGGAGCGTCTCATCGCCGCCATATCCCGTGAAGTGTACGAGGCCCTGAATCCCGAGACGGGTCGAGTCGGGGACGGGGTGACTCGCCACCCCGTCCCCGGCTCCGGCTACAGGTAGCCGTGGAGCCCGTTGTTCTTGGAATCCAGGTCGAACAAACGGTAGTCGCACGTCAACTCTTCGCCCGCCCGGATGTTCGTGCGGGCCACGGTGTACGGGCCCTCCACGTCGTCACAGTTGGGGTCGAAAGAGTGATTCATGTACTTCCCGTTGTCTCCACACAACACGTACGCTCCCGACTCGTCCAGATACACATAGCGGAGAAGCCACGTGCGATACGGTTCGGGAAAGAGTTGCATGTCCTTCAAGGGGATCCGCCAGTCGACGTCGGGAGTGAACTCCCAGATGGTGGTTCCTGCGGGGATGTCGACGGCAGCGAACAGTCCCACTCCCTGGATGGAGCTGGGGGCTACGTAGGTTGGCACGCGAAGCACGCCGTGGTTCTCGCCTCGGGTCCCTGCTCCCCTCAACGGAGTGGGACCCTCCAACTGTGATACGAACGACGCCTGCGTCCCGGTGAGGCATGGACGCAGGCGGCCGCTCTGGAGGAGACGCGGTGGTGAATGATTAATCGCTACGCTTCAAATCTCAAGATCTTCGTGCGGGAGGAGTGCGTGTCCGACGCCCCGGGGTGCACGAGGGCGGGCGATTCCGCGCGCGAAGGTGCGTGAAAACGCGCGCCCGGCGCCCCCCCCCGGATCGCCCGCCCCGTCCGTGAGCGTCCCGTAAGCGACACGATATCAACGAGTTGGAGCACGGTGCGGGGAATGGGCACGTTCGTTGATCCTTGGTCGGTCGAACACGCAGGCCGAACCCCTACGGGAGGGAACCATGAACGCGCCGAAAACCCAACATCGAGAGCCCCGCATTCTTCTCCGGGGTATCGGACTCCACGGGCGGGTCGCCGTCCTCGGATCCATGGCCGGCGGGATCGCGCTCGGGGGCGTATTCCTGGCCGCGATGACCCTGATGGGCCGCCTGAGCGCACATGCCCTCTTCCTGGACGCGACCACTCTGTTCCTGATCGGGGCGTTCGCCGGTGGCGTGCACGGGATCGTCCTGGGACTCCTGGGACGGCCCGAAGGGCTCTCCCTCCGCTCCGCCGTGCCCGACATGGGACGGGCGATGCTCTATACGATTCCCGCGCTGGCGGTCGCGTGGCTCATCGCGGTCTGGGTGGCCATGACGGTCCCCGCGAGCTATCTGGGTAGGCCCGGTCCGCTGGTGGGCGTGACGGCGGGGTGGATGGCGGCCGTGCTGGTGATGGGCGTGGCCGCGGTCCACACGTGGAAGGCCGTGGGGAACGCCTTCGCGAGGTGGCCGGAGCGCCGGGTGGGCACGGCGCTCGTGGCGGGCACGGTGGTGGCATTGAGCCTGATCTTCCTGGCCGACCGGCCGGAGATCTGGGGGGTCCGTCTACGGATCTCCGAGACGGCGGCGATCCTCCTGGCGGCGATCCTGGCGGTGTGGGTCGTCGGGCCGTCGGTCACGCTCGCGCTCCGGCTACTGGACCGGCTTCCATTCCCCGGGGTGGGCGTGGGGCTGGTGCGCCCGGGATGGAAAGGGGGTGACGTGGTGGTGGGGGCGGTCACCGGTCTGGTCGTGGCGCTCATGGCGGTCCCGTTCGTGGGGCCGGGCGTGAGCCATCCCGGCGCCGGCGCCGTGGTGGTGGAGGTCGCCCAGGCACTGGTGGACGAGGTGCTCCTCCGCCTGGTCCTGGTGACGGGCGTGGCCTGGCTCTTCCTGCGGTGGCATCGGGTGCAGGGTGGAGAGGCGGCGGTGGTGGCGGTACTGGTGGCGACGGCGTCGCAGGTGGCGCTCTACACCCCCGGCGCCCTGGCCGTCGGGTTCCCGGATTGGACGGGTACGGTGGCCTTCCTCCTGGCGGGTGTCGCCGTCCCGGCGGTGGCCTTCGGAGTCCTCTTCTGGAAGAAGGGGTTCGGAGCCGCCCTGGCCGCGGACGCCACCGCGCTTCTCGCCCTTCTCCTGATCACATGAGCCGCCGGTCGAGCCGCGTCGCCCCGTTCCTGGATTCGCGCCGATACGCCAGGAACGGGGCCTCCCGCGAAGGGTACCTGTAACGCGAACGGGGCCCTCCCCTCCTCCTGCCGAGACGCCGCTTCGGAAGCGGCTAGCCATGCTCTGGTTGGCGGTCATACGGTCCCTCCCCCTCCGCACCAAGGTCGTCCTGACCCTGACGGGTGCCGGACTGGGTGCCCTCGGTCTCTCCACCTTCTTTTCCTTCCGCTACTGGGAGGAGCAGGCGTTGGCGACGGTCCGGGAGCAGGCGCTCCTCGCCGGCGTGTCCACCCAGGCCGCCATAGAGTCCGCGCTTCGCCTGGGGCGCCCCGAGCCGGCACGTCACGCGCTGACGCGGCTCCAGGTCGGCGGCTCTCCTCTGGAGGCCCGCGTCTACGGACCCGACGGTCGCGTGATCCTCTCCGCTCACCGCTCGGAAGAGGGGATGTCCGCCGGGTCACGCTGGATCCCCGAGGCGGCCGAACTCCCCCGCTCGGGCACCGTGTCCATGTCCGATGACCGGAACTCGGCCCGCGCATACTTCCCCTTGTCCCTTCCCGCCGCCGCCGTGCTCGAAGTGGTGATGTTCGCGGCGCCCGCCCGCGAGGGAATACGGAAGGGGATGTACCTGGGGATGGCGTTGGTGGCGGTGTCCCTCCTGGCCATGGGCAGCGTCGTCGCCACCATGCTCGAGAGGGAGGTCGTGGCTCCGCTCCACCGTGTGGAGGTTCTCCTCCACAGTGGGCCCGGGCACGGCGCACCGGCTTCCCGCCCGGGAGACCTGTCCGACCTGGAGGACTCGGTGCGGGACATCGTCGAGCGGGGCGAGGAGATGGCGGCGGAGGCCCGGGAGCAGAGCCGCCAGATGGAGGCCCGGGAAGGACTCGCCCAGGTGGGAGAGCTGGCCGCGGAGATGGCCCACGAATTCAAGCGCCCGCTGGCGTCCATCCAGACCGCGGTGTCGGTGCTCGACCAGGAATACGACATCACCGAACAGGGGCGCGAAGTCCTCGACGCGGTCCATCTGCAACTGCGCCGCCTGGAGGAGACCATGCAGGACCTGTTCGGTCTCGCCAAGCCCCTGGTCATGAACGAAGACAGCGTGAATCTGGCCGAGACGCTGGACGATGCTCTGGCGGGGCTGGTGGGATTCCCCGGGATGGAGCGGGTCGGGATCCATCGCCTGTACATGCTCCCTGAAGCCGAGGTACCCGGTGATCGCCACCGTCTCCGCCAGGCGTTCCTCAACTTGCTCACCAACGCCGTGGAGGCCATGCCCCGTGGCGGGGAGATCACCATCGGGGTGACGCCCGCGGAAGGGGGCGGGGTCGAGGTGTCCATCGCGGACACCGGGGCGGGCCTCGATCCGGCCGCGACGGAGCGGGCGCTCAAACCCTTCTATTCCACGAAGCCCACGGGAACCGGGCTCGGCCTTCCCCTGGTGGCGCGGATCGTATCCGCTCACGCGGGCGCCATGGTGATCGAGAGCAGTCCGGGGCGGGGGACGCGCGTGCGGGTGGTCCTTCCCGGGCGTGCCGTCGCCCACACGCCGGAGGGGTGATCATGGCGAACCGCGTCCTCGTTCTCGACGACGACTCCCTCATCCGCACCGTGGTCAGGGAGCGGCTCACTCGCCGGGGGTACGTGGTCTCCGAAGCGACCACGGTGGCCGGAGCCCGTGCCATCATCGACCGGACTCCACCCGACGCGGCTCTCCTGGACATCCGGCTTCCGGATGGGGAGGGCACCGAGATACTCGAGGAGCTGGGACCGCCCAACGACGTCCCCTGCATCATGATCACGGCGCACGCCACCGTGCAGTCGGCGGTGGAGGCGCTGAAGCACGGGGCGGAGGACTACCTGGAGAAGCCTTTCTCTCTCGATCGACTGGAGGCCACGCTGGACCGCGCGCTGGAGCGTACCCGTATGCGCCGGGAGATCCGCGCCCTGAGGAAGGAGGCCGGGATCCGGGGCGACGTGATCGGGTCCGGTCCCGCCATGCGGGAGGTCCTCGACCTGGCGGAGCGCGTGGCCGCCGCGGATACGGCCACCGTTCTCCTCCTGGGTGAGACCGGAACGGGAAAGGGGGTGGTGGCCCGCCTCATCCACCGGCTCGGCGCGCGTGCCCACCGCCCCTTCGTGACGGTCACCTGCTCGGCCCTTCCCGAGTCTCTCATGGAGTCCGAGCTGTTCGGTCACGAGAAGGGGGCGTTCACGGACGCTCGCACCCTCAAGCGTGGGCTCGTGGAGGTCGCGGATGGCGGCACGCTCTTCCTGGACGAGATCGCGGAGCTGTCTCCCGCCGTTCAGGGAAAGCTCCTCCGGTTCCTGGAAGATCACGTGTTCCGCAGGGTGGGCGGCATCGAGGACCGCAAGGTGGACGTGCGCGTCATAGCCGCCACGAACCGGATTCTCGAGGACGAGGTGGAGGCGGGCCGTTTCCGGGAGGACCTCTTCTACCGGCTCCGTGTGCTCCCCATCGAGTTGCCTCCCCTGCGTCATCGAAGATCGGACATCCCGCTCCTCGTGCGGGCCTTCGTGGTGCGCTTCGCGGCGGAGTTCGGGAAGGAGATCCGGGAGGTCGACGCGGAGGCCATGGAACTGATCGAGGGATACGGCTGGCCGGGGAACGTGAGGGAGCTCTGCAACGTCGTGGAGCGCGCCGTCCTCCTGACCGACGACCGGACCGTGCACGCCGGAGCCCTTCCGGCCGAGCTGAGGGCGAAGGCCGAGGGATCGGCGGGACGTGCCGTGCCGGCCCTGACACCCGCCGGGCTGGACCTCGCCCAGTTGGAGCGGCGGCTCCTGGGGGAGGCGTTGGAGATGGCCGAAGGAAATCGCTCCGAGGCGGGCCGGCTTCTCGGACTGAGCCGCCATCAGATCCGGAACCGTTTACGGAAGTTCGGAGTGGATGCATGAGAATCGTGGACGTGGTCGTGTGCATGGCGGGTCTGGCCGGAGCCGCCTCCGTGGACGCTCAGCAGGCCGGGGGACGGTGCGACCTGTGTCACGCCGAGCTGGAGTTCCTTCGTCAGCACACCGAGACGCTCGAAGAAGCCTCGGCGCTCCTGGTTCCGTCCGTCGGTCAGCGGGGCACGGCTCACGACGAACGAGGGTGTGCCGACTGCCATTCGGGGTATCGCCGTTACCCGCACCCGGGGACGGCCGCCACGGCGTCGTGCGCCGAGTGCCACCCGGACCCGGCCACGGAGTGGAGCGGAGGCGTGCACGCCGTGGACGCCGCGGCGGAGTGTGCGTCGTGCCACGGGGTTCACGATGTGGCCTCCTCCGCGGGTCTCGGCGAGACGCCGGGCCTCCGGGAGATGAACGGCGCGTGCGTATCGTGCCACTTCGAGCCGCGCATGCCGGCGTCGGACCCGCACGCGGACTCTGTGGCGTGTACCGCCTGCCACGAAGCCCACGGTACCCGGTCCCCCGGGGATCCCGAGGCGGGCGTACATCCTCTGAACCAGCACGCCACGTGCGGGACGTGCCATGACCAGGTGGCCGCGGAGTGGGAGCGGGACGCCCACCGCGAGGCCGTGAACGAGACTTCCGGGCCTCCCGACGGGGGCACGTCACTGGATGAATTCGACCTGGGGCACCCTCCCGCAGCCCCTCCGGGGTGCACCGCGTGTCACGGAGCCCACGGGATGCCGGCGGTATCCGGGGACGGCGCGGTCTTCGGCCGGTCCGTGGTGGCGGCGTGCTCCGGGTGCCATGAGGAATACGGGGAGAGCTTCGCCGACTCGTATCACGGTCAGGCATCGACGCTGGGGTCCGGTCGCGCGGCGACGTGCCAGGCCTGCCACACGGCACACTCGATCCACGCCACCGAAGATCCGCGTTCGTCCGTGTCCGAGGAGAACCTTCTCAAGACGTGCCGCGCGTGCCATCCCGGCGCCGCGGTGAACTTCGCCGGATTCCAGCCACATGCCGATCACGCCGACCGGGAGCGGTACCCCCACGTCTACTGGTCGTACCGTTTCATGACCGCGCTCCTCGTGGGTGTGTTCACGGTGTTCGGCCTCCACACGGCACTCTGGCTGTTCCGGGTCACCCTCGACGGAGTACGGCTCATGCGCGCGGGAACCGGGACGAGGGAGGATCGATCATGAACGGGAGCAGGGTGCGGGACCCGGTGTCACTCGACGCCGCGGCCCGAGGGAGGGGCCCCTTCGTGTGGCGCTTCAACCGCTTCCACCGGTGGACCCACGCGGCCGTGATCGTGTCGTTCTTCCTCCTGGTGATCACCGGCCTCCCCTTGAGGTTCTCGTGTGCCTTCTGGTCCGGGCCCCTCATGGCCCTGTTGGGAGGAGTGGAAAGCGCCGGCTTCCTCCACAGGGTGGGTGCCGTCGTGACCTTCCTCTACTTCGGGGCACACGTCGGGTACGTCGCCGTGTTGTTCGTGCGCAGTCCTGATCGGTGGAGCCTCTTCTGGGGCCCCGACTCCATGGTGCCGCAGCCCAGGGACGTGGTGGACTTCTGGAACCAGATCAGGTGGTTCCTCGGCTTCGGACCGAAGCCGGCGTTCCGGAGGTGGTCCTACATGGAGAAGTTCGACTACCTCGCCGTGTTCTGGGGAGTGGCCATCATCGGAGGGTCCGGGCTGGTCCTCTGGTTTCCCGAGTTCTTCGCTGCCTTCCTCCCCGGGTGGGCGTTCAACGTGGCCACGGTCATCCACGCCGACGAGGCTCTGCTGGCAGCGGGATTCATCTTCACGGTCCACTTCTTCAACGTGCACCTGAGGCCGGAGAAGTTCCCGCTGGACACCGTGATCTTCACCGGGCGGGCCACACTCGAGTACATGGAGGAGGAGCACCCGGAGGTCATGGAGAGCGTGAAGGAGAATCTCCACCGGACGCCTTCCCTGGACGAGGTCCCCGACACGCCCGCCCCGCCGCCGTCACGGTGGGCCACCACGGTGGCCGCGATCCTCGGATTCACCGCTCTCGCCGTGGGCATCGCCCTCATCGGAATGATCCTATGGGCAGTGACGTTCTGCTGATCCGGCCCTTCCGGGCCGATTCACGAAGGTGTGGGCTCGCCGTTCTGTCCGCGGCGACCCTGATGGCTCTGGCCTGCGACCCCACGGTGTCGCGGGAGGCCGATCCGGCGGATGCGGAGGTCCGGTCGGGTCCGGGGATCGCGATGGAAGCAGGCGCGGGGCACGCGGAGCTCTCTTGCTCGGAGTGCCATCGGGGCGAGACCGCCGACCGGGCTCGGGGCTCCGTCCCGGGCGAGACGTGCGTCTCCGGGGACTGCCACCGGCGCTCCCCGCGCTCGAGCCTGACCATGGTCACGGTGGAGTTCCACCACGTGACCCACGGTGACTCGGCTCAGGTCGCGGTGGAGTGTGCGGGGTGCCATCGCCACGAGGAGGGTGGCGGGCTCCTGACGGCCGGAGCCGAGACGTGCGGGTTGTGCCACGAGTCGGAGCTGGCGGGAGTTCGAGGGGAAGAGTGCCGCGTGTGCCATCAGGATCTGGAGTTCGAGGGGGCCACGAGTCAGGGAGTCGCGGTGCCGCACCAGGGGCTCCCCTGGGTGTCGGGCGGATGTGTACGGTGCCATTTCGACGTGTCGCGTCCCAGCCGGGAGGTTTCGGCGGAGCGGTGTGACCGGTGCCACGCGAATGCCGGCGCCGTCACGGCGGCAGGGCTGGGCGAGGATCTTCATCCGGATCACACCGGGGTGTCGTGCGGCACGTGCCACGAGGCGGACACCCACCGGATCCAGGCGATGAGCTCCGCCGTGGACCTTCGCTGCACCGACTGCCACGACCACGCCCACGACGTGGAGCTGGGGTATGGCCTTCGCGATCCGGCGACGTGCATCGCGTGCCACCGCGACACGCATGCCGAGCCGCAAAGGCTCTTCCTGGGGCTGGTGGATGGGATGCCGCTCTCGGCACCCTCGCACAAGTTCACCCAGGGTCTGACCTGCCGCTCGTGCCATGTGCCGGCCGAGAGGCCCGGCCGGGGCGGGGTGGCGACCCGGGGCAGTGGATCCGCGTGCACGGGGTGCCATGGCCGGGAATACGACACCGTGCTGCGGTGGTGGGAGGAGGGGATCGCCGAGCGGATCTCGCTGGTGGAAGCGTACCTGGGGGCGGCGGACGTCCGCCTTCCGGCTTCGGCCCTGGAAGGGGTCGTGGTGGATGTCCGCCGTCGGTTGGGGTTGCTGGACAGGGGCGGCGCCTACCACAATCTCATCCTCACCCACCAGATGCTCGACCAGAGTATCGAAGAAGTGGCGGCCGCCTACTCCGCGGCGGGGGTCCCGGTGCCGCCACGTCCGGACTTCGGGCTCCCGCCCCGCCCCGGCTTCTGCTCCTATTGCCACTACAGGCTGGAGGCCCGGTTCATGTCGGAGGAGATGGACGACGCGTTCCACCGTTCGGTGGTGGGACGGTAGGCGTGCCCCGCGCGGCGGTGCCGCCGCCGGTCGCCTGGGCGGCGTCCCTGGCGGTCGGGTTCGCCCCCATGGAATCTCCCGCCGCGGGGCAGGGAACCCCCCTGGGTCCGCTCACCTTCGAGGAGGGTGCTCCCCTCCAGCGGCTCGGTTACACGGGGGTCACGGAGTCGGCGGAGGTACTCCCCGGCGCAGGCGTCTCGGCGAGCCTCTGGTTCGCGTACGCCAACATCTTCGAGCGCGACTCCTCGGCCACCCACCAGGTCGTCCTGGACCTGGAGCGGCTGATCGCGTCCGCCACCGTCCGGGCCGGCCTGGGGAAGGGCGTGGAGATCGGGGTGCGGGCCGCGTGGGAGAACACCGGCGGAGGGATCCTCGATCCGGTCATCGTGGGCTTCCACAACGCGTTCGGACTCGGGAACCACTTCCGCGAGCGATACCCGTATGGTGAGCACCAGGTCACGTTCGTCGATGCACGGGGGAGGCTCCGGTTGGCCGTGCCGAGGAGGGAGTGGGCGCTCACGGAGGTGCGCCTGTTCGGGAAGTGGCGGGTGTTCCGGGACGTCTCCCGCCAGAGGGTCTTGTCATTCCGGGTCAGCGCACGGATCCCGATGGTGGACGATCCGTTCGGGACGGAGCGCGCCGACGTGGCCGTCGCGGCCATGGCGCGTAGGGAGTGGAGAGGGTGGCATGGGCACGGTGTGGTGGAGGGGTTCTCCGTGCGGACGCTTCCCGAGTTGCGCGATGTGCTCCGGGGGTGGGGTTGGCTTCTGGCCGTGGCCCTGGAGCGGCCGCTCGGCCCGGGGGCGAGTGGGGTGATCCAGTTCGTGGCTTCCCCACCGCTCACCCGCCCGCTCGGCGATCCGGACATGGACCATGCCGTGACCGACCTGGTGGTGGGCGTGGTGGGTCGGGCGGGTAACGGGTGGCGATGGGAGGCATCACTCCAGGAGGACGTGCCGCCTCGCGGCCCGTCCCTGGACTTTCAACTCCAGGTCGGCGTGACCCGGGTGTGGTAGATCCCCCTCACCTCACCGGACGTTGAACCAGAGGCCGCCCGTGTACACCAGGTCGTGCTGGGTCTTTCCCCAGTAGCGCGTGATGGCGTCGCGGACCTGCAGGTCCGCCGTGATCCCCAGGAGCGTCAATTCGACGCCTGCTCCCAGGTCTCCGCCCCACGTGAACCCAGGCGAAGGGAGGGTCGCGCCCGCCTCGTTGGGCGTGAGGGGGTCTCCGAACGCGTAGCGCTTTCCACCCACGCCGCCGGAGACGTACGGCCGCAGCCATTCCCACCGTAGCTCCGTGGGGAGCACCACCTGGAGGCTCGTGAGCGTCAGGGTGGCGGGCGCGTCCAGCCACGTGGTCACCACCCGGGGTGGCTCGAACAGCACCCTGGGGGTCACCACCGAGTGGGCTACCCGCAACCACCCGTCGAAGGAACGGAGGATCTCTCCCCGGATCCGGATCCCGTGTGCCACGCGCCATTCACCGGAGACGCCGAACGCTCCCATCCGGCCCAGGGCGCCGTGGGACCACTCCACGGGTCCATCCCCCGCGAAGTTGACGAAGTCCTCGTAGAAGTACGAGTCCGGGGCGAAGAGCGCGATGCGGGGCGAAAGGGAGATCGAGGAGCTGTCCTGGGCGGACGCGCGGACCGGTACGACGAGGAGCCCGAGGACCATCGAGCACGCCAAGATCGCCGATTTCATGGGCTTTTCGACCTGGAGGGTCTGGTGGGAATGGGAGTAGGTGCGCCGATGGGTAATCCCACGGATCCCGTGCCTCGGGAAGGGTCCGTAACACTACGTAGATCGGGGTAGCGCGCTCCCGTCCATTAATGTACCATTAGGTGCATGCCGCGGCCATGACGGCCGGTATACTCCCCCTGTCCTCCCTGCCATTACCGGATTCCGGGCCGAGACCCTCCTCACTGATCGAGTAGCATCTACTCTTCAAGGGAGGGAAACATGTTACGACGCAGTTGGGCCTTCCTGTTCATCGGGGCCCTCGTCATCGGTGCCGGATGCGAAGGCCCGGAGGGGCCGACGGGGCCCGCCGGGCCACAAGGCACCCAGGGACTCCAGGGCCCCGCCGGACCGACCGGTCCGGCCGGACAGGATGCCAACGAGAACTGCACCCAGTGCCACACCGAAGACGTGACGCTGTACGCCAAGCAGGTGCAGTATGGCGAGTCGAAGCACAGGCTCGGTGGGAATTTCGAGCGGTCGACCACGAGTTGCGCGCCCTGTCACACCCACCAGGGCTTCATCGAGCGGATCGCCACGGGCGCGATGGTCACGGCCGCCAACGTCGTTGACCCCGCACCCATCAATTGCCGGACGTGCCATCAGATCCACACGACCTACACCGACGCCGACTTCGCCCTGACCACCACGGCTCCCGTGGAGTTGTGGAACGCCGGTCATGGGACGGTGGACTACGGGGCGGACGTGGGGAATCTGTGCGCTCAGTGCCATCAGGGCAGGGTGCTCAGCCCCGTACCCGAGTTGGGGGGTGCCGACGTTACGCTCACCTCGTCCCGGTACGGTTTCCACCACGGCCCGCAGGCCCAGGTCGTGGGTGGAGTGGGCGCGTTCGAGTTCACGGGATCGCGGGTCATCGCCGGTGGCCCTACCGTCCATGGTGACCCGGACAGCAACCCAGAGGTGTGCGGCACCTGTCACATGGCCCAGGCTTTCGGCAGCCAGGCCGGCGGACATACGTGGAAGATGTCGTACCTCTATCACGGTGCGGTGGAGGAGAACGTGGCGGGGTGCAACGGCACCGGATGCCATACCACGGTTCCCCTGACGACCTTCGACCACAACACCGTGCAGACGTTGGTCACGACACTCCTCGCGGACATCTCCACGGAGCTCCAACGCATCGGGATCCAGGGTGTCGATCACTACGCCGTTCCCGGCACGTGGCCGGCGGACGTGGTGGCCGGGTTCGCCAACTGGCAGATGTTCGAGGAGGATCTGAGTCACGGGATCCACAATCCGGCCTACGCCATGGCCGTGCTCACCAATACCCTCGAGGTCATGAGGACGCACTGAACCGGGGGTCCATGGGTCACGATCCTCCGGGATCGTGGCCTCTCGGCCCGGGGCACCTGTCCGGAACGGGTTCGGGCGGGTGCTCGCGGTGCCGGATCCGCTCCTTCGACACCGGACCGAACCGTATGTCTGCCTCGCGCTCCATCTTCGCCCTCACTCTGGCTGCATTGACCGTCGCCGGATGCGACTCGCCGGGGGCATACCCGTCCCGGGAAGGTCGGGACGCCATCGTCGCGGAGGTCACCGGCGTGATGCAGGACCTGACCCGGGCGATGAACGCGCACGACGCGGAGGAAGTCCTGGCGTTCTACGGTAGGACCGAGGACTTCACCTACCTCGGATGCACCGAGTTCATCCTGGGAGGGAGTGCCTTCGCCGGCACGGTCGCTCCCTTCTACGCGGCGCATCCCGAAGTCGTGTTCGAGCAGGAGATCGTCGGCGTCCAGGTCGCCGGACCCGACGCGGCCGTGGTTACCCAGAGGGGAGCGTCCAGCGAGGCGGGCGCACTCTTCTGGACCCGGCTCGTTCTCCGCGGAGAAGACGGCAGGTGGAGAATCGCCATGGAGCACGAATCGTGGCCGGGTTGCGAGGAGCCCCGGGGTCCGCATCCCTTCACCACCGCGGAGAACTGAGCCCGGGGCGCATCCCCGGCGCACGCGGGACATGCCCGGTCCGGATCCCCATGACCGCCCGCCCTCCCGTCCGGAGGATCCCCGACTCTGGCGGGTAGCCGTCGGAGCGACGGCGGCGCTGACGTATCTCCGCACCGTCACCTTCGGGTGGGTATACGACGATCAGATGGAAGTCGTGCGGAACGTCTTCATCCGGTCGTGGCGGTCCCTCCCGTCGATCTTCACGAGCACCGCGTGGGAGGGGAGCGGGATGGAGACGTTCCTCTATCGTCCCGTCACGATCTCGAGCTACCTGGTCAACCACGCCGTCTCCGGGTTGGAGCCCTGGAGCTACCACCTCGCGAACGTGGGGCTTCATGCCTTCGTCTCCATCCTGGTGTTCCAGGTCGGACGGCTGTGGCGGCTCCCCGTGGTGGCGGCGGGGGTGGGGGCCATGATCTTCGCCGTGCACCCGGTGCACGTGGAGGTGGTGGCGGCCGTCTTCGGCAGGAGGGATCTCCTGGCGGCCGTGTTCCTCCTGGGGATGGTGCTGGCCCACGCCCGGGCGCTGGATCGCATGGGCCGTGGGTGGGTCTTGGCGCCCCTGTGCTTCGCAGGAGCGGCCCTGTCCAAGGAGGTCGGCGTGGTGGCTCCCGCCCTGGTGGCGCTCCAGGACCTGTACCTCCACGGGTCGGTGGGGGGTGGGAGGCGGCCTGGACGGGCCATGTACGCCGCCTACGCTGCGGTCCTCCTCCTCCTCCTCGTAGCCCGCTTCCACGTGACGGGCGGTTTCGGTATCCCGGGCACCTCCTACCTGGACAACCCCCTGGTGGCGGCGTCCCCGTGGGCGCGGGTGGGGACGGCCGTGGCGGTGGTGGGCCACGGGATCGGCCTGTTGGCGGTTCCGTGGCGGCTGTCGCCGGACTATTCCTTCGACGCCTTCCCCGTGGTCGGCTCCATGGCCGACGTCCGGTTCGTCGGCGCTCTCCTGATCCTGGGATCCGTGGCCTGGGTGGTGGCGCGGAGCGGGAGGCGGGTGAGCCTTCCTCTCCTTCTCGCGGGTTGGTACGCGGTCACCCTCTTTCCCGCGTCCAACCTGGTGGTCGCGGTGGGTACCATTTTCGGCGAACGACTCCTGTATCTGCCGAGCGTGGCACTCTCTCTCACCGCGGGGCTCGCGGGCCATGGTCTGTGGGCGCGGCGACGGGGCGTGGCGGCGGCGACGGCACTGGTGGTGGGGGCGGGCCTCGCGCTCCAGACCGCCCGGTACTCGTCCGCCTGGTCCGACGACGTCTCCCTCTTCCGCTGGGCCGCTCGCTGGGCTCCCCGGTCCACCAAGGCCCACCACAAACTGGGTGAGGAACTCCTCCGCCGGGGAGACCTGGGACCGGCGATCCGATCGCTCGACAGGGCCATCGCCATCGCCCCGGACAACGTGTTCGCCGAGGCCACCCTGGCGGTGGCCCGGAGTCATGCCTGGGAGAGGTACGGCAACGGGGAGGAACTCCCCTTCGACGCCGACGTCCTCCGCGTCCTGAGCCGGGCAGCGCGCGACCGCGGCGACCGGGGGAAGGCCGAATTCTTCCGCGAACTCGCGCTGTCCTTCGCTCCCCGGGCGGCCCACCGGGCGGACGACATCGCGTCGGGGAAGGGATCCGGCGTCGACAGGGGAGATCCCCCTACTGTTTTCGACCCATCGATCCGATAATGTCGTTGTGCGGGATTCACCCGCAGGACGTTCACCCGGAGTTTCTCCGGTTTCTACATAGATAGCAGGAACGCATCATGTCTCAGGCCATTGCCCTCATGGGCGCACTCTGGGGTCACGTGGGCCCCGGACTCATCCTCGTCGCCGCGCTTCCCCTCTCCATGCTGGCCCTGATCCTCGTGGTACGCACGGGGCTACGGCGGACCCTCAGGGAGAACTGATCTCCGGACGGAGTGATGGAGCCGACCGGCCTCCGGGCCGGTCACCCGCTCAATTCCCCGGGAAGACGGCGGGATCGAGCCCCGGCACGATCCGGCGGGCGTTCTCGTAGTAGACCTTCCGCAGGATGTCGTCGGGAAGGTCCAGTCCGTACATCTTCCAGAAGGCGTGGCGCCGCCTGTAGTAGTCGAAGTACTCGTCGTCGGTCTCCAGAACGCGGAAGTACACCGAGTATTCGCTGGGCTCCCACACGTCCTTCCCCATGAGGATGCGGTCCTGGTACCGCTCGAAGAAGCGTGCCGCGAAGCGCGGTTGGCGGCCGGGCTCGTAGATGATGGCCCCCAGCTCGGTGTACACGTTCGGGAGTTCGTCGAGCACCCGCCCCAGGCGCTCCAGGTCGTTCGCCATCCACATGAAGTGGGCGGCGATGAACGTCGTTTCCGGATGTTTGCGGAAGACGTTGGTCTGTTCGTCGATGAGCTGCTCCCAGGTGGGCTCACCGTCGCGCTTGCGGCCGGGAAACTGCTTGAGCTCCAGCCACCGCTCGTTTTCCGCGTCGTGGGGCTCCCAGAACGGAGCCGGATCGGCGGTGTGGATGAGGACGGGAATCCCCAACTCTCCGGCCTTGGCCCACATGGGGTCGAGGCGGGGATCGTCCACCGGAACGCGGTTGCCCGCTGCGTCGAACACCGACATCCCCAGATTCTTGAAGATCTTCAGCCCCTGGGCGCCATTGCGGAAGTCCTCCTCCAGGCGGTCCGCGGCCCGCTGCGGATAGCCGGGGTCGTCGATGTCCTCGAAGGAGGGGTTCGCGAACACGACGAAGCGGTCGGGGTGGCGGCCCTTGAGCGCCTCCACGGTGGTCCGCAGGCGTGCGCCCGTACCGCCGGAGAGGTTGACGAACACCGCCATGTTCAGCGCATCCATCTCCGCCACGATGGCATCCACCCGATCCGGCGTGAGATCTCCCCGGAGGTGGTTGTGGATGTCCACGAAGGGGAACCGGGCCGAAGTGACCAGGGTCTCCGGCACCTTCAGCGTCGAGGGCGGGTCGTACTCCTCGAAGCCCATCTCCTGGGATTCGGCGGACGGCGCCGGGGCGCAGAGCGCGAGCACGGTGAGGAGGGCGAAGGGGGAGGGTCGCGGGGTCATGGAAGCCTCCTGGCTCACGGAGGAGAGGTGGGTGACGTTCCGGGTGAGGGTAGGCGGACGGCCGGACCCGGGCAAGGACGGCACGGTACGCTCCCGGCTCACCGCGGCGAAGGGCACCGTATCGAACCGTGGCTCATCCGTCCGCCGGCCACGTCTCGAACTCCTCCCGGGTCAGCTCCCATATCACCGTTCGGCGGACCCTCCCATCAGCGTCGGGGTCGGGGTCTTCCTCGATGGTGCGGGCGTGCCGGTACGCCAGCTTCCGGGGGATGGCGTTGCTGGGCTCGTTGGCGACGTCGCACCGGATCTCCACCGCGTCGATCCCCTCCAGGGTGAAGGCGACGCGGGTCAGGGCCGTGGCGGCCTCGGTGGCGAGCCCCTTCCCGGCCTGGTCCGTGCGGACCCAGTAGCCGATCTCGATGCGTCCGGGCCCCACCCGCCGGTACAACCCGATTCCCCCCAGGACGTCGTCGCCGGCCGGGTCCGTCATGGCGTAGAGGGCGTTGCGCCCCCCGTGGAAGTCCGCCCGGAACCCTTCGAGACGCGCCACGATGTCCGCGAGCGGAGAGGGTTCCTTTCTGGCCCACGGTATCCAGCGCGCCACTTCCGCCAGGCTGGCGTCCAACGCCGCCTTGAAGCGGGGCGCGTCCTCGGGGCTCCAGCACCGGAGAAGGAGACGGGCGGTCCGGATTTCGGACGGGGGGATCGATGGATCATGCATGGTGGAGGGACAACCTATGGAGGTGGTGCCCGTGGAGGTAGAGGATCGCGGGACGCGAACCCACTCCGTGTTTGCCGGAGCATGGACGCTGATCGTACTCTAACCGCAGTCCCCGACGCGCGGGGAGTCGGTCGGGACCATCCATGTCACACGTTGCCCGGAGTCGCGCAGTGGCCAGCGGAACCGCGGGACGGAGTCTCCTGTACGTCGGGTTGGTGTCTTCCATCGCCGTGTCCTGTTGCGATCGGAACATTCCCTCCGAGACGAGTCCACGGCGGGAACTCCGGCAGATCATGGAACGAGTAGCGCGGGAGGAAGACCACCGTTTCCGCGTGTCGGGCGCGTACGCCTACGAGCCGTCGGTGCTGGGGATCGCCGACTCACACGAGCAAGGCGTCGTGGTGGAAGTGGCGGCATCCGTCGATTCGTGGGTGGCCAGCGGGTACCTTCTGGAGTTGGGCGTCGATCAGCGATGCGCAGTATTCGGCGGACGTCAGGAGTCGGCCACGCTTCCCGGAGGGTTCGTGGTGGAGATTCCGGACACGGTGGTATGCACGTGGGACGCGGAGCCGGCCCGCCGGATGCCCGACCTCGAAGGGGCTCGGGCCACGCGCGTGGCGATGGCACGGCTCGTGGCGGCCCAGGACACCTTCATGGTGGAGCGAGGGCGCTATGCGCAGTCCCTGGAGGAACTGGGCGTCGCCTTGCCCGCGGGAGTCGAGGTCCGGGAGCCGCTGGAGGTGTATGCGTACGAGTACCTCAGGCATGAGGGGTGGCGGGTGGTCCTGGGTCACGCACGGATGCGCGCCGACCAACGGTGCGGGGTCGGGGTGGGTCTCGCGGAGGGCGATCGGATGCGGTTGGGGAGCGTATACCTGAGGTTCGATCGCAGGGTCGTGTGCACGTGGGACCCTGCGTACTGCGTCGGTTGCTGACGGGGGGTGGCTCACCCTTCGCCGACACCCTCCTCCACGCGCGCCGCGAACCCCACCAGCGTTCCGCACGGGGCCTTCACGAAGATCTCGTCCATCCCGTAGAACGTCTGCCGGCGGGGAACGACCACGACGGCTCCGCTTCCCACCATCGCATCGATGATGGGATCCAGCGCGTCCACCTCCACGAACAGCGTGGTCGTGCTGCCCCCCAGCTCGTCGACCAGCCCCGGAAATCCACTGGCGGCGCCGGAGGGGCCCAGATCGGCCTCGACGCTGGCGCTCGACTGGTACATGAGCTCCACGTTGCCGCGCTGGAGCATGGCGAAGCCGATCCGCCCCTCGTGGGGGACGGTGGCGGTGATCTCGAAGCCCAGAGCGTCGGTCCAGAAGGGGAGACAGGGCTCGATCTCCGCGACGGTCATGATGGGCGTGACCTTGTTCACGGGGGACTCCTCCAGGTGGGCGTGGCCGTGGACGCGACGACGAGAACGACGGGCGCCAGCGTGCGTGGGTGGTTCATCTCCGGTCCCAGTCCCAGATCGCGTAGGCGATGGTGTTGTCCACCTTGTGACCGCATTCCTTCAGCGTCAGGAGGATGCTGCCGCGATGGTGGCTCTCGTGTGCGATGAAATACGCGAGCGTGGTGAAGATCCCCTTCCGGAAGCCCCGGCGGCGGGGCGCGCCTTCGAGTACGTCCACCAGGAACGTCTCGACGGCCGCGGTCGACGCTTCGTGGGCGGCCACCAGGGCTTCCCGCTCCGGCGGGTCCTTGGAGGCGAACTTCACCAACCCCGGGGCGAGATCGGGGGCTCGCTTCTCCATGTGGTGGAGGCGGACGTCGTGCATGTGCGCGAACTGACGCGCCACGTCCCGGCCACCCCGCTTCGACAGGGTACACGCCAACCCTTCGCCGGAGATCTTCTCCAGGAGGAGAAGGTTGATCCGGTGGTTGGTCCTCCACGCTTCGACAAGCGACTCCTTCATGGGGCGGAAGGTTCATCCGGACGGGCAGCCAGGCAAGCCTCGTGATTTTCCTTGCGGCGGGGGAGGTGCCGTATCAATGGTGGGGCACATTCAACCGGGTGGAGGACGGATGGCCGTGGTAGAGGAGATGTGGGTGAAGCGGGCGCACCGGGGTCCCATGGATTCGGCGTCGTCGGTGGAGTGCGTGGCCGAGAAGGGGATCGTGGGGAGCGCCGACCAGCGGGGGAGACGGCAGGTCACCGTCATCGAGAAGGAGACGTTCGACGAGGTGGGGAAGACACTGCCCGACGCCCGGCCCGTGATGCGGAGAGCCAACGTCATGGTGAGCGGGATACGGCTGGAGGGCACCCGTGGTCGGATCCTGCGCATGGGGCCCGTGCGGATCCGCATCGAGGGTGAGACGCGCCCCTGCGAACGGATGGACGAGCAGTGCCCCGGCCTCACCGCGGCCCTGGATCCCCACTGGCGGGGCGGCGTCTACGGGGTGGTGCTCGACGACGGCGAGGTGCGGGTGGGAGACCCGGTGTCACTGGACGAGTAGGTGGAGGACGAAGCGATGGTGGGTCGTCGGGCCGATGCCATGAGGAGGTCGCATCGTGGACCGTTCCTGGTCGCCGCCCTGCTCTGCTCCATGATGCCGGGGGTGTCGGGCGCGCAGGTCACCGGCGACTCGGTGCGGGCGTATCACCTTCCCCCCCAGGACGGCAACGTGATCCGGGTGGACGGCCTGCTCTCGGAAGACGCGTGGAGCCGGGCCTCCGTGATGGGCGATTTCCGCCAAAGGGAGCCGCAGGAGGGTGGGCCCGCCACGGAAAGGACGGAGGTGCGCATCGTCTACGACGACGACGCCCTCTACATCGGGATCATGGCCTACGATTCCGATCCGGACCGGGTCGTGGCGCGGATCCTCCAGCGTGACAAGCTCCTGCAGGTGGAGGGCTTCTCCGGGAAGCTCCAGTTCGCGGGGGACGACGCCGTCGCCGTACTCCTCGACCCCTTCCACGACCACCGCAACGCGGTCGTCTTCGCCACCAATCCCAACGGGGCCGAGTTCGAGGCGCTCCTCACCGACGAGGGGAGCGAGGTGAACCTGGACTGGCGCGGCGTCTGGGAGGTGGCCGGAACCCGCCACCCGCAGGGGTGGAGCGCGGAGATGGCCATCCCCTGGCGTACCCTGCGCTACCCGGACGGCGCCCTCGACCAGCCCTGGGGGATCAACGTGTTTCGCGTGATCCGGAGGAAGAACGAAGAAACCCTCTGGCGGTCCTGGGGGCGGGAGGGAGAGGGATTCGAGCGGGTCAGCCGGGCCGGCCACCTGACCGGGCTGGCCGACCTCCCCCGGGCCGGCTTGAACCTGGAAGCCAAGCCCTTCCTTCTCGGCGGGCGCCGGCAGGAAGCCAACGACGCGGGCGTTCTCGTGGCTGAGGGGACGCGGGAGGTGGGCCTGGACCTGAAGACCGAGTTGCGTCCCGGCCTCGTGCTCGACGTGACCGTGAACACGGATTTCGCACAGGTCGAGGTGGACGACGAGCAGGTCAACCTGACCCGGTTCGACCTCTTCGTTCCGGAAAAGCGGGACTTCTTTCTCGAGAACTCCGGGGTGTTCGAATTCGGTGTGCCCGGGAACGCCTACGAGCCGCCGCCCTTCCTCATGCTCTTCAGCCGTCGCATCGGGATCGACGAAGACGAAGGCGAGGTTCCCATCCTGGCGGGCACGCGCCTCACGGGGAGGGTGGGCTCACAGACCGTGGGGTTCCTCGATATCGTCACCGACTCCGCCTACGGGCTTCCCAGGGAGAACTTCTCCGCGGCCCGGATCAAGCGCGACGTGGGGGAGAGCAACTACGTCGGGGCCATGGTGACCGATCGCCGGGGCGGGGGGGCCTGGAGCACGGCCGCCGGGGTGGATGGTCAGTTCGTCCTGGGAGGGGCGTGGGTGGTGGATGGTTTCGCCGCCTCGACCTTCGCCTCGGGATCGGAGGCGACCGGTCATGCCTACCGCGCCGGGGTGAACTATCAGGGCGAACGGTGGGGGGTCATCGCCAGCCACCTCGTGGTCAGCGACAGCGCCCGGGCGGCCGCGGGGTTCATCACGCGCGATGGTGTGCGCTGGTCCGATCTGTACGGACGGCGACGTTGGCGTCCCACCGCACTGGGACTCCGGCGCATCGACATGTGGTTCGGTGGCCGCGTCGTCACCGCCATGGACGGGCGCATGGAGGATTGGCAGGCGGGTCCGGGATTCAACCCCGTATGGGAGAGCGGAGACGAGATCGCCTTCTTCCTGAACGCGGCGGAGGTGGACATCGACGAGGGCGTCGACCTCCTGGATTCCCTGTGGGTGGATCCCGGCCGGTACCGCAACGACCACATCGGGTGGATCGCCTCCACCGCGCGCAGCCGGTGGGTGTACGTGGAGTCCATGGGGATGTTCAGCAACTACTACGGCGGCACGCTCGGGAGCGTGGGCGGGACGCTCAACGTGGCTCCGTCTCCCCAGGTCGCCCTCGCTCTGGGGTATACGTGGAACGCCGTGGACGTGCCCTCCGGATCCCTTTCGGCGGACATCGCGTCCATGCGCTTATCCTACTCCTTCTCCACCCGGCTCACCACGAACCTGCTGGCCCAGTACAACCGCCTGGACGGAACCGTCTCCACGAACCTGCGTCTCAATTTCATCCACAGGCCGGGGAGCGATCTCTACCTGGTGTTCACCGAAGGCCGGGGGGACGACACGCGCCTGTGGAACGTCCGGGACCGCGGCGCGGTCATGAAGATCACCTACCTGATGCGGATGTAGGGCTCGCGGCGTCACGCGGTGCGCCACCGCGCTCGGGGCACCGCGGCCTCCCGCGACTCCAGGAGCACCACCAACTCGTCCACCAGGAACGGTTTCGTCAGGATGGGGATGTCCAGGTGCCGGCACACGAGTTCGTCTTCCTCGTCCAGCTCCATCCCGCTCATGAGCACCACGACCATGTCGGGGTGGTCGCCCAGGATCTCCATGGCCAGGGCCACCCCGTCTCCGTCCGGGAGCACGTAGTCGAGAACGGCGGCGTCGGGCCGGGTGGACGCCATGGCCCTTCCGGCATCCCGTACCGACGACGCGGTCACCGCTTCGTACCGGTGGCTCCGTAGCGCCCTCTCCGTCCACCGGAGGATGGCTTCGTTGTCGTCGACCACCAGGACCTTCTCGATCCTCCGCTCCGGGCGGGCCGCCCCGCCCTCCGGTCTCAGCGACAGGGCATCGCCGCTCTCCGCCACGTCGACGTGGACCACCGCGCCCGGGTGCACCGCGTCGTCGGCGACCAGGGCGGCCAGGGGCTGGGTGAGGTGCCGGTGGACCATCCTGCGGAGTTCACGGGCGCCGTACTCGGGGCTCGTCCCCCGCTCGATGAGGAAGGCGCGGGCTCCGGCCGACACGTCGAGATCGAAGGATCGCGCTCCCAGACGAGTGTGGACGTGCCGTTCGAGCTCGAAGATGTGCTGGTCCAGGATCGCCGCCACCGACTCGGCGTCGAGGGGACGGTACGTGACCACATGGTCGATGCGGTTCACGAACTCGGGTGAAAAGTGTTTCCGGACGGCCTGGATGGCGATCTGGTCGAGCTGGGTGCTCAGTTCACCCGGTGTCCTGGATCCGGCCGGCGTGAACCCCATGCTGGGCTTGATCGCGTCCATCATCCCCCGGGCCCCGAGATTGCTGGTGAGGAAGATGAGCGTCTGAGCGAAGTCCACCTCGGTTCCGTCTCCCAGGCGGAGGGTGGCGCGATCGAGAATGCCCAGGAGGAGCTGCGTCATGGCCGGGGCCGCCTTCTCGATCTCGTCGAAGAGTACGAGGGAGAGGTCGCAGTCGGGGCTCTTCACCTCCGCCAGGTGCCCCTGGGTGAGCCTGGGCTTGGAGTCGCCGTGGCCGATGTAGCCCGGAGGGGCGCCGATGAGCTTGGCGATCTCGTGGTCGCTCTGGAATTCGCCGCAGTCGATGCGGAGTACCTTGTGCGAGCTTCCGTGGAGGACCTCCGCCAGCGCCTCCACCGTGCGGGTCTTCCCCGTTCCGGTCGGGCCGAGGAGGAGGAACACCCCCACGGGCCGGCTCTCCGGCGCGAGCCCCGACCGGTGGAGCTGGATCGAGGGGATGATGACCTCGATGGCGGAGGGCTGTCCGATCACCTTCCTCGAGAGGAGGTCGATGAGGTCGTCCGACCGAATGGGTTCAGCGGAGTCGTGTGCCTCGGGCATACGTGCCCTCCCGGTTGGAAAGCATACGATGTGTCGATACCCCATGGGACCGCCGCCGGTCTCCGGACCGGGCCGGACGCACCGCCCACCGACGCGGAAGCGCCCGATCCGGAGACCTCGCGTGGCACATCACCAGAGGATCACGCTTTGGCTTTCCGGGCCTTCATCTCCGGTATCGCGCCCAGCTTCGACATGAGCTCCAGGGCGTCGAAGTAATGGCGAGCCTTGGTGATCTTGTTTCTGGAGACCTCGCACACCATGACGCCCCGGATCGTGTGCCGGGTGTTGGTGGGAGGAACCGTGCCCACGGGTAGCGTCAGCGTCCCCTTGTGGGTGCCTTTCCAGCTCACCTCGACCACGCCCACGTTCTCGGAGGCGAAGATGTGGTCGACGGTGCCCTTCAGGTCCGGGAACGCCGTCTTCCACGACTTCAGCACCTCGAGGATCTCGTCGTGCCCGGTGAGGCGCCGTCCGGTGCCCACCTCGTCGTATTCGGCGTTCGGGGTGTGCAACTCGCGCCAGCGAGCCCACTGGTCGTTGTTGAACGCGTCCAGTTGATCACGGACGACATCCAGGATCTGTTGCTCGGTCATCGTGTCCTCCTCGTGTGGATTGGACCGTTGGAAACGACTTCGGTGGTCCGGTAAGGGGGACAACTGGTACAGGCGGTGGGGCAGGACACTGAGGCGTCCCTCTTCCTTCCTCGGAACGAGGCAGGCGGCTCCACTCTTCGTGACCCTCGCGGCACCGCGGGCGCGGGAAGCGTCGCGCGGTAGGCGGGGCCGGCGACGGGCGTCGCCACGGCTCCGACATCAGTGGGTAGGAAGAAAAAATAGCAGGATCGGGCGAGTCCGGGGTAGTCCGCGCGCGGCCCGGCACGCGATGTTCGGCCTCTCTCGCGCCTTCCCCTTGCCGTCCCGCCGCCGGAGGCGAAGGTTGAGCCCCATTCGGCACGATCGACTCCTCCCCCCGGGAAGGCCCATGAGCGATACCGTTCACAACTACATCGGTGGTGTCTGGACCCCGTCGTCGGGAAAGGACGCGATAGGGATCACCAATTCGGCCACGGGAGAGGAGATCGGGCGCACGCCGCTTTCCACCCGTGCCGACGTGGACGCCGCCGTGAAAGCGGCCCGGAAGGCCTTTCCCGCGTGGCGGGAGACCCCGGCCGTGGAGCGGGTGCGCGTCCTCATGCGCCTGAAGATGCGCCTGGAGGAGCACAAGGAGGAGCTGGCGCGTTCGCTCTCGCGTGAGCACGGGAAGATCCTCGCCGAGACGCGGGGAGAAGTGCAGCGCGGGATCGAGAACGTGGAGCACGCGTGCGGAATGCCCACCCTGATGATGGGCGACACGGCGGAGGACATCGCCCCCGGGATCGACTGCGCGTCGTACCGACAGCCCCTGGGCGTGTTCGGGATCATCACGCCGTACAACTTCCCGGTGATGATTCCGCTCTGGTTCTGGCCCTACGCGGTGGCCGCGGGGAACACGGTGGTGCTCAAGCCCAGCGAGCAGGACCCTCTCACGCACCAGAAGATCGTGGACCTGGCCGACCGGGTGGGCTTGCCGGCGGGCGTGCTCAACGTGGTCCATGGAGGGCAGGAGGCGGTGGAGGCCGTCTGCGACCACCCCGACATCGTGGGCGTGTCCTTCGTGGGCTCGAGCCACGTGGCGAAGGTCGTGTACCAGCGGGCGGCCACGGCGGGAAAGCGTGTGCAGGCCCTGGGAGGAGCAAAGAACCACCTCATCGTCATGCCTGACGCCGACATGGACTACACCGCGGATGCCTGCATGGCTTCGGTGTTCGGCTCCACCGGGCAGCGCTGCCTCGCGGGGAGCATCCTCGTGGGCGTGGGTGAGGCGTACAAGCCGCTCCGGGAACGGATCCTGGACGGAGCGTCGAGCCTGCGCATGGGAGACGGGCTGGACCCGGACACGGACATGGGCCCGGTGATCTCGTCGACCCACCGGGACCGGGTCAAGACCTTCATCGACGAGGCCGCCGGGAGTGGGGGAAGACTCGCCCTGGACGGACGATACGACGTGGTGGACACCATGCCCGGCGGACACTGGATCGGCCCCACCGTCTTCGACGAGGTACGCATGGACACCCCCCTGGGTACGGAGGAGGTCTTCGGGCCCGTGGCGGGGCTGAGCCGGGTGAAGACGCTGGACGACGCCATCGAGCAGATGCACACCACGCGATATGGGAACGCGTGCTCCATCTTCACGACCAGCGGGAAGGCCGCGCGCGAGTTCCGCTACAAGGCGGGGATCAGCATGATCGGGGTGAACATCGGGGTGGCCGCGCCCATGGCGTTCTTTCCCTTCGGTGGATCGAGGGCTTCCTTCTACGGCGATCTCAAGGCGCAGGGCCGGGACGCCATCTCCTTCTTCACGGACCAGCGGGTGGTCATTTCCAGGTGGTGACGTCCATGAGCAGCGTATCCACGGGCGCGTCCAGCGCCGAGATCCTCCGGGGGCAGGAGGAGTACCTCCTCCCCGCCATGCTCCACCTCTACGGGAAGCCGCTGGCGCTGGCCGAAGGCGAGGGTGTGCGCGTGCGCGACGCCGACGGGAAGGAGTACCTGGACCTCTTCAGCGGGATCCTCACCACCTCCATCGGGCACTGTCACCCGCGCATCGCCGAAGCCGTGACCGAGCAGATGGGGCGGTTGGGGCACGTCTCCACCCTGTACGCCACCGAGGCCCAGGTGGAGGCGGCGAAGCGGCTGGCCGCCATCGCGCCGGGGAATCTGAAGCGCACCTTCTTCACCAACTCGGGGACGGAGGCCATCGAGACGGCGCTCCAGATGGCGTGCGTCCACACGGGCCGCAGCGAGATCGTGGCGCTGCGCCTGGCGTACCACGGCCGCTCCTTCATGGCCAGCACCGTCACGGCCCACGCCGCCTGGCGCCCCATCGCCACCCGCATGGCCGGGGTGCATCACGCCATCTCCCCCTACCCGTACCGCTGCCCGTTCAAGCAGCCCTGCGACGACTCGTGCACGGAGAAGTTCGCCCGTGACCTGGAGGAGGTGATCCTCACCACCACCAACGGGCAGCCGGCGGCCTTCATCGCCGAGACCATCCAGGGCGTGGGCGGCTACGTGGTGCCGCCTCCCGGATATTTCCAGCGCGTGTCGGAGATCATCCGCAAGTACGGGGGGCTCCTCATCATCGACGAGGTACAGGCCGGCTTCGGGCGCACGGGAGACCGCTGGTTCGGGATCGAACACTGGGGCGTGGAGCCCGACATCATGGTCATGGCCAAGGGGATCGCCGGGGGATTCCCCGTGGGCGCCACCATCACCACCGACGCCATCGCCAGGTCGTGGACGGGAAAGACCATCTCCACCTTCGGGGGGAATCCCATC
Source organism: Gemmatimonadota bacterium (assembly GCA_029879725.1). Classification (GTDB taxonomy): domain Bacteria; phylum Gemmatimonadota; class Gemmatimonadetes; order Longimicrobiales; family Gaopeijiaceae; genus JAOUPR01. The sequence continues at coordinate 7,517 of JAOUPR010000001.1, read as the reverse complement.
TCCATGGCGGCCATGTCGGCGACGCTGGACGTCATGAAGGAGGAGGACGCGCCGGGGAACGCCGGCGTCCGGGGACGCCAACTCCGGGAGGGGATGGAAGCCCTCCAGGCCCGGTATCCGTGGATCGGCGAGGTCCGCGGGATGGGGCTCATGCAGGCCATGGAGATCGTGGCCGACCCCGAGTCCAAGGAGCCCGACGCGGCGCGCACCAACGCGCTCCTGGAGGCCACCCGCGACGAGGGTCTCCTTCTCGGGCAGGGCGGGATGAAGGGGCACGTGGTGCGGGTGGGACCGTCCCTCCTGGTCACCGAGGACGAGATCGCCGAGGGCCTGGAGAAGCTCGAGCGGGCTTGCGGTCGGGTGGAGAGGTAGGCGCGGTCGCGTGGGCTCTCCTCGTGGGGAGAGCGAATCGCGTCAGCTCCCCCGGGAGAACGCCTGCGCCGTATAGCGGGAGCCGTCGAGGCAGGCGCGCACAGTACGCGCCAGCTCCAGTGACTGGAACGGCTTCTTCACGAGGAGCGCGCGGCCGGTCATGACGCCCGTGTGAACCATGGCGTCTTCGGCATGGCCCGACATGAACATCAGCCGCATCTCCGGGCGGGAAGGGGCCAACGTCTCGGCCAGTTTCCCACCGTTGATGCCGTTCATGACCACGTCGGTCAGGAGGAGATGGATGTCGTCGGCGACCTCCGAACTGATGCGGATGGCTTCACTCCCGCCGGCGGCCTCCAGCACCCTGTATCCGTGGGTCTCGAGAATGGCGCACACGACGGCGCGGACCTGTACGTCGTCGTCGACCACCAGAATCGTCTCACTCCCTCCCGCCACGGCATTCTCGGGCACCTTGTCCTCATCCCTCGTCCCGGCGCGACTCGTACGGGGAAGGTAGACCGAGAAGGTGGAGCCCACGCCCTCCTCACTCCGGACATCGATGGATCCGGAGGCCTGCTTCACCAGGCCGAAACAGGTCGACAGACCCAGACCCGTGCCCTTCCCCTCTTCCTTGGTGGTGAAGAACGGGTCGAAGATCTGCCGCTGGACCTCTTCGGACATTCCCGTCCCGGTATCTCGTACCGACAGGAGAACGTAGTCGCCGTCGGGCAGCTCCCGGCCGGTGTCGGCGTCTCGTGATCCGTCCAGACGTACGTTGTCCGTGCTGATGGTGATGACGCCTCCTCCGACCATCGCGTCGCGGGCATTGACCGCCAGGTTCACCACGATCTGCTCGAGGGCGCCCACGTCGATGTAGGTCGGCCATAGGTGCTCGTTCGACGACACCTCCAGCCCCACATCGTCTCCGATGATCCTGCCCAGCATCTTCGTGACGTCGTGCACCACCTCGTTCACGTCCACGACCTTGGGTCGAACGACCTGGAGCCGGGAAAAGGCCAGAAGTTGCCGTGTCAGGTCCGCCGCCCGTCCCGCCGCCCGGAGGATCTGCGTCGTGTGGCGGTGGACCTTCTCACCGGGACTCGAGAGGAACAGCACCTGTTCGCCGAACCCGATGATGGCGGTAAGGAGATTGTTGAAGTCGTGGGCCACGCCTCCGGCCAATCTTCCCACGGCCTCCATCTTCTGAGCCTGCCGGAGTTCTCGGGCCTGGTTGGCCAGGACCGCCTCGGTTTCTCGGCGCTCCGTCTCGTCCCGCGCGATGGCGTAGATGAGTCCCTCGGGCGTGGAGGCCGCGGTCCACTCGAGCCATTTCCAGGCTCCGTCGGCGCACCGGTATCGGTTGGAGAAGGAGATGGTGGGTTCCCCACCCGCGAGCTTCTCCACCTCCTGGAGCGTCGCCGTGGCGTCGTCGGGGTGTACGAAGTCCAGAAACGGTCGTGCCATCAGGTCCGCTTCCGCGTGGCCGAGGACGCGGATGAAGGCGGGGTTGACGCGAGTGAAGAAGCCGTCGGTACTGGCGATGCAGACCATGTCGATGGAGAGATCGAAGAAGCGTTCGAGTTCCCGGGTCGTGGTCGCCATGCGCGACCGGGTGTGCTCCAGGTCCCGAGCGCCCTCCGACATGCCCCACTCCATCTCCTGACTGATTTCGTGGGTCCTGCGCGCGTTGGCCAGGTAGACGCGTCCGGTGGCGAACACCAGGAGGAGAACCATGCCGTTGAGCACGTCCACCCACATCCTGTGGGAGCGGAGTGACCGGTATGCCTCCGCGACGTCCTGCTCCACGGTGAGGCCCATTCCGAGGTCGCTGTCCCATTTCCACGAACCCACCACCGGAATGCCCCGGTAGTTGGGGTATCCGGTCATGTCTTCGCCGTCCTCCTTCTTCATGAGGGCGGCCGCCGCCAGGGTGGGTTGCGCCTCCCCGAGGTTCACCGCCGTGGTGTCCTGGGTGCGCATGAACTCGACCCCTGGATTCCGTACGTAGATCTCGAGGGGTGTATGGGGATCATCGTCGAAGAACGGAGTCGCACGGAGGGCGGTTTCGAACCTGCTGGCGCCGAGGAGTCGGCCTTCCCCGTCCACGGCGTACGTCTCTCCGGATCGGCCTACGTCGCCCCGCCTCAGGAGATCGTCGAAGTCACGATCGAAGTCGAGACGAAACGCGAAGGCGGCCACGATTTCACCCGACTCACTCCTCACCGGCGCGCCCACGAAGAGGGTGGGATATCCTGAGCGGAGCACCCCGTCCGGGCCCGGAAGCGGGACGTCGGACGGCTGCGGCATGCTCACGGCGGTCTGGCCCGACCAGACCTTCTCCAGAAATCCGGGTCGGCTCCGCAGGAGCGTGGTGACCCCGATGTTGGCGTCCCGGCTCGAGGCGAGGTTCACACCGTCGACGTCGACGAGGAAGTACCCCTGGTATCCCGTGGCCTCCAGGGTGGGAAGGAGGAGATCGCGGAGCGACGTCTGGGCCGGGTGGGTGGAGAGCTCCTCCGGCGATCTGGAGGTGTCCAGGAGCTCTCGTGTGGCCTCAACCACCGCCGGGAAGGTCGCCCAACCGATGGCCTGGGAGCGATGAGATCGAAACGATGCGTGGAGAGCTCCCTGAACCGCGTTCAGGACGGCGGAGAGTGTGACGCGTACGTCTTCCCGCGCATCCTGACCGATACTGACTCGCGTGTACACCCAGGATCCCGTCACGGCGCTGGCTACGGCCACCATCGCGATCATCCAGCGGCTCCGCGTCCTGGCGAAGGCACGATCGGATGCAGGAGTGTCGCGATCGGTCATGGGAGTGGTCGGGTGCGTTCAGCGAATGCCTGGTCGTACGAGTTCGCGCAACATATTCCGCAAACTCGACAAGTGGAGCCGACTATAGAGTCATGGCACCCCATCATGCAAGCGTGCGAAAGCGGTACATCCGGGCTGGCCCATGGGTCGACCGAACAGTTCACCCCGCGCGGATGCTCGCGGGTTGGACGGTGTGGCCCCATCTTGACATCCACCCAACAGTGGGGCGCGTCGATACATATCCAGGGAGACGGAGCATGACGGGACTGCCCATGGACGGATGGATTCTCCTCGCCTGTGCCATCGGATTCGGGCTGGTGCTGGAGGTGTGGTTCTTCCTCGCGCGCAGGAGCGACCGTGGAAGCGCCGGTGGAGGCGACGCATGACGTCGCCGGTCATCGTCTCGGTCCTCGTGGGCTACCTGGCCATCCTCCTGGCCATCGGCGTCTGGGGGGGGCGTGAGTCCCACGACCTGAAAGGGTACTTCGTGGCGGGCAAGCGCCTCCCCGCCTGGGTAATCGCCTTCTCCTCCAACGCCACGGGGGAGAGCGCGTGGCTCCTGCTCGGGCTCACCGGAATGGGGTACGCCATCGGCGTCCACGCCTTCTGGGTCATCATGGGGGAGGTGCTGGGCGTGGCCGCGGCGTGGGTCTTCGTGGCGCGCCCCTTCAAGGAGTACACCGACCGCTACGACGCCATCACGGTGCCGGACTATCTCACCGCCCGCTTTCGCGACACGCACAATCTCTTCCGCATGGTATCGGCCGTGATCGTGCTGAGCATGGTCGTCGCGTACGCGGCCGCCCAGTTCACCGCGTCGGGGAAGGCTTTCGACGCCTTCCTGGGGACGGGGTACACCGCCGGTGTCTGGATCGGGCTGGGCATCGTTCTCTTCTATACCACCGTGGGCGGCTTCAAGGCGGTGGCGTACTCCGACTTCCTCCAGGGCGTCCTCATGCTGGGGTGCCTGGTGACGCTTCCCCTGGTGGCTTTCCCCGCCGCCGGAGGGTTCGCCGGGGTCATGGGAGCGCTGGAGGCGGCCGACCCGGCTCTACTCAAGCCCATGGGAGAGTTCGGCCTCACCGCCGCCGGGGTGGCCAGCGCCTTCGGCTTCGTGGCCATCGGCTTCGCCTTCCTGGGGTCGCCCCAGCTCCTGACGCGCTTCATGGCGGCGAGGGACCAGGAGGAGATCGTGGACGGGGGGCTGTGGGCCGTCCTCTGTGTGATCGGTTTCGACGTGGGCGCCGTCTTCGCCGGAATGGCGGGTCGCGTGCTCTTCCCGGGGCTGGCCGATCCCGAGACCATCCTTCCGGAGATGGCGGGTGCCCTCTTCCCTGCCTTCTTCACCGGAATCTTCCTGGTGGTGGTGCTGGCGGCCATCATGTCCACCGTGGACTCGCTCCTGATCCTGGCGTCTTCCGCGGTGGTGCGGGACGTGGTGCAGAAGACGCTGGGGTCCGACGCCGACGAACGCCGCCTTTCCGGAATGGGGAAGTGGGTGACCGTGGTCATCGGGGTGGCGGGGCTGGCGCTGGCTCTCACCGAGACCCGAGTCGTCTTCTGGTTCGTCCTCTTCGCCTGGTCGGGAATCGCCGCGGCCTTCACCCCCGTGGTGCTCTGCTCCCTCTTCTGGAAGCGCACCACGCGAGAGGGTGCCCTGGCGGGGATGGTCGGTGGTTTCGCCGCCACCGTGGTGTGGGTGCTCTTCTTCAAGGAGCATTTCTACGACCTCTACGAGATGATTCCCGGATTCGCGGCGGGTTTCGCCTGCACCATCGGAGTGAGTCTCGCCACGGCTCCCGACGAGGAGGCCGCGGCGGAGTTGGATGACGTGAGGAGGGCGGTGGGGCCGGTGTTCGGGTAGAGAGCGGGTGTTCGGAGATGCAGCGCATCCGTCGTCGGGAGGTCGAGATGACTGCCCATCATCGCAGTGGAGCTTGCCCGCAGGGGACAGGCAGTCGAATTATGTTGCGCCCCTGACCCTCATGAACGAGCCCCGTTGATGTCCGACCTCGACAACTTCTTCGGCGAGTTGCGCCGCCGATCCATCTGGCAGGTGTTGGGGGTCTACCTGGCCGGGTCGTGGGTGGCGCTCCAGGTCGTGGACACCATCGTTGAGAGCGCGTCGCTCCCGACGTGGCTCCCCGGGATGGCGCTGGTCTTTCTCGTCATCGGACTTCCCGTGGTTCTGGCCACTGCTTTCGTTCAGGAATCGGGTGCGGTTGGAGAAGGGGATGCTCCGGCTCAGTCCGTTACCACCGGCACGAACCCGGCGCGGGAGTCCGCTTCGGGTCTTGCCCGGGTTCTCACCTGGAAGATGGCCGTGGGCGGCGGGGTGGCAGCCTTCACCATGTGGGGCATGGTGGCGACGGTGCTCCTCTTCCGGGGGGACGCGCGCCCGGGAGCCGTGGACGGTGGGGAACGGGTGGCCATCGCGGCCCTCCCCTTCGCCTCCGCCGGTGCCGGCGACGACGACGAGTCCTTTGCCCTGGGGCTTCACGACGACCTCCTCACCCAGCTTTCCCGCATCGGCTCGATGCGCGTGATCTCGCGCACCTCGGTGATGCGGTACAAGGACAATCCCGGGAACCTGAGGGAGATCGCCCGGGAGCTCGGCGCGCACGTGATCCTGGAGGGGAGCGTCCAGCGCTCGGGGAATCAGATCCACCTCAACGCGCAGCTCATCGACACGCGAGAGGAGGAGGGCCACCTCTGGGCGGAGAGCTTTGATCGTGCCCTCACCGTGGAGAACATCTTCGTGATCCAGAGGGAGCTGGCGGGTCGCATCGCCGAGGCCACCCACGCTACCCTCACGCCCCAGGAGTCCGAGGAGGTGGGCCGGGCGCCCACGGAGAACCTGGAGGCCTACACCATCTATCTGCAGGCAAACAACTACTTCGCGTCCGGTCCGCGGTCCCCCGACTTCGACATCGCCCTGGACCTCTATCGCAAGGCGGTGGAGGAGGATCCCGCGTTCAGCCAGGCGTACGCGCGTCTCGCGCTGGCGCTGGCCTCCAAGGCGGAGGTGACGCGTGAGGGGGGTACCGAGCTCCTGGAGGACGCCCGGAGGGAGGCCCTACTGGCGCTGGCGCTGGACCCGGAGAACCCCGAGGCGCACCTTGCGCTGGGGCAGTACCACTACTCCGCGTTCCGGGATTACGAAGCAGCGCTGAACGAGATCTCCGCCGCTCGCCGCGCGGGGCTGAATTCCGCCGAGGTCCACCACAACCTGGGAGCCATCCAGCGTCGGCAGGGGAACTTCGACGCAGGCGTCGCCAGCTTCGAGGAGGCCGTGCGCCTGAACCCGCTTTCGGGTCACTACCTGGAGGACCTGGCCAGCACGTACCATGGGGCGGGACGCCTGTCCGACGCAGTGGTCACCTTTCGGCGCGGGATCACCCTCCAGCCCGACCTGGCTACCCTGTACAGCGGTCTCTTCCAAACCGCGCTCTTCTCCATGGGAGACGTGGAGCTGGCCCGAGAGGCGGCACGGGAGATGGAGGCCACTGGATCGGTTCCGATCTGGGTTCGGGCGAGCCTGGCGTGGTACGATCGCGACTTCGCCGCCATCGACGAACTCGGAACCGAGGTAGGCCAGGGAATGCGGCTCCGAGCGCTGGAGCGAACGGAGGGTCCTGCCGCCGCCCGCTCGGGGTGGTTGGACGAGGTCGCCGCCTCGCGCCATCGGCTCGCCGAGGTTCGCGCCCCCCAGGAGATCCGTCCTCCAAACCGCGAGGCATCCCTGCTCGCGGAACTGGCGTATGCTCTGGCAGCGGCGGGAGAAGAAGACGAAGCCCGTGATATCGTGGCTGAGGCGCTGGCGCTCCTCCCCGTCACCCGGGACGCCATGGATGGTCCCGACCTCCTCGTTGGCGCCGCCTCGGTGTACGTGCGGCTGGACCAGCCCGACGAAGCCGTGCGGCTCCTGACGGAGGTGTTGGCCGGAACCAACGGCTTCACGCCCGAGGCGTTGGCGGTGGATCCCGAGTGGGATCCCATTCGCAGCCACCCCGGATTCATTGCGATGACCCGGCCTTCGAGTGGCCGTGATACCTCGAGTTCACCTGACCAGTGATGCCGCACTCCTGGCGGTGAAACCAACCCGAACGTCCCACGTGGAGGCACCATGAGCGAGATCACCCGGAAGGACTTCCTAGGACTCGGTGCGGTCGCTGCCGCCGCGGGGCTCACCACGGGATGCGCGGCCGGAGGTGCGTCCGCCTCGGTGGCGCCCGACCTGGTGGTGGTGAACGGGAGGGTCCTCACCCAGGACGACGCGAACCCGAGCGCCACCGCCTTCGCCATCAAGGACGGCCGCTTCGTGGCGGTGG
>JAOUPR010000149.1 GCA_029879725.1 Gemmatimonadota bacterium | reverse complement strand
CGACCTGGAGGAGTTCCGCCGCCACACCCGCCTCCTCGAGCTCTCCCCGGATGTACTCCGCCGCCCGCCGGATGTCCTCCGTGTCCGACGCCCGGTTCGGGTAGGAGAGGAGTTCGGCGAAGTCCCGCACGATGGCGGGCTCGTGGGCCTCCCGGTAGGCGCGAGCCACGTCGGCACCGGACTGGGCGGCGAGGGAGGACGCGCTCACGGCGAGGAGGAGCGCGGCGAGGGCGGAGCGGGAAATCTGGAGCGTTCTGGACATGACCGGCCTGGGGTGTGGAGCGAGTCGACTACGGGTGGCCCAAGCTTACCGGTCGGGGAGGGGGGCGCAATGGCCTCCCCCTCCCTCACCCCACCAGCCGCCCCCCGACGTCCAGGCCGAACGTGCGCGGCGCCGCCCAGCGATCCAGGACCAGCAGGGAGTTGGGCGGGACCACCTCCCACCGGTCGTCGTCGGTGAGCCGCTCCGAGGAGACCACCATGGCCTCTCCCTCGTCGTCGGCGCGCCGTTGGAACCGACGGCCCGCGGGCTCGTACATCTCTCCCCGGAGGAGGTAGAGGGACTCGGGCTCCTCTCCGGGATCGTCGGTGAAGCGGGAGACCGCGACGTGCCTCCCGTCGGACACCGCCACGTTGAGGAACGAGGGTTTTCCGTCGCCGTGCTCCCGCACGGCATCGAGCACCCGCGCGAGCGCACCGGAGAGGCGTTGGCCCAACTCCAGGGCACCCCACCCGTCGTGGGCCTCCGTGCCGCCCGGGTCCACCGGACACCCGTTGCGGATGATCTCGTCCACGAACACGGCGAAGAGATGCTCGGTGTCCGTGCTCCCCTTCACCACGTCGAAGGCCTCGTCGGTGAGGGTCTCCAGGAGCTTGCGGCGCACCCGGCGGAAGGCGCCCACGTGGCCGTTGTGCATGAGGAGGTAGCCCCCGTACCCGAAGGGGTGGCAGTTGGCCAGGTTCACGTCGCTCCCCGGGGAGGCGGCGCGGACGTGGGCCATGACGCATGGGCTGGCGATCACCTTGGCCATGCTCTGCAGGTTGCGGTTGTTCCAGGCCGGGGTGATCTGGTGGAAGAGGGCGGGCTCGCTCCAGAGGCGGGGAGCGTACCAGCCGATCCCGAAACCGTCCCCGTTCAGGGGCTCGGAGCGCTCCTGGGAGTGGTAGCTCTGGTGGATGAGGGAGTGTTCGGGCTCGGTGAGGAGCGTGGAGAGGCGGACCGGGGGTCCGAGATACAGCGTGAAGCGGCACATGGGGGATTCTCCGTTGCCGGGGAAGATAGGCCCGCGGACCCCTGGCGCGCACTCCCCGAATGCGTTTCCGTTCCGTCGCGCTCGACGGACCCCCGGACGACCGGGGTGGCCCGTCACGTTCCACCGAGCCCGGCGAAACCCATGGTCCAGGACCTCATTATCGGCCCGTTCGGGCCCCTGATTATCTTCTGCCTGCGCGTCACCGACGTATCCATGGCGACCGTCCGCGTCCTCCTCATCGTCCGGAACGCGAAGTGGTTGGTCCCCCTCATCGGTTTCTTCGAGGTGTCCATCTGGGTCTTCGCCGTGTCGGCGGTGGTCCAGAACCTGGCCTCCCCGCTGCACGTGATCGGGTACGCCGGGGGCTTCGCCACGGGAAATTTCGTGGGGATGTTCCTGGAGGAACGGCTGGCGTTGGGGCTGGCCACGGTGCACACCATGGTCCGGCACGGGGGTGCGGAGGTGGCGGCGGCGCTGCGTGACGCCGGCTTCGCGGTGACGGAGATGGACGGACGCGGCCGGGACGGCGCGGTGGAAGTCCTGTATTCGGTGATCCCCCGCAGGCGCGTGCCGCCCTACCTCCACACCGTGGAGAACATGGCGCCGGACTCCTTCCTGGTGGTGGACGAGCCCCGGGCGGTTCGTCGGGGGTTCATGTTCCCGCGCCGCGGGCGCTAGGGGCGGATCCATCCCGGCGGGGCGGGCCGGAGTTCCCGGCACGCGTATACAATCTCCGGTCCCCCGGACGCGCATGGGGGTGGAGTGTCGGAGGCGGCTTGACGGGAGGGGGGATGCCCCGCCATCTCCAGGGCGCGTAGCCCCTCACCGCCAAGGAGCCCATCGTGCCGCGAGCCCTCGTCGCCACCTTTCCCCGCATCCGAGTCCGTTCGTGGGGCCCGGCTCTTCTCCTCGGGTCCGTCCTCGCATCGGCCTCCGGGTGCGGCGCCGGCCGGTCGGAGGCGCCTTCCGTGCCGGTGCGTATCCCGGACGAGCCACTCCGGGTCGCCGTCGCGGACGCCACCCGTGAGGTCGTGATCCTCCACACCAACGACTTCCACAGCGCCCTCGATCCCATCGCGGCGTATTGGCTCCCCGGGGAGCCGCGCCTGGGCGGAGCGGCGGCGTTGGCGGGGTACGTGAACCGCTACCGGGAGAGCGACTCCACCGTCTTCCTCTTCGACGCCGGCGACATGTTCACGGGGATGGTCTCCAACCGCACCGAGGGGGAGGCGCTCATGGAGATGATGCGCCTCATGCGCTACGACGCCTTCGGGATCGGGAACCACGAGTTCGACTACGGCTCCACGAGCTTCGAGCGCCAGATGAACCGGGTAGAGTACCCCGTTCTCGGGGCGAACATCTTCCACAAGGGGACGCGTCATCGGTACAGCCGCCCCTGGGTGATCATCGAGCGCGACGGGATCCGCGTCGGCGTCATCGGGATCATCGGGGAGGATGCCCGGAGCGTGGCGCTCCCCTCGGGGATCACCGAACTGGACTTCGAGGACCCCGCCACCGCCATCGCCCCCATCGTGGCCGAGCTTCGCCCCCAGGTGGACCTGGTGGTGGTGCTGGCCCACCAGGGGAAGACGGGGCCCCAGCAGACCGATGCCGAGGCCCACCCCGACCTCCAGCGCGACTTCGACGAGGACATCCGCCTGGCCGGCGCCGTGCCGGGGATCGATGTGCTCGTGGGGGGGCACGCCCACCGCGGGATCGAGGAGCCCTACGTCCACCCCGAGACGGGGACGCTCATCGTGCAGACGTACGGATACGGCACGCGGCTGGGCGTCCTCCGCCTCCGCCTCCGGGCCGGGCGGGTGGTGGGGCACGAGGGGCGGCTGGTTCCCACCTGGACGGACAGCGTGGCCCCCGATCCCGCCGTGGCCGACCTGGTGGCGCGGTACGAGGCGCGCGTGGCACCCGAACTGGGTCCTCCTGTCGTCACGCTCCGCCGTCGCCTCTACCGGTCGTACAATACCGAGTCCCCCCTCGGGAACCTCGTCGCCGATGGCATGCGCGCCTGGACGGGTGCCCAGATCGCCTTCGAGAACGCCGGGGGCCTTCGCGCCGACCTCCCGGAAGGACCCATCACACGCGGACACCTTCTCGAAGTCCTCCCCTTCCTGAACACCCTCGACACGTATCGCATGACCGGCGCCCAGATTCTGGAGGTCCTGGAGCAGAGCCTCACGCTGGAGCGGGGGATGATGCAGGTGTCGGGAATCCGCGTTGCGTACGATCTCACCCGTCCGCGGGGTGGGAGGGTGGTGGAGGTGAGCGTGGGGAACGAGCCCTTGCAGGCGGACACGGAGTACGTGGTGGCGACCAACTCCTTCCTGGGGCAGGGGGGCGACCTGTACGCCGCTTTCCTGCGTGGCAAACAGCTCAGCACCGGCCCCCGCCTCGACGTGGTGATGGGGCAGTACCTGGCCCGGGTGGGCCCAGCGGGGCTGGAGCCCCCGCGCCCGTTCGTCCCGACCCGGATGGTCCCGGTGGGATCCGGGGGGTGATCCGGCCGCCGGCGTAGCCCGTGAAGAGGGTCCGGAGCGCCCAGCCGGCGCGGCGCGAGCCCCCCGGTCTTTCCCCGCGTGCGTCCACCCGTTCATTTGTCCCTCAACGCCTTTCCCGATCCATCCG
>JAOUPR010000027.1 GCA_029879725.1 Gemmatimonadota bacterium | reverse complement strand
GGAGCCGGAGCCGGAGGCGGATGCGGTCCTGGATCTCGCGGCGCTGGCGCCGGTGGAGCCGGAGCCGGAGGCGGATGCGGTCCTGGATCTCGCGGCACTGGCGCCGGCGGAGCCGGAGCCGGTCGATGAGTTCATGGAGGTGGAGGCGCTCGTCCCCGACGAGGCGGTCGTGGAACTGGATAGTCTCTCGCCGGCCGGGTTCGAGGCCGGTACCCGGGGCGTCGATCCCGGCCACCCGGAGGAGGTGTTCTCCCTGGCGGACCTCGGTCCCACCGAGGCGGAAGGACCCGGAGGCGACTTCCTGGTGCTCGCGGACGAGGATGACGAGGCGGACCTCCCCCACACGCGTACGATGGCCGAACTCTTCGTGTCACAGGGGTTGGTGGGCCAGGGGATCGAGGTGTATCGGCGCCTGGTGGACGAGTCTCCGGACGACGCTGGGCTCCGTGCCCGCCTCCGGGAGTTGGAGGGATCACCTGGGCCGGGAGGAACCGTCGGCGACGACGGGACGGGGCACGGCGAGGCGGAGTTCCTGGCGCGTGAGCTCGCTTCTTCGGGGGACGACGTCCATGACGTGGCGTCTCCGTTCGTGTGGACCGACCAGGACCACGGGGAGCAGGACGATGCCGTCCTGGACGGAAGCCCCGCGGTGGAGTATTTCGACCGCATCCTTTCCTGGGGAGACATCGACGCGGCGGCGGCGGCGGCCGAGTTCTTGAACGACGTCGAGATCGGCCCGGGAGTTCCCATGCCGGAGCCCGAGGAGAACGAGGGAGCGGACGACTTCACCGCCTGGATGAACGAAGGAGACCAATGAGAGTCGCCGTCATCCATGGAGCGAACCTGCGGCTGCTCGGCCGCAGGGAGCCCGAGGTCTACGGAACCGACACCCTGGACGACGTGAATCAGGCGATTTCGGGAGTCGGCCAGGAGTTGGGTGTCGAACTCGAGTTCTTCCAGTCGAACCATGAGGGTGGAATACTCGACTTCATCGAGGAGGCGGGCGAACGGGTCGATGGATTCCTCGTGAACCCTGGTGCCCTCACCCATACTTCCGTGGGACTTCGGGATGCGTTTCTCGGGGTCGGCAAGCCCTTCGTGGAGGTCCACCTCTCCAATCCCCACGCCCGGGAGCCCTTTCGACACAGATCCTTCCTGGCGGATGTGGCCGGGGGCGTGGTTTATGGATTCGGCGTCGACAGCTATCTTCTGGGTCTGCGCGGGCTGGTGGCCCGACTGCATCGACACCCACACAGCGGATAGATTCAAGGGGCCGTATGGCGAGCACCGCGGAATTTCGCAACGGGATGGTTCTCGAGATCGACGGTGGTCTCTGGGCCATCACCTACTTCCAGCACGTCAAGCCGGGAAAGGGCGGAGCCTTCGTCCGGACCAAGCTGAAGAACGTTCTCACCGGGTCGGTGGTGGACAGGACCTACCGCGCCGGAGAGAAGGTGACGGACGTGCGCCTCGAGCGTCGTCCGGTGAACTACAGCTACACCGATGGCGACCTCTACTATTTCATGGACGCCAACACCTTCGATATGATCCCCATCGCGGGAGACATCATCGGTGAGGACCAGCTCAAGTACCTCAAGGAGAACATGGAGTGCGAGGGACTGGTCTACAAAGAGCGCGTGATCAGTGTGGAATTGCCGAACTTCGTGGAGCTCGTGGTCACCGAGACGGAGCCGGGTGTGAAGGGTGATACGGCTCAGGGCGGCACCAAGCCCGCGAAGCTGGAGACCGGCGCGGTGGTCCAGGTCCCCCTCTTCATCGACGAAGGGGAGATGATCAAGGTCGACCGCCGCGAAGACAAGTATCTCACACGGGTGAGCGGATGATCGACCTCGATTTTCTCGAACGGCTCATCAAGGCCATAGACGAGAGCAGCATCGACTCCGTGGAGCTGGAGCGTGGGGGGACCCGCGTCCGGCTGGCGAAGTCGCCGCCGGTGTCGGCCGTGGCCGCGCCCATGGCGCCCGCCCCGGTGTCCCTGCCCGCGCCCTCCGGACCGGCCGCGGCGCCCGCGCCCGTCGCCGATACGGGCGGATCGGGTGGTGCGGCCATGCCTCCGTCGTCCCGGCTGGTGGACGTCACCTCGCCCATGGTGGGAACGTTCTACCGGGCTCCCGCTCCGGACGCGCCCAACTACGTCGACGTGGGCTCGCGGGTCACCAAGGGCGACACGGTCTGCATCATCGAGGCCATGAAGCTCATGAACGAGTTGGAGTGCGAGGTCTCGGGGAGCATCGCGGAGATCTGCGTGGAGAACGCCCAGCCCGTGGAGTACGGGCAGGTGCTCTTCCGTGTCGACCCGTCCTGAAGCGACTCCATTCCTTTCTAGACCTGCCGGCCCCTCCGCGTGGCGGGGGGGGTGTCAGCGTACGGAGATGATTCCTTGTTCAAGAAGGTTCTGATCGCCAACAGAGGGGAGATCGCCCTGCGCATCATCCGGGCGTGCCACGAGTTGGGTGTCCAGACCGTGGCGGTCTACTCCGAGGCGGATCGCGAGTCGCTCCACGTCCGTTTCGCGGACGAGGACGTGTGCATCGGGCCGCCGCCGGCCACGGAGAGCTATCTCAACATCCCCAGGATCATCGCGGCGGCGGAGATCACGGGCGCCGAAGCCATCCATCCGGGATACGGATTCCTGGCCGAGAACGCCGAGTTCAGTGAGATCTGCGCTCGTTCCGACCTCACCTTCATCGGCCCGACGCCGGATCAGATCCGCGCCATGGGAGACAAGGCGACGGCCCGGAAGACCATGATCGCCGTGGGTGTTCCCACGGTGCCCGGGTCTCCCGGCATCGTGACGGATCCGGGAGAGGCGGTCCAGCTCGCTTCCGAGATCGGGTTCCCGGTGATGATCAAGGCATCGGCGGGCGGCGGTGGAAAGGGGATGCGTATCGCCCACGACGCGGAGAGCTTCCCGAAGTTCTTCCAGGCCGCCCAGGCGGAGGCGAAAGCGGCCTTCGGCGACCCCGGCGTCTATCTGGAGCGCTGCATCCTGAAGCCCCGGCACGTGGAGTTCCAGGTCTTCGGAGACAAGTACGGGAACGTGATGCACCTGGGCGAGCGGGACTGCTCCATCCAGCGCAGGCATCAGAAGCTCCTGGAGGAGGCCCCGTCTCCGGCCCTCACCCCGGAGCTCCGCGAAGCCATGGGGGCGGCGGCCGTGAAGGCGGCCAAGTGCATCGACTACGTGGGCGCCGGGACGGTGGAATTCCTCCTCGACGAGGACGGGTCGTTCTATTTCATCGAAATGAATACCCGCATCCAGGTGGAGCACCCGGTCACGGAGGTCACCACGGGATTCGACCTCCTGAAGGAGCAGATCCGGGTCGCGGCGGGCGAGCGGCTCAGCATGGCGGACACGGACGTGAAGCTGCGCGGCCACGCCATCGAATTCCGGGTCAACGCCGAGGATCCGGCTCGGAACTTCGCCCCCGGCCCGGGAACCATCGCGACCTTCCATCCGCCGGGGGGGCCCGGCGTACGCCTCGACACCCATATCTACACGGGGTACAAGGTTCCGCCCAACTACGATTCCCTCCTGGCCAAGCTCATCGTGAGCGGATCCACCCGCGAGGAGGCCATCGTGCGGGCGCGGCACGCCCTGGAGCACTTCATCATCGAGGGCGTGCCCACCACGATCCCCTTCCTGCGGCGTATCCTGGACAATCCCCGGTTCGTCGCCGGAGACGTGGATACGCATTTCGTGGACGCCATGATGGCGGCGGAGAAGGAGAAGGAGCAGGGGTGAAGGTCGACGTCTTCTTCACCCCCGGCGAAGTGGAGGGGGCCCGGATTCCCGGATCCACCGTGGTCGTCATCGACGTGGTCCGCGCCACCACCACCATCGTGGAAGCGTTGGCCAACGGCGCGTGGGGGATCTATCCGACCTCGTCCACCGAGGACGCGGTGAAGCTGGCGGGCTCGCTGGGGCGGGAGGACACGCTCCTGTGCGGTGAGCGAAAGGGGCTCAAGATCGAGGGGTTCGACCTGGGGAATTCGCCGGCGGACTTCCGGCGTGACGTGGTGGAGGGGAAGCGGCTGGTCATGAGCACCACCAACGGCACCGTGGCCATCGTGAGGGCGCAGGACGCGGAGCGGCTGGTGGTGGCCGCCTTCACCAATCTTTCGGCGGCGGCGAGGCTCGTGGCCGACTCGGAGTCGCTGGTGGTCATCTGCGCGGGGAGCGACGGGCGCTTCTCCCTGGAGGACGCGCTCTGCGCGGGGCACCTCCTCACCTGCCTTCCGGGCGTGGGTGGGGAGGGGTGGACGTTCAATGACGGTGCCCGCGCGGTGCTGGACCTGGCCTCGGCCCGGTCCGTGGACGTGCCGCTTCTCCGGAAGACGCTCGCAGGCGGCGTGCTCGCCGCCATCGGTGCGGATGACGATCTGGAGGCGTGTGCGGTGGTGGATGCCCACGATCTGGTGCCGGTGCTGTCGGACCGGGCGCTCCGCCTGGTGCAGGAGGCGTAGGAGGCTCTGGTCATGCTCACACAGGAACAGCAGAGGGAGATCGTGGCCGTGGGGCTGCTGGCCCTGGCCCTCTTCGTCTTCCTCTCGCTGGTGCCGGTGTCGGTCCTGGGAGAGCGTGGAGGCGAGTGGTTCCCTTCGGGGAACACCATGGGTGTGCTGGGGAGCACCTTCCGCGATCTCTTCCAGGCACTGGTGGGCGTATGGGCCATTCTCGTGCCGCCTCTCCTGGTGCTGGCCGGGTTGAGGACGGCCGGCTGGATGCCGCCCATGTGGGCACTCCGCCTGACGGCCCTCGACTGCGGTCTCCTCGTCCTGGCGCCCGTGCTCTCCTGGGTCCTGGTGGCCGAGCCGGGCGCGTCCGGTTGGCTGGGAGCCGCCCTGGGAGACCCCCTGGTGGCGTGGGTCGGATGGCTGGGGGCTCTGGTGCTGGTGTCGGCCGCGCTCGTGGCGCTGTCCGTGGGCACGCTGGGGTGGAATCCTCTCCGGGCGGCGGCCCGCGGACTGGTCCGGGGGGTGCGGGCGCTGGGGCGCTCCCTCGCCACGCTCCTCCTGCGGGGACGGGAGATCTCACGCCGGCGTGCGGAGAGGCTGTCTCCCATGATGGCGGAGCCCGACATCCTCCAGGAGGTGGCCGACGTCGAGGCCGGCGGAGGGGATGTCTTCGAGCCCGGAGCCCACGAGGAACCGCCGGCCGAGGTCGTGGAGGCGCCCCGTCGGGGACGACGGAAGAAGGAGGCAGAGCCACCGTCCATCGTGGGGTTCGGAGAGGTCGTCGAGCTCGACGACCCGGTGGACGAGGCCATGCGCACCGATCTGGTGCTTCCCGACATGGAACTCCTCACGGTGGCCGACGATACGCGGCGGGCGGGGATGGAGCGGGAGCTGGATCGGCTGGGCGAGGTCCTGGTGGAGAAGCTCCGCACCTTCAACGTGGAGTGCGAATTGGGCGGGCGGACCACCGGTCCGGTGGTGACGCAGTTCGAGGTCGTGCCGGCATCCGGGGTCAAGGTGAACCGCATCGCGAACCTGGACGCGGACCTGGCGTTGGCCCTCAAGGCCCGCAGCGTGCGCATCGTGGCGCCGATTCCGGGGAAGGGCGCGGTGGGGGTGGAGATCCCCAATCCCCGTCCCGAGGTCGTGCATCTGGCCAACATCCTCCGGTCGCCACCGTTTCAACGCGGGAAGCACGAGCTTCCCATGGGACTGGGCAAGGACCTGAGCGGAAAGCCCTTCGTGTCGGATCTCGCCAAGATGCCCCACCTCCTCATCGCGGGGGCCACGGGCTCGGGGAAGTCGGTGTGCGTGAACACGCTGGTCACCAGCCTGATCTACAAGCACACGCCCGAGACGCTGCGCTTTCTGATGATCGACCCGAAGATGGTGGAGTTGTCCATCTATTCGCGTCTTCCGCATCTGCGGCACCCCGTGGTGACCGACCCGCGCGACGCGGCTGGCGTGCTCAAGTGGGCCGTTCTGGAGATGGAGCGGCGATACGAGCTCCTCAGCGCGAACCACGTGCGCTCCATCGGGGAGTTCAACCGGAAGGTGGGAGAAGGGGTGATCCTGAGGCGCGCCCATCCCGTCGGTCCGGAGGGCGACGAGGACCGGTGGATCTACTCCGACGGGAACATGCCCTACATCGTGATCGTGGTGGACGAGCTGGCCGATCTGATGATGCAGGTACAGAGCGAGATCGAGAAGCCGCTGATCCGCCTGGCGCAGAAGGCCCGGGCCATCGGGATCCATCTGATCGTCGCCACCCAGCGACCCACCACCAACGTCATCACCGGCCTCATCAAGGCGAACTTCCCGTCCCGCGTGGCCTTTCGCGTGGCGTCGAAGGTGGACTCCCGGACGATCCTGGACCAGAACGGAGCCGACGCCCTCCTGGGGAACGGCGACATGCTGTTCCTCCCTCCGGGGCAGAGCGAACCCGTGCGCGTGCAGGGGGCCTTCCTGTCCACCGAAGACACGGAGCGCCTCATGCGCTGGTACATCGACCGCCAGGACAAGGTGCGCAGCGGAGAGCTGGACGCCGGTTCCGCCGTGTCCGTGGCGGAGCCCGACATCCTGGACGAGGTGCGTGCCCAGGAGCTGGACGACGCCGCCGTGCAGGTGGAGGAGATCGCCGGAGACTGGGACGACCTCTTCCAGGCGGCGGCCGAGGTGTGCATCCAGAACGGAGGGGGGTCCACCTCGCTCCTCCAGCGTCGTCTGAAGATCGGGTATGGACGTGCGGCGCGTATCGTGGACCAGCTTCACGAGGCCGGTGTATTGGGACCTCAGGATGGTTCGAAGGGGCGTGAGACCCTCATGACCCTGGAGGAGTTGGACATCTTCATGCGCCCGGGCGGCTGACCGGGGCGCCGAGGTTTCCCAGGAGGAGCATGATTCGGATGACTCGGGTGGAGGTGGCGACGGTGGTGTTGTCCCTGGCGTTGCTGCCCTCGGGCGGCAGGGCGCAGTCGGCGTCGGGGGGGGTGGAGGTCCTGCGCAGGGCGGAGACGTTGTACGCGGGGGTGCGGACGCTGTGCGCCGATTTCGTCCAGGAACTGGAGGTTCCCCTTCTGCGGGAGAGCCACTCCGGCCGTGGCCGCCTCTGTCAGAGCCGGCCCGACCGCTTCGCCATGCGCTTCTCCGAACCGGCCGGTGATCTGGTGATCGCGGACGGCACGTCGGTCTGGCGGTATCTGCCCAGTCAGGATCCCAGGCAGGCCTTTCGCGTTCCCATGGAGGGGGGAGCCGGCACGGTGGACCTCCACCGCCAGTTCCTCCAGGACCCCCAGACCAAGTACGTGATCGCCGACGAGGGCACCGACACACTGGGGGGACGCACGGTCCACCGGATCCGGCTCACTCCCCGCGCGCCGTCGTCCTTCGTGGCCGCGGTGGTATGGATCGGATCCGGCGACGCGCTCCTGTACCGCGTGCGCGTGGAGGAGGAGAACGGTACCGTCAGGACCATCACCCTCCAGGAAATCGAAGCGAACCGGTCCGTGCCCGACGGATTCTTCTCCTTCCAGCCGCCCGCCGGCGTGCACGTCATCCAGAGATGACCCGTACGCGCGACCTTCCGGTCTTTCCGGTCATCCCCGAGCCGGGGCGCCCCGGGGTACCGTCCGATGTGGCGCCCATGGCGTTCGAGGTCGAGCCCCAGGGGACCTACCATGGATTGCGGGTGGCGCTGGTCACGATGGGGTGTGACAAGAACACGGTGGATTCGGAGCGTATGATGGCGGCGCTGGTGGGGCACGGCGCCCGGGTGTCTTCGCAGGTGGAGGGCGCCGACGTGGTCATCGTGAACACCTGCGGCTTCATCCAGGAGGCCAAGGAACAGTCCATCGAGACCATCCTGGAGGCCTGCGAGCTCAAGGCCGACGGAGAGATCAAGGCCGTGGTCGCCGTGGGATGCCTCGTGCAACGGTACAAGGACGAGTTGTCCGCCGAGATGCCCGAGGTGGACCTGTTCATGGGGCTGACCGAGCTCCAGGGGCTGGTGCCCGAACTCCGCGACCGGGGCATCCTCCCCGATCCGGCGGAGTTGGTGCCCACCATGGAGCGTCCCCTGCGCGTGCTCTCCGGCGAGACGCGCCACACCTCGTACCTGAAGATCAGCGAAGGATGCGACCACACGTGCGCCTTCTGTGCGATCCCTCTCATGCGGGGTCTCCACCGCTCCCAGCCACTCGAGGAATTGGTGCGCGAGGCAGCGGGGCTGGGGGCGCTGGGGGTACGGGAGATCAACATCGTATCCCAGGATACGACGTGGTACGGAAGGGACCTGCGGCGCGGCGCCGGGGGGAGCGACGCTCCGCTCCTCGCGGACCTTCTCCGGGCCCTGCTCGACGGCACCGACGTGCCGTGGTACCGCCTCTTCTACATGTATCCTTCGGGCATCACCCGGGAGATGGTGGAACTCATGGCCCGGGAGGAGCGCATCCTCCCGTATCTGGACATGCCGATCCAGCATGGGAGTGACCGCGTGCTCAAGCTGATGCGCCGTCCGGAGCGGAGGGAGACGATCCTGGAGCGGGTGGCGTGGTTGCGCGACGCCGTGCCGGATCTCACGCTCCGCACCACCGTCATCGTCGGCTTCCCCGGAGAGACGGATCAGGACTTCCAGGAGATGATGGACCTCCTGGAGGAGGTGGAGTTCGACCGCGTGGGAGGCTTCACGTATTCGGTGGAGGAGGGAACCCGCGCGGCGTCCATGGAGGATCACCTTCCCGAGGACGTGAAGGGGGAGCGGCTGGAGCGGCTCATGGAACTCCAGCGGGACATCTCCTTCGACCGCAACCAGGCCCTGGTGGGCGCGACCACCACGCTGCTCGTGGACGAGTTGGTGGAAGGCGATCCCGAGTTCGCCGCGGTGGGGCGGACGGTGGGGCAGGCCCTGGACGTGGATGGGGTGACGCACCTCCGCCACGGGCGCGAGGTTTCTGTGGGGGAGATGTTGGAGGTCCGGATCGCGGATGCGCTGGACTACGATCTCATCGCGGAGCACGGGAGCGACACATGAGCACTTGGGAGCGGCGGACGGTTCTTGGCCTGCTCGTGGGGGTGGGCGCGCTGACCGCGGGGGGGCTGTCCGCACAGGATCTGGCGGACTTCGACTACGAGAACCTTTCGTTCCGGGGGATCGGCGGCGAGGTGGGCCAGATCTTCCCGTCCCGGGTGGAGGACGCGTACAGCTACACCTTCTTCGTGGATCTGGGATACCTGGGACCGGGGCTCCGGATCGTTCCCTCGGCCACGTACTGGACCTCTCCGTTCAAGGACGCGGAGGTCCAGGAGTTGGAAGCGCGCCTCACGGACCTCGCCGGCGCCCCCGTGGATCTGGGTGAAATCCAGTGGACCGACGTGGCCGTCGCTCTGGACGGGCAGGTCGTGTGGCGGCTTCCCGGGAGCCTGTTCAGCTTCGCCGGCGCCGGGGTGGCGCTGCACGTGCTCGACGGAGAGGGCGCCGCCATCCAGGGGACTCTGGTGGAGGATCTCCTCGACTCCCTCACCCCGGGATTCAATCTCCACCTGGGGTTCGAATATCCCCTGGCGGATCAGTTCCGTTTGAGCACGCAGGGACGGTACGAGGTCATGGGAGACCTCCAGTATTTCGAAGTCCGGGCCGGGATCAGGATCCTTTTCGGAAATCTTGCAGCAGGGGAGGGTAGGAGCCGATGACCGAGGGCAAGGGACTTCCTCGAGTTGCCGTGGTCGGCGCGGGCGCCATCAGCCAGGTGGTGCACGTGCCCATTCTCTCGGAGCACCCGGGGGTGGAGCTGGTGGCGGTCTCGGACGTCGACCTCCACAAGGCGGTCACCGTCGCGCAGCGCTACGCCGTTCCCCTGGTTCTGGGCCCCGAGGAGTTCCTGGACCGGGACGATGTGGACGCGGTGGTCATCTGCACGCCCAACGCCAGCCACGAGGAGTTGACCCTGGCCGCCCTGGAGGCGGGAAAGCACGTCTTCGTGGAGCGTCCCGTGGCGCTCTCCTCCAAGGGCGTGGCCCGGGTCCTGGAGAAGGCGAGGGAAGCCGGACGGATCCTGGAGGTGAGCTTTCCCCACCGCTTCCGCCCCGAGGTGAGCGCGCTGCGCGCGTTCGTGGCGGGAGGCGAGTTGGGGGACATCTACGCGGTACGGGCGAGTTGGCTGAAGCGGCCCATGCCGGTGATGAGGCCCGCCTGGCGCCAGGATCCCGCCGAAGCGGGGGGCGGCGTGCTCATGGATCTGGGCGTGCCCGCGCTGGACCTCTGTCTCTGGCTCATCGGGCGTCCGCGGGTGACGCGTCTGCGGGCCATCATGACGGGAGATGCCGGGATGGGCGAGACGGCTGCTTCGATCCTGGCGGAGACCGACCAGGGGGTCGCGGTGTCGTTGGAGGTGAGCCACTTCTTCTTCTCCGACGACGACCGCTACTACGCCCGGGTCATGGGGACGGAGGGATCGGGTTCCCTGGCACCCTTCGAAGTCTACCGCCAGCTCGGTGGCCGGCCGCTGGACGTGACGCCCAGGCAGCCTCGTCCGCGTGGGGGGGAGAACGTCTACACCAACGCCTACCGCCGCCAACTGGACCACTTCGTGCGCAGCGTGGCCGGGTCGGCCGACACGCCCATCCCGGAGGAGCAGCAGCACCTGATGGAGTTGGTGGAGGCGGCGTACCGCTCGGCCCGGGACGGGGTGGAGGTGGCGCTATAAGGGCGCTGTTCTGGCCCCGGAAGGGCGAGTGGGCCCTTCCGGCCTTGTCGGCCGTGCTGCTGGCGGTGTCGTTTCCGCCGCTGCATCTCCTCATCCCCCCCTTCGTGGCTCTGGTCCCCTTCGCGGTCTTCATGGCCGGACTTCCGCCGGGGGGGGAGGGGCGCGCCGCCGCGGTGCGTGGGGGGCTCGTTCTGGGTACCCTCTACTTCGGTGCGCTGGTGTACTGGATCCTGGTGGCGCTGATCTGGTTCTCCAAGCTCGCCATCCTGGCCTACGTCGGGAGCATGCTCCTCCTCATGGGGCTCTCCGCGCTCTTCGCGTGGACCTTCCACCGGATGTACCACGGGATGTCGGTTCCCCTCTGGCTCGCGCTTCCGGTGGCGTGGACCGCCGCGGAGTGGTTCCGTGCGCACTGGCCGGGACCGCTGGCCTTTCCCTGGCTCGGATTGGGGAGCTCCCTGACGGGGTTTCCGGAGTTGGTGGGGATGGCGGAAGTGGTCGGGGCCCGGGGCGTCACGTTCTGGCTCGCGCTGGTGAACGGGATTCTGGCCGGCATCGTGTTGCGCCACCGGGCGGGAGATCGCCCGGTGCGTTCGTGGGGAGCGGTGCTCCTGGTGGCCGCCCTCCCCATGGCGTGGGGTGTGTGGCGCGCCGGGAACCTGGTGATGCGCGAGGCCGCCCGAGTGGCGGTGGTGCAGCCCAACATCCCCGAGCACATCAAGCTCGATGCCCGCACCGCCCTCGACAGCACCTTCGCGTCGCTGGATCGGTTGATCCCTCAGGTGGAGCCGGGCTCGGTGGACCTCATCGTCCTCCCGGAGGTGGCGCTCCCCCTGTACCCACGGGCCGAATACGCGCAGGGGTGGATGGACCGCGTGGCCGGGTACGCGGCCACCCAGGGCGCTCCCGTCCTCCTGGGCGGGCTCGGCTTCAGCGGAGACCTGTTCGGGGCGTACGTACCCTACAACTCCGCCTTTCTGGTCACACAGGAAGGGCTCACCGGGTACCAGTACGACAAGCGGTACCTGGTGCCCATGGTCGAACGCGTGCCTCTCCTGCCGGCTTCGTGGCTGAGGAACCTCCGGTACTTCGGGAAGTTCGGTGTGGGACAGGGGTGGCCCCTGGCGGAGGTGAACGGCGAGGGATACGGGGTCCTGGTGTGCTACGAGTCCACCTATCCGGAGGGTGCGCGTCACTTCCGGGGGGCCGGAGCGGACATCCTGTTGAACATCACCAACGACGCCTGGTACGGGCGCGAGCCCTGGTACGCCCGGACCACCGCCCTCTGGCAACATCCGGCCCACATGGTGATGCGGGCCATCGAGAATCGCATGGGCGTGGCCCGGTCCGCCAACACCGGGATCTCCCTGTTCGTGGACCCCGTGGGCCGCGTGTACGGCGAGATCGAGCTCTTCACCGCCGGTGTTCGGGCGGAGGCCGTCCTCACCACCGACGTGACCACCCTCTACACCCGCCTGGGCGATCTGACGGGGAACGGCTCCGCCATGGTGGCCGTTCTCATGGTGCTGGCGTCGCTCCGCGCCGGAAGGGACCGCGACCCGGAGGGGCCGCTGGGCCGCTGAGGAACTGCTCCGCGGGGTGACTGGACCATGTTCCCGGGGTTGCCTATATTTCCCAGTCTGTATGGGGTTCACCGCGTCTGGTGGTGCTCCCCGTTCACACAGTGGGCCGCGAGACTCCGCACGGAATCCGGGTCCGATTCACTCAGGCGCCTGGAGCAGGACATGAAGCAGGGCATCCACCCCGACTACAAGGTGGCCACCGTCGTCTGTGCGTGCGGCAACCGCTTCGAGACGATGTCGACGGTGGAAGAGGTACACATCGAGATCTGTTCGGTGTGCCATCCCTTCTACACCGGCAAGCAGCGGCTCGTCGACACGGCGGGACGTGTCGACCGATTCAAGAAGAAGTACGGAAACGCCGCGAACTAGACGCGTGGACGGCCGGGGGCCCGCCCCGGCCGTTCGCGCACCGCGGCTCCCTTCCGCGGCCATGCGTACCGCGGATCTCCCATGAAAGCCCCGACCCTCGATCCCAGGCTTGCGGAACGGCTCCGCGAGGCGGAGAGCCGATTCCTCGTCGTCGACGAGTCGTTGGCCAGCCCGAAGGTCCTGGGCGACCCCAACCTGCTGCGCGAACTGGGGCAGGAGCGCGCCTACCTGGAACCGGTGGTGAGCACGGGGCGGAAGCTTCTCGACGCCCTGGAGCAGAGGGCCGGTGCCGAGGAACTCGTGTCGGGAGCGGACGATCCCGAGATGCGGGAGCTGGCCGAGGCCGAGATCGAGGAGTTGGACCCCCGCATCGAGGAGCTCACCGTGCGGGTCAGGGACCTCCTCATCCCCCGGGATCCCCTGGAGGACCGGGCCGCCGTGGTGGAGATCCGAGCCGGCACCGGGGGCGACGAGGCCGGTCTCTTCGCGGCGGACCTCATGCGCATGTACCGGTACATGGCCGAGCGCCACAACTGGTCCGTGGAGCTGCTGAGCCTCTCCGAGGGGATTCCCGGGTCCGTCAAGGAAGCCATCTTCACGGTGAAGGGGAGCGGCGCGTACGGGCGGCTCCGCTACGAGTCGGGGGTCCATCGGGTCCAGAGGGTGCCGGAGACGGAGAGCCAGGGAAGGATCCACACCTCGGCGGCTACGGTGGCGGTGCTTCCCGAGGCGGAGGAAGTGGATCTCCAGATCGATCCGAACGACCTTCGCATCGACGTGTTCCGCTCGTCGGGGCCTGGTGGGCAGTCGGTGAACACCACGGACTCGGCCGTCCGCATCACCCACATCCCCAGTGGTCTCGTGGTGTCGTGCCAGGACGAGAAGTCGCAGCACAAGAACAAGGCGAAGGCCATGAAGGTGCTGCGCAGCCGGCTCCTCGACCAGATGATCGCGGAGCAGGAGGCCGAGCGCGCCCGGGACAGGAAGACCCAGGTGGGGACGGGTGATCGGTCGGCGAAGATCCGGACGTACAACTTCCCCCAGAGCCGGGTAACCGACCATCGGATCGGGCTCACCCTCCACCGTCTGACGGAGATCCTGAACGGAGACCTGGACGAGATCGTCGCGGCTCTCCGTCTGGCCAAGGAGGAGGAGCGCCTCCAGGCGGACGCGGGATGACGGGGACGGCGGGAGCGGGCTCCGGAAACGGCCCGGCGGGTGATGCGGAGTCGTGGACGGTGCTTCGCCTGATGCGCTGGAGTGGCGCCTACCTGGAGGAGAAGGGAGTCGAGCGGGGAAAGCTCGACGCCGAACATCTTCTCGCGCACGCACTGGGCACGGAGCGCCTCCAACTCTATCTGGAGTTCGACCGGCCACTCGAAGCGGCGGAGCTGGACGGCTTCCGCCCACTGCTGCGGAGACGGGCGTCCAGGGAGCCGTTGCAGTACATTCTGGGCCGGGCGGCGTTCAGGGAATTGGATCTCCACGTGGACCGGCGGGTTCTCATTCCACGGCCCGAGACGGAGGAGTTGGTCGAGGCGGTCCTGGAGTGGGCCAGGGAAGAGGGCGGGGAGGGGCTCACCGCCCTGGACGTCGGGACGGGGACGGGCGCCATCGCCCTGTCTCTGGCGCTGGAGGGACCCTTCCATCACGTGGTGGGAGTGGACAATTCGGCGGAGGCGCTGGAGGTCGCACGGGTCAATCGGGACGAGTCGGATCTGGGCGAGCGCGTGGACCTCCGCGAAGGCTTCCTCTTCCGGTCCGTGCGTTCAGGTGAGACCTTCGATGTCGTGGTTTCGAATCCACCCTACGTGGCGGAGTCGGAAGCGGGCGACCTTCAGCCCGAAGTGGGTGAGTGGGAGCCGGGGGGTGCGCTCTTCGGAGGCCCCGATGGACTGGATGTGATCCGCGGTTTCGTGGCGGAGGTGGGAGACCACCTCAGGTGCGGCGGTCTTCTCGCCGTGGAGGTGGGAGCGGATCAGACGGAGGCGGTGGCGGCGCTGGTGGCCGATACCGGACAATTCGAGGAAATTCGTGTGCGGCGTGATCTCGCGGGGCGGCCCCGGATGGTGTTGGCCCGCAGATTGCTCCGCGCCTCATAGCGCCACAAAGGCAGGGCAACCATGGCTGGAATCTACGAGATGGCGAAGGAACTGGGCGGTGCGCTCGCTCGCACCGACGAATACCAGGCCCTGCGCCGTGCCGGCCAGGCCGTGGACGAGGACCGTGAGTCGGTGGAGTTGAGGAACCGCCTCCGGGAGATGGAGGGCCAGCTCGAGGCTGCCTTCCGTAGTGGACAGCAGCCCAGCGAGGAGCTGGCCCAGGAGTTCGAGGCCGCGGCCCAGGAACTCCAGACGCGGCCGGTGTTCCAGCAGTTCATCGTTGCGCAGACCAATTTCGAGAAGGTCATGCACAAGGTGAACCAGACCGTGGCTCAGGGCATCCAGGAGGGTGCCGCGAGCCGCATCATCATTTCGTCGTGATCCATCAGTTCGGGATCGGCATTAACTCAAGGTGAGTGAGGGAGTTCCGTGAAGCAGCCTTCAGAGATCCGTCCGGCCCAGGGCCGGCTTGGCGTTCTTCTCCCCGGGTTCGGGGCCGTGGCCACTACCTTCGTGGCCGGTGTAGAGGCGGCCCGAAAGGGGATCGCCAAGCCCGTGGGAAGTCTGACGCAGATGGCGACCATCCGGCTCGGCAAGCGTACCGACGCACGCACGCCCTTCATCAAGGACTTCGTGTCCCTCGCGGGGCTGGAGGATCTGGTGTTCGGTGCGTGGGATCCCATCCCCGACGACGGATACGCGAGTGCCGTCAACGCCGGGGTGCTCCTTCCCGAGCACGTGGAGCCCATCAAGGACTTCCTCAAGTCCATCAAGCCCATGCCGGCTGTGTTCGACCCGGCGTACGTGAAGAAGCTGAACGGCCCCAACACGAAGTCCGGGCCCACCAAGAAGGATCTGGCGGAGCAGCTCCGCGCGGACATCCGCAACTTCAAGTCCGAGAACGGATGTGATCGTCTGGTCATGGTGTGGTGTGGTTCCACCGAGGTCTACGTGCAGGCCGGACCCGCCCACCAGACCATCGAAGTGTTCGAGAAGGCCATGGAGGAGAACGACGCCTCCATCACGCCCAGCATGCTCTACGCGTACGCGGCCATCATGGAAGGCGTGCCCTACGCCAACGGGGCCCCGAACCTGTCGGCGGACTTCCCGGCGCTGGAGCAACTCGCCATCGAGAAGGGCGTGCCCATCTGCGGAAAGGACTTCAAGACCGGCCAGACCCTGATGAAGACCATCCTGGCGCCGGGCTTCAAGACCCGCATGCTGGGGCTGAGCGGGTGGTTCTCCACCAACATCCTGGGGAACCGGGACGGTGAGGTGCTCGACGATCCGGAGTCGTTCAAGACCAAGGAGGTCTCGAAGCTGGGCGTGCTGGAGCACATCCTCCAGCCCGAGATCTACCCGGACCTCTACGGGAACATGTACCACAAGGTGCGGATCAACTACTACCCGCCCCGTGGGGACAACAAGGAAGGGTGGGACAACATCGACATCTTCGGCTGGATGGGGTATCCCATGCAGATCAAGGTCGACTTCCTCTGCCGGGACTCGATCCTGGCCGCGCCCATCGTGCTGGACCTGGCGCTCTTCCTCGACCTGGCGAGCCGGGCCGGGATGAAGGGGATCCAGGAGTGGCTCTCGTTCTACTTCAAGAGCCCCCAGACGGCGCCGGGGCTGTATCCGGAGCACGACATCTTCATCCAGCACTGGAAGCTCAAGAACACGCTTCGCTGGATGATGGGCGAGGAGCAGATCACGCATCTCGGCGTCGAGTACTACGAGTAGGGTGCGCGGGACGCGGCTGGACTGCTCGGGGGGCGCCCGCATGTCGGGCGCCCCCCGGACGTCTTCATGGACGGGAAGGATCCTGATCCGGGAGGTGTGCCGGTGAGTGGCCTCTTCGTGGTGTTGGAGGGCGGGGAAGGCGCGGGCAAGTCGACCCAGATCGCGCTTCTGTCGGGTTGGCTGGAGGCCCTCGGGGTGGACCACCTGGTCACCCGGGAGCCCGGCGGGACGGCGGTGGGCGAGGCCATCCGGTCGGTGGTGCTGGGGCGGACGGACCTGGACATGCCCCCCGAAACCGAGCTCTTCCTGATCCTGGGTGCGCGGGCTGCCTTCGTACGCGACGTGGTCCGACCGGCGATGGCCGCCGGGAGGGTGGTGCTGGCGGACCGCTTCGCCCTCTCCACGATGGCCTACCAGGGGTACGGGCGGGGGTTGGATCTCCACGAGGTCCGGAAGGCCGTCGCGTTCGCCACCGGAGGGCTGGAGCCGGACCTCTATGTCGTTCTGGATGTACCTGTGGAGGAGGGCCGCTCCCGCCAGTCCCATGCCGGGATGTCCGCGGACCGCATCGAGTCTGCGGGAGACGGCTTCATGGCCAAGGTCCGCGAAGGGTACCTGGCGTTGGCGGAGGTGGAGCCCAACGTGAGGGTGTTGGAAGCGCGGGGCACTCCGGAAGAGGTCCATCGACGCATCCGGGACTGCCTGATCAGGGAGTTCCCGAACCGCTTTCCGGCGGATGCCGGAGGCGTTTGATTCTGCTGGAGTCAGTGTAGTGGATAGAGCGAGAGGGGTGTGGATGCCGGCCGCGGTGCTGATCGTGGCGACCATGACCGGAGGCTGGCTCCTCCAGACGGGCTCGCGCCGGGCCGAGAACATCTTCATCAGGGCCCGCGTGTTCCAGGAGATCGTGGACCGCGTGGAGTCGAGCTTCGTCGACGAAGTCGACGGTGACGACCTGTACGATTCCGCCATCGACGGAATCATCCAGGACCTGGATGATCCCAACTCCTCCTACCTGGAGGCTTCGGACTACGAGAACCTGCGCATCCGCACCGAGGGAGACTACGCCGGTGTGGGGCTCGAAGTGGTGGAGCGGGACGGCTGGGTCACCGTGGTGAGTCCCATTCCGGGGAGTCCGGGCGCCCGTTCCGGCGTACGCGCCGGAGACCAGTTCTTCGAGATCGCGGGCGCGTCCGCCGAGGGGATGGACGTGGACGACGCGGTCGATCTCTTGCGGGGCCGTCCGGGCACGGACGTGGACGTGAAGATGCGGCGTCCGGGAGTCGATGAGCCCATCCCCTTCACGCTGACGCGGGAGGTGATCGTCCTGCGCGCCGTCCCCTTCGCCGTGCTTCTCGACGACGGGGTGGGGTACGTCGCCTTCGAAACCGTCCGCGAAACGTCGTCCTCGGAGATCCAGGCGGCCGTGGACTCCCTCCTCGCGGAGGGGATGACATCGCTCATCCTGGATGTCCGGGGGAACCCGGGAGGGCTGCTGGACGAAGGGATCGGGGTCTCCGACCTCTTCCTGGAGGAAGGCGACGTGATCGTGGAGACGCGGGGGCGGGCCCCGAACCAGAGCGCCACGTACTCCGCCCGGACCGGCGATCACTACCCCGGGCTTCCCGTGGTCGTCCTGGTGGACGGCGGGAGCGCGTCCGCGTCGGAAATCGTCGCCGGGGCACTCCAGGACCATGATCGGGCCGTCCTGGTGGGGGAGAGCACGTTCGGGAAGGGGTCGGTGCAGACGCTCTTCCCGTTGAGCGGCGGGAACGCGTTGAGGCTCACCACCGCTCGGTGGTACACGCCCGTGGGGAGGTCCATCCACAAGAGCCCGGAGGATCACCGCGTCGCCGAGGATGACTACGATGGGCTGTCCATCGCGGGCCAGCTCGTGATGCGGGAGGATCTCGAGAGCCGGCCCGAGTTCGAGTCCATGGGAGGGAGGGTCCTGTACGGGGGGGGAGGGATCACCCCCGACGTGTTCGTCAGGCCGGAACTCCTCACCGCCGAGGAAGAGGCCGCGGTCCGCAGGATCTTCCGCGAGGCCGGTCCCTTCTTCCGGGCCGTCTTCGGATTCGCGGTGAAGTACATACCGGAGCATCCCGGGTTGGAGCCCGGATTCACCCTCTCCCAGCGGAGCCTGGACGACTTCTATCAGGACCTTCTCGGACGCGAGACCGAGGTGGATCGCGCCGACTTCCGGGCCGCCGCGCGCTTCGTCCGGTATCAGCTGGAGCGTGAGATCGCCCTGCAGGCATGGGGCAACGCGGCAGCGTTCCGGCAGGGGGAGGCTCACGACCTCCAACTCCAGCGCGCCCTGGAGATCCTCGGCGAGACCGGGACACCGGAAGAGCTGGTGGTCGCGGCCACCCGGGACCGGCTGGCCGCGTCGGGAGCGGGGAGCTGATCCGCAGGCCCACCGAGACATCCCGGGTGTCCGGGTCGGGTTCGATATTGCAGTGCGTGCACACGTGCTGATGGAGGCGACGGCGTGAGCTTCGTGGAGGTCTCCCGGGGAGAGGTGGTGGAGTCACGGCATCGGGTGCACGTGGCCGTGGCCGACGCGGACGGGAGGGTCGTCGCGACCGCGGGGTCTCCCGACGGGGTGGCGTTCTTCCGTTCGGTGGCCAAGCCCTTTCAAGCGCTCCCTCTGGTCGAGGAGGGGGTCCTGGAGCGCTTCGGCCTCACGCGAGCGGAGTTGGCGCTCTGTTGCGCGTCGCACGAGGGCGAGCCGCTCCACCTGGAAGGCGCGCGGTCGATCCTGTCCAAGGCCGGCGCCCGGGAGGAGGACCTGCGATGTGGCCCCCATCTCCCGTTCAGGACGAGGGAAGCCCACGAGTTGATCCGTGCGCGGGAGCGGGCGCTCCCCGTCCACAACAACTGCTCCGGCAAGCACGCCGGGATGGTGGCGCTGGCGGCGGCCATGGGATGGCCGGTGGAGGACTACCATCGCCCGGATCACCCTGTGCAGCGGCGGATGCTGGCGGAGATCGCGCGCTGGACCGGGGTTGCGGAAGAGGCGATCGCCGTGGGGGTGGACGGGTGTGGCGTGTCGTGCTTCGGGGTACCCCTCCCGGCCATGGCGGGCGCCTTCGGCCGCTTCACCGGCGCGGCGAGGCGCGGAGAGGCCCCCGCCCTGATCGTGGAGGCCATGACGGAGAATCCCTTCATGGTGGGAGGGACCGGGCGCGCGTGCACGCGGGTCATGGAGCGCACCGGGAGTCGGGCGTTCGTGAAGCTGGGCGCGGAGGGGATGTACGGAGGTGGGCTGGGTGAGAGAGGGTTGGGATTCATCCTGAAGATCGAGGACGGGGCCCGCCGGGCCTGTGACGTGGCGGTGGTCCACCTCCTGGGTCTCCTGGGTGCGTTGGGTGACGAGGACATGGAGGTCCTGGCGGACCTCCACACGCCCGGCCTGGTGAACACGAGAGGGGAGGACGTGGGACGCATCACCGCCGCCTTCGACCTGACGTGGGCGTGATGGGCGAAGACGACACCCCGGTGCTGTCGCCCCGACTCACCATCCTGGTGGAGGTCAGCGCAGGTGTCGCCTCGCGTGACGAGGAGAGGCTCCGCGAGATCTTCGAGCGCGCGGCGGAGTGGTCCGCCGCCGCCGGAGCCGAGTTCGTCGACGCCATGGAGGAGGCGCTGGTGCAGACGTTCCTCTTCCTGGGGTATCCGGCGGCGTTGAACGCCCTGGCGGTATGGCGGGAGGTGGGTCCTCCGGCACCGCGGCCCCGGGAGGCCGACGTGTCCACCTGGACGGCGCGGGGGGAAGAAGTGTGCCGACGGGTGTATGGTACACAGTACGATGGTCTGCGCGGCAACATCGCGGCACTCCATCCCGATCTGGACCGATGGATGGTGGACGAGGGGTATGGGAGGGTGCTGGGGCGTCCGGGACTCCCCCTGGTGGAGCGGGAGCTCTGCATCGTGGGCATCCTCACCGTGCTGGGAACCTCCCGGCAGCTCTACGCGCACCTGCGGGGCGCCCTGCGGGTGGGCGCGAGTCCGGAGGAGGTGGCCGCGGCGGTGGGGCTGGCGCTCCGGTACGCTTCCGCGGACGTGGAGGACATCGCGCGCAGGACGTTGGAAGACGTGGTCTCCCGTCACCGGGAGGCGCACACGGATGATTCGAATGGTGGCGCACCAGAGAGAGGTTCGAGAGATGTTCATTGACCGGGCGACCATCGAGGTCGTGGCAGGTACGGGCGGATCGGGGGCCGACGCCTTCCGTCGGGAGACCGGAGTGCCGCGGGGCGGTCCTTCGGGAGGTGACGGCGGGAAGGGAGGGGACGTGATCCTCGAGGCGGATCCCCAACTCGCTACGCTCCTCGACTTCTCCTACAAGAGGCTGTACCGGGCGGAGCGCGGGCGTCACGGGGAGGGGAGCAACCGCACGGGGCGGAGCGGAGAGGATTTGATCTTGCGCCTGCCTCCGGGAACGGTGGTCACCGACGCGGACTCCGGAGAGGTGCTCGGAGAGCTCATGGAGCCCGGTGAGCGGTTCGTCGTCGCCCGGGGAGGGCGGGGGGGGAGAGGGAACGCCCGCTTCGCCACGGCCACCAACCAGGCCCCCCGTCGTTGGGAGCCCGGCGAGGAGGGAGAGGAGCGCCGCATCAAGCTCGAGCTCAAGCTCATCGCCGACGTGGGTCTGGTGGGGGAACCCAACGCCGGCAAGTCCACGTTCCTCTCGTCGGTGACCGCCGCCCAGCCCAAGGTAGCGGACTATCCGTTCACCACGCTCACCCCCAACCTCGGGGTGGTGCAGTTGTCGGATCACAGGACCTTCGTGGTCGCGGACATCCCCGGGATCATCGAGGGGGCCCACGAGGGGAAGGGGCTGGGTCACCAGTTCCTCCAACACATCGAACGGACCCGCACCCTGGCCGTGATGGTGCCGCTCGACGCCCTCGACCCGCAGGCGGAATACGAGCTCCTCCGCAGCGAGCTCGCGGCGTACTCCGAAACGCTGGCGCTCACCCCGCACTGCCTCGTGCTGACGAAGAGCGACCTCCTGCCACCGGGGGAGGCGCCGCCCGCCATCG
Organism: Gemmatimonadota bacterium; assembly: GCA_029879725.1. Classification (GTDB taxonomy): domain Bacteria; phylum Gemmatimonadota; class Gemmatimonadetes; order Longimicrobiales; family Gaopeijiaceae; genus JAOUPR01. Next base: position 21,895 of record JAOUPR010000027.1, on the reverse strand, counting down.
ACGCTCCCGACGCATGGGGTGTGTACACGATCTCGTCGGTGGCGAGGCACGGGCTGGCGGAACTCCTGGAAGGGCTCTGGAAACGCAGCCGGGCCGTGGCGGCCGCGGAGTCGGGGGCCGACACGGAAGAGGGGTGGTGGACTCCCTGAGCCCTCCCGCCGGGCCCTCCGCCGAGGCGCGTGCCGTGATGCTTCTGGAGCGCCTCCCCCGGGTAGGACCGGTGACGGTTCAGCGGTTGATCGCCACGTTCGGGTCGGCGGAACGGGCGGTGACGGCGCCCGACGCGGAATTCGCCGCCGTCGCGGGGTCCGCCTCCGCACGGGCGCGCCGGGATCCCTCGATCCGCGACGCCGTCTCGCGCACGCTCGACGAGTGTGTCTCCCAGGGGGTGGACATCGTGTCGCTGGGGAGTCGGGCATATCCCGCCGCGCTCCTCCATCTCGCCGATCCGCCGCCCACGTTGTACCTGCGGGGCCCGCTCTCCCTCCCTCGTGGCACGGGCGTGGCGGTGGTGGGTTCCCGCCGCTCCACGGCCACGGGGCGGAAGGTTGCCCAGGAATTGGCGGCGGGGCTGGCCCGGGAGGGGATTCCCGTGGTGAGCGGTATCGCCCTGGGAATCGACGGCGCCGCGCATCGGGGTGCCCTGGCGGTGGCGGGCCCCACGGTGGCGGTGCTCGGGTGCGGGACGGACCGGCCGTATCCGCGGGCCCACGCGCGCCTCTTCGCGGAGATCGCCAGGGAGGGGCTCCTGGTGAGCGAATTCCCGCCGGGCACGGATCCGGCTCCCCACCACTTTCCCCGCAGGAACCGGATCATCGCGGCGCTCTCGCGGGCGGTGGTGGTGGTGGAGGCGGGTGAGCGGAGCGGCGCGCTCATCACCGTGGATCATGCCCTCGACCTGGGGCTGGACGTGTTCGCGTGTCCGGGCCGTGAGGGGGATCCGGTGTCGGAGGGGTGCAGACGATTGATCCGCGACGGGGCCCGGGCCGTGGGGTCCGTCGCCGAGCTGCTAGACCAGCTGGGAGGGGATCTCCGCGTGGCGACCCCGGCGGACGGGGCTCCGGGAGTTCGCCCCGCTGGGGTGGCGGGGAGGGTGTTCGAGGCACTGGACGCGGCCGGCGTCTCCGCGGACGAGGTGGCCCGGCGTTCCGGGATGGGTGTGGGCCCCACGTTGGCCGCCCTCAGCACCCTCGAGGCGGGGGGGTGGGTGCGCAGGGGTCCGGGGATGCGCTTCGCCGTGGTCCGCACTTCCGGATCGGCGCGGGCCTGAGCTCATGACGCCCACCGCCGTCTCGTCCGTGTACGTCCACGCACCGTTCTGCGTGCGCCGCTGCCCCTACTGCGACTTCGCGGTGCAGGTGCGGCGGGTGGGCGACGTGGAGGGGTGGCTGGCGGCCCTCGCCGGTGAACTCCGGGCCGTGGAACGCGAGGGACTCTTCGTGGCGGCGGACCGGATCCGCACGGTGTATGTGGGTGGGGGAACACCGTCTCTCCTCGGCCCCACCGCCATGGAGGGGGTGGCGGCCCTCCTCGGGCGGGAGCGGCTGGGCGACGCTCTCGAGGAGTGGACGGCCGAAGCCAATCCCGAGAGCCTCACGAAGTCTGTGGCGGCGGCGTGGCGTCGTGCCGGGGTGGACCGCCTGAGCATCGGGATCCAGTCGTTTCACGAGCCCACGCTCCGGTGGATGGGACGGCGGCACGGGGCGGAGGGCGCGGAGACGGCGGTCCGGGTGGCGCGCGCGGCGGGGTTCGAGAACCTGAGCGTGGACCTCATCTTCGCGCTTCCCGCTTCCACGGGACGGTCGTGGCGCGACGATCTGGAGCGGACGCTCGCCCTGGACGCACCCCATGTGAGCCTCTACGGCCTCTCGGTGGAGCCCGCCACGCCGCTGGGCCGCGCGGTGGCGGAAGGGCGCGAACATCCGGTGGACGAGGAACGGTACCGGGAGGAGTATCTGGAAGCGGTGGCCGCCCTGGAGGGCGCGGGGTACGTGCACTACGAGGTGTCCAATTTCGCGCGTCCGGGATGGGAGGCCGTGCACAACTCGGTGTACTGGGACGGGTCCCCGTATCTGGGTCTCGGCAACGGTGCCCATAGCTTCGCTCCGCCGGTGCGGCGGTGGAACGTCCGCGACTGGAACACCTATCGTGAGCGGACCCTTCTGGACCGGTCCCCGGAAGAGTCCCGCGAGGTGGTGACCGACGGGGCGGAGGCGTTGGAGGCCATCTGGCTGGGGCTGCGCACGCGCCGCGGGTTGTCCGAGGAGGGGCTGGGGACCTCCGGTGCGGCGCTGGCCGCGGCGTGGGAAGCACGGGGCCTGGCGACCCGAAACGACGGCCGGGTACGGCTCACGGCGGAGGGTTGGGTGGTCCTCGACCATCTCGTCGTGGAGTTGTCCGAGGTCGTGGCGCCTTGACCTGGTCCGCCGACCCTTTCGATCTTCGAGACATGGCACCCCTGGAATCAAGAGATCATCCGGCAGGCGAGGACCTTTCCGACCGAGAGCGTCAGGTCCTCGAGGCGGTGGTCCGTACGTACGTCGACACGGCGGAGCCCGCCGGGAGCCGCACGGTGTCGCGGCGGTACGACCTCGGTGTGTCCGCCGCCACCGTCCGGAACACCATGAGTGATCTGGAGGGGAAGGGATATCTCTTTCACCCGCATACCTCCGCCGGGCGGATCCCCACGGATCTGGCGTACCGATTCTTCGTGGATCGCCTCATGGAGCCCCAGGTTCTGACCGAGCTGGAGCAGGCCGCGTTGGTGCGTGAGCTCGGGGGAGCGAGCTCGTCGGCTGTGGAGCGGTTGGTTCGGCAGGCCGTGCGGGCGTTGAGCCTCATCTCCAACGAACTGGGGGTCGCCCTGGCGCCCTCCGTGGAGTCGACGGTGCTGGAGAAGCTCGAGCTCATCCAGGTGGCGTCGAACAAGGTGCTCATGGTGGCCACCATCCGGGGTGGGGTGGTGCGCACCGTCTACGTGGATCTCCCGGTGGAGGTCCCTCGGGACACCCTGGTCACGCTGACCGTGATCATGAACGAGCGACTCGCCGGTCTTTCCCTGGACGACATCCGCCGCACGTTGCCCGACCGCCTTCGCGACGTGGCGCCTCCCGAGGAGGGAGTGTCCGAGCTGCTCAACATCTTCGTGCAGTCCGGGTCCGAGTTGTTCAACCTCGCGACGCTGGAAGGCTCCTCCCTGCACCTGGGCAACGCCAGCGTTCTCGCCGCCCAGCCCGAGTTCGAGAGCGGCGAGCGCCTGAAGGAACTCATCGCCCTCACGGAGAGTACCGATCTGATCGCCGACGCCATGCTGAAGCGCGAGCACGGCGGCCGCATGAAGATCACGATCGGCGGCGAGCACAGCACACTGGCGCTCAGCGAGTTCACTCTCGTCACGGCCGAGTACCGCGTCGGAGGGCTCCAGGGCGTGATCGGCGTCATCGGGCCCACCCGGATGCCCTACGAGAAGGTGGTGGCCATCGTGGGGCACACGTCCACCCTGGTATCCCGCATTCTCGAATCCTGATCCTCTGTCCCCCGGTCCATGGCGGATTACTACGAGCTCCTGGGCGTATCGCGAAACGCGGACGCCGATGAGATAAAGAAGGCCTATCGCAAGCTGGCCCTCGAGCACCACCCTGATCGCAACCAGGGCTCCAAGGACGCCGAGGAGCGCTTCAAGGAGGTCACGGAGGCGTACGAGGTGCTCCGCGATCCCGAGAAGCGTGGCGCCTACGACCGATTCGGAGAGCAGGGTCTCAAGGGACGCGGCGGCGGGTTCGGCGGTGGGTTCGACTTCTCCGACGCCATCGAGATCTTCATGCGTGACTTCGGAGGGTTCGGGGGCATCGAGGATCTCTTCGGGATGCGCGGTGCGCGGCAGTCGGGGGTCTCGGCCCGGAAGGGTCAGACGGTTCGCATCCGCTTGCCCCTGACCCTGGCCGACGTGGCCACGGGGGTGAAGAAGACCCTGCGGGTGGCGCTTCTCGACGCGTGCGAGGCCTGCGAGGGCTCCGGCGCGGAGCCCGGAACGCAACCGTCCACCTGCACGGTATGCGGCGGCGCGGGGGAAGAGCGCCACGTGCAGCGATCGGTGTTCGGTCAGTTCGTGAGCGTTCAGCCCTGCCGTACCTGTGGCGGTGAGGGTCGGGTCATCACCACGCCGTGCACCCGCTGCTCGGCCGAGGGGCGGCTCCGCGTGGAGAAGGAAATCGAGGTGGAGGTGCCCGCCGGCGTCACCTCGGAGAACTTCCTGACGCTGCGGGGACAGGGGAGCGTGGGACCCCGCGGGGGGCCTCGGGGGGACCTCGTGGTCCTTCTCGAGATCCAGGAGGACCCCCGCTTCGTCCGGGAGGGGTCGGACCTCCTCTTCGACCTTCCCATCACCTTCGGGCAGGCGGTGCTCGGCGACGAGATCGAAGTGCCCACCATCGAGGGAACCGCCAACGTGGCGATTCCGCCCGGAATCCAGGGTGGGGAGATGCTGCGCCTCAAGGGACTCGGGATCCCCGAGTTGAACGGCCGTACGCGGGGAGACCAGCTCATCCGGATCCTGGTGTGGGTTCCGCAGGAGCTTTCCGCCGAGCAGGAGGAGGTGGTGCGGAAACTGCGTGAGGTGGAGGACCCGGCGCCCGAGAAGCTCGACCACCGGGCGCGCAAGGGATTCTGGTCGCGGGTGCGGGAGGCCTTCACCGGAGGATGAGCGGCGACCCATCGCTCCGGTGGCTCGAGGTACGGGCCCGTCCGGGGCCTTCGGTGGCCGGGGCCGAACCCGACCCCGATCTGGACGCGCTCCTCGCCGACGGCCTGCTCGGCCTCGGAGGCCGAGCCATCGAAGAGCGGGACGGTTGGTGGGTCACCTATCTCGACCGCCCGTCTCCCGAGGATGCGCGCGAGGATCGGATCGCCGCGCGGTTGAGCGAAGACACCGGCCTGCACGGGATCGAGGTCTCCCTCCGTTGGCAGCCGGACGAGGAGTGGGCCGAGACGTGGAAGCGCGGCCTGGCCCCGCGCCGAATCACCCCGAGGCTCGTGGTCACGCCCTCGTGGATGGACGCCGGCGCCGGGCCCGGCGACATCGTGGTGGTGGTGGACCCGAAGATGGCGTTCGGCACCGCGGAACACGGAACCACACGCGGATGCCTCCGGCTCCTCGACGGGGTGGTGGAGCCCGGGTCGGTCTGGGCCGACATCGGGTCCGGATCGGGGATCCTGAGCATCGCCGCCGCGCGCATGGGTGCCGCCCGGGTCACCAGCGTCGAAGGAGACCCGCTGGCGTGCGAGGCCCAGGAAGAGAACCTCGAGGCCAACGGGGTGGACCCCGTGGTGACGCTGATGTGCGCCTGGGCGGACGACGCGCTCCTCGAGGGTCTGGCTCCCCTCGACGGGCTGGTCGCCAACATCGAGACCGGGATCCTTCGTCCCATGCTGGCAGGCTTCCGCGCGGCGCTGAGGCCGGGGGGCGTGCTGATCCTCTCGGGGATCATGGACGTGGAGTGGCCGACGATGGAAGCGGCCGTGGCGGCGGCCGGGTTCACCCTGGACGCCCTGGACGAAGACGGAGAGTGGCGGGCGGCGCTCCTCCATTCCTGATTCCTCCACGTCAGGCGGCGCGCCCGGTCCAGCGTTCGCGGACCGCCGCCTCCTCCAACACCATGCGATGCCATCGGGCCACCTCGGAGGTGGAGCGCTCGTCCACGCCCCGGGCGAGCCAGCGGACGCTCTCGCGGAGGATGCGCAGCGCCGGCGTGCCGGACGTCGCCGACGGTCCGGACCGTGGGGTACCGAGGAGGGCCACCCACGCATCCGGAGAGGGTGCCGATCCTCCCTCCCGGGGCCGCCACGGCCCGCGGGCCGGGTCCAGGATCTTCACCCGGTCCGGGGCGCTCTTCAGCACCCCGAGGAGCTTGGCTCCGTCGACGCTCGAGCACGAGGGGTGCTCCCGGACCTGAACCAGGAGGTCACCGAAGGGCATGGCGGGCGCGGGATGGTCGCGCAGAATCGACTCGGCGAGGGTGAGCAGCATCTCCATGGAAGTCTCCTGTGCCGTGGAGTCATGGTCCGGAACGCGGAACGGAGGGGAAAGCTCCACTTCCGGAGGGGGCGTCTCCATGGCACGATGAGACGAGACGCGGCGGAAGGGGCGGGGAGGGCCCATGCGTCCATTGCGCGTGGTCCCACCCTCCAACATGATCGGGTGGGAGGGAACCACGGGAGAACCCGCACCCCACCCCCACCAACAGGAGGTTCGAACAGTGTCGGAAGCCCAGTGCCTCTTCTGCCGTATCGCTTCGGGAGAGATTCCAGCCACGGTGGTGTTCGAAGACGAACACGTCCTGGCGTTCCGCGATATCGATCCCAAGGCACCCACACACATCCTCGTCATCCCCCGGAACCACGTGACGTCGTTGGCGACGGCTCAGGCGGGGCACGGCGACCTTCTCGGGCGCATCCTGCTGACGGCGGCCGAGCTCGCGCGGGCGGAGGGAATCGCGGAAAACGGGTACCGGACGGTCCTCAACACCGGCGCCGACGGCGGTCAGTCGGTCCACCATCTGCACCTCCACCTCCTGGGGGGCAGGGCGATGGGGTGGCCTCCCGGGTGAGGGCGGGGCGGGCTCGTTGACCCTTCGTCGGGGATCTGGATAGCTTCCGTCACCGAGCGCGGACGCGGGGCCGCCACCCGTTCCCCGTGCCGCACGTCCGCCTACCCCTTCGACCGGAGGAGAGGCGTCCTGAACCGAGAGGGATCAACGTGTCCAGCGATATCAAGACCCGGATCCAGGGCGATCTGAACCAGGCCCGCAAGGACCGGGACAAGTTCCGTACCCTGGTGCTTTCCACCCTCCTGTCCGAGATCAAGAACCGGGAGATCGACGGCGGGTCTCCCGTGGATGACGAGGCCGTCCTGCAGGTCGTTTCCCGGGCCATCAAGCAGCGCCGGGACGCCGCGGACCAGATGCGCTCGGGTGGACGCGAGGAGCTGGCCGTCAACGAGGAGGCTCAGGCGGAGGTGTTGAAGACGTACCTGCCCGAGCAGCTCTCCGAAGACGAGGTGCGCGCCCTGGTGCGGGACGCCATCGCGGGCGGCGCGGACCAGATGGGCCCCCTCATGGGCGTCATCATGCCGAAGGTCCGTGGGCGGTTCGATGGAAAGGAAGTCAACCGCATCGTGAGGGAGGAGATGGGGGCGTGACCCGGTGAGCGAGCACGCGCTGCGGGTTCTGGAGTACCCCAGGGTCCTCGACGCCGTCGCCGGGCGGGCGTCCAGCGTCCTGGGAAAGGAGCACGTGCGGTCTCTCCGTCCGTCGGGAGACGTCACGGGGGCGGCTCGGGAGCTGGCCCGCGTGGGCGCCGTCATGCGGTTCCTGAACGAGCGGCCGGCCTGGGGGATGCCGCCCGTCCCGGACGTGTACGCCGCGTTGGATCGGCTCGGCGCCGAGGGCGCGGTGCTCGATGCTCCCCAGGTGTATCTCGTGGGGGTGGTGCTCACCTCCTCTCGCACGCTGGGGGAGGAGTTGGGGGGAGGCGACGGCGCGTACCCCGAGCTTTCCACGCTTCGGGAGAGGCTTTGGCGAGACCGTTCGCTGGAAGACTCCGTCCGGAAGATCGTCGACGTGGAGGGCGTCGTCCTGGACTCCGCGTCCAGGGAGCTCCGATCCATCCGGCAGCGCCTGCACGGAGCACATGCGCGTATCGTGCGGCAACTCGAGGCGTTTCTCAGGAACCTCCCCGAGCGCATCGTGGTCCCCGACGCCTCCGTGTCCATTCGCGAGGGCCGGTACGTGATTCCCGTGCGCCGCGAGGGGAAGGGCGACGTCGGGGGGGTGATCCACGGCGAGTCGGCCACCGGAGCCACCCTGTTCGTGGAGCCGCCGGTGGCGTTGACGCTCATGAACGAGCTGCGCGAACTGGAGCGCGAAGAAGCGCGGGAGATCCATCGCATCCTCCGTGAGGTGAGCGGGGGCCTGGCCCCCCACCGCGACGTCCTCACCGGAGCCGTCGAGGCGTTGGTGGATTTCGATTCCCTCCATGCGCGCGCGAGGACGGCCATGGCCTGGAAGGCCGAGGTTCCCGCGCTGGTGGCCCGTGGGGAGGGCGCGTTGGAGATCCGAGGGGGGAGGCACCCCGTGCTGGTGGAGATGTCCGGCGAGGACGTGATCCCCTTCGATCTGATCATGGAGCCCGAGGAGAGGGTGCTCGTGGTGTCCGGCCCGAACACGGGGGGAAAGAGCGTCTTCCTCAAGGCGGTGGGGTTGGTGTCCGCCCTCGCGCAGAGCGGGATCGTCCCGCCGGTGGGGGAGGGGACGCGCCTGGTCGTCTTCCGCTCGTTCTTCGCGGACATCGGCGACGAACAGTCCATCGCCCACAGCCTGTCCACGTTTTCCGCCCATCTCACCAACCTTCTCGAGCTGGTCCGGCGGGCGGATACCGACTCCCTCGTCCTCATCGACGAGATGGGGACGGGCACGGATCCGGCGGAGGGCGCCGCCCTCGCCCGGGCGATCCTGGAGGAGTTGTCTTCCCGTGGAGGGCTGGCGGTGGTCACGTCCCACCTGGGGGAACTGAAGCGACTCGATCACCCGGGGAGCGGGATCGTCAACGCCTCCCTCCAGTTCGACGGTGAGCGGATGGAGCCGACCTACCACCTGGTGAAGGGGCGGCCGGGGAGGAGCTTCGGGCTCGCCATCGCTCGCCGGCTGGGGTTCCCGGCGGAGTTGCTCGACCGCGCGGAGAGCTACAGGGAGGCGGGCGAAGCCGAGTTGGAGGAACTCCTCACCCGCCTGGAGTCCCGCGAGGAGGAAGCCCGGCTGCTGGTGGAGGCATTGGAGGTGGAGCGGCGGGAGGCGGAGGGGCTCCGCGCGGAGGTCGCCGTGCGCGCGGAGACGCTCCGGAAGGCCGAGCGGGAATCGGAGGGGCGCGCCCGGGAGGAGGCCCGCCGGGTGCTCCTCGAGGCGCGCTCCGAGGTGGACGCCGCCATCCGTGAGGTTCGTGAAGCCACCGCCGCGGACCTGGACGAGGCGAGCCGTCAGGCGCGGAGCCGGGTGGAGGCGGCGGCCCGCGAACAGCGCGCGGCCGTGCGGGCCGGGGCATCGTCCCGTTCCTCCGACGTGCGGGTGGCTCCGGGGGACCGGGTGCGCATCCGGTCCACCGGCGGGAAGGGGAGGGTGGTGGAGGTCAGGGCTCGCCGGGCGTCGGTGGAGGTGGGGGCGATGCGGATGGAGATTCCCGTCCACGAGTTGGAACCCCTGGAGGGCGCCGCGCCGCAACCGGAGGAGCGGGGGTCCGCCGGGAGAGGGCACGGGGGGTGGTCGGGGCCCGAGGCGGCCCGCATGGAGGTGGATCTCCGGGGGCTGCGCGTCGACGAGCTGGTGCTGGCCCTGAGCCGCGCGCTGGACGACGCCGTGCTGGAAGACCTCGCCGACCTGCGCATCATCCACGGGAAGGGAACGGGGGCGCTGCGCCAGCGCACCCAGGAGCTTCTCGCCGGCGACTCCCGGGTCGTGTCGTATCGGATGGGCGGGCCCACCGAGGGCGGGGCGGGGGTGACGGTGGTGAGCTTCCGATGATCCCCGACGACCAGGTGGACGAGGTCCGCGCGCGGGCGGACATCGTGGACATCGTTTCCGAGCACGTCCAACTCAAGAAATCCGGGAAGGAGTACAAGGCCAACTGCCCCTTCCACGACGAGCGCACGCCCAGCTTCTACGTGGTGCCCGACAAGGGGTTCTACAAGTGCTTCGGGTGCGGGAAGTCCGGAGACGTCTTCTCGTTCGTGATGGAGCGGATGGGGCTGGACTTCGTGGAGGCGGTGCGGCACGTGGCCGCCCGCTCGGGGATCGAGATCCGCGAGGTCTCCCGCGAGCGCGAAGAGGAGGATCCCCACCGCGCGCTCTACGAGCTCAACACCTTCGCGCGGGAGTTCTTCCGCAAGAACCTCACGGATCCCGAAACCGGCGCGGTGGCGCGGAAGTACCTGGCCGATCGGGGGGTGACGGAGGAGGTCGCGGAACGCTTCGGCCTGGGGTGGGCACCCGACGAGTGGACCGCTCTGCGGGACACCGCCGCCAAGCTCGGGCTCGACGAAGACCTCATGGTGGAGGTGGGTCTTCTGGGGAGGAGGGAGCGTACCGGAGACGCCTACGACCGCTTCCGGGGCCGGATCATCTTCCCCATCGAGGGGCTTTCGGGGAAGGTCGTGGGATTCGGGGGGCGGATTCTCGCCCAGGACCGGAGCGACGCGCCGAAGTACCTCAACTCGCCGGAGACCCCCATCTACCACAAGGGGAGCGTCCTCTACGGGCTGTCCGGCGCGCGCCACACCATCCGGAGGGAGGAATGCGCCCTGGTGGTGGAGGGGTACATGGACGTGGTCTCCCTGGCGTCCCACGGCTTCGGGAACGCCGTGGCGCCCCTCGGCACCGCCATGACCGAGGAGCAGGCGCGACTCCTGTCGCGCTACACCACGAAGGTGGTCCTCCTCTTCGACAGCGATTCCGCGGGGCTGAAGGCCACCTTCCGCGCCGGCGACGTCCTCCTGGCGGAGAAGTTGCATCCCGCCGCGGCGACCCTCCCGCCGGGAGAGGACCCCGACTCCCTCGTCCGGAGCGAGGGTGCGGAGGCGTTGCAACGGCACCTGGACGACGCGATGGACGTTCTGGATCGCAAGCTCCAGATCCTGGAGGAGAAGGGCTACTTCCGGAGCATCGAACGGACCCGGAGCGCGGTGGACCGTGTCCTCCCCACCCTGCGCGCCGCGGCGGACCCCGCGCTGCGCGACATCTACGTGGCGAAGGTGTCCGATCGGACCGGCGTACGCCGGGACACGCTGGAAGAGGAGATCCGCAAGGAGGGGAGGCGAACCCGCGCCGTGGGCACCCCGCCGCCCGCCCAGACGGCGCCCCGGGGTCGGCCTCCCTCCACGGTTCTCCGCATGGGGCCCGAACGAGAGCTCCTGGCCATCATGATCCGCAACCCGGAGTACGTGGAGAGGGTTGCGGAGTGGCTCGGGCCCGATGACTTTGTGGATTCCGCCTACCGGGCGATCTTCCAGACTCTGCTCGACGACCCCGAACTACGGAGTCCACCGCCTTCCATGGACCCGGTGGCGGCGGCCCGTTTCACGGAGTTGTTGAACGACCCCGCGGAGATTCCCCACGTCGGGAGGGTGTTCGAAAAGGCCGTGACGCGCATACGCGCGGCGGCCCTCGACGCGCGCCTGGAAGCACTTCACCGCCGGGTGCGTGAAGCCACCGATGAGACGGAGAAGAGGACACTCGCCCAGGAAAAGTTTACGTTGTCCAAGGAGCTGAGGGATTTGGACCCCGAGTACTGGGCTTCTACCTTACGCCGTATCCAGAACGATCCCCAACGCGAACAGCACAACCCATGAGTCAGCAGACCCGTACCGCCCTTCGGGAACTCCAGGATCTCGACACCCGCATCCTCGAGACGCAGAAGGAGATCCAGAGCTTCGATCCCCTCTTCGAAGAAATCGAGGAGCCGGCCCTCGCGCTGGAGAGCGAGGTGAACACGACGCGCACACGCCTCCAGGAGATGCGGGTCGAGGAACGTCGCCTCACCGTCTCCGCCGAAGAGAAGACCGTGCGCGCCGAGAAGCTCGAGGAGCGCATGAACTCCGTTCGGAACCTCCGCGAGGAGGCGGCGGTGAGTTCGGAGTTGGACATGATCCGCCGTGCGCTCCAGAGCGATCAACAGGAGGCGTACACGCTCCTGGACCAGGTCCGGAAGCTGGAGGAGAGGTTGGCTGAGGCCGAGGCGGGGCTCGCGGAGGCCCAGGGCCAACTGGCGCCTCGGCGCCAGGAGCTTCTCGACCAGAGGGCCGAAGTCCAGCGAAAGCTGGAGCGCCTGAACGAGGAGCGCGACGCGTTCGCCGGGGGGATCGACGCGCGGGAGCTCGAGCTGTACAACGCCATCCGGCGGGGCGGGAGCCGCGCGGCGGTGGCGGCCCTCACGGACGATGGCGCCTGCAGCAACTGTTACGGGGTGGTGCCGCTCCAGTTGCAGAACGAGGTGCGGCACGGCACGCGGTTGATCCGTTGTGAAGCGTGCGGGGTGATTCTCGGTTCGCCGGACCCGGCCGCGTCCGAGACTTCCGGCGAGGTCGAGTCCACGGAGGAGTGACCGCGCCGCCGACCCTGGTTCCGCCGGCGCCCCGGTGGGCGCCGGTGGTTCCGGTATCCGCCGCGGAGGTCGCGGCGCTACAGGAGGCGCTTCGCCTCCCCCGGTCCGTTTGTGCCGTCCTCGCCCGCCGGGGACTCGCGGACGTCGGGGCCGCCAAGGCCCACCTGCGCCCCGTCCTGGACGGATTGAGCCACCCGGAGGTCATGGTGGACCTTCGCCGGGCGGCGGACCGGATCGTGGCCGCCATCCGGAGTGGCGAGACCATCTTCGTCCATGGCGACTACGACGTGGACGGCATCAGCGCCACGGCGCTCTGCACCCGTTGGCTCCGGCGGCTCGGGGGGGACGTTGTGCCCTTCGTGCCCGATCGGATGCGCCACGGGTACGACTTCGGGCCCGCGGGGCTCCAGGCCGCCCGGGACGCGGCCGCCACCGTGGTCGTCACCGTGGACTGCGGGATCGTCGCCTTCGAGACGGTGGAACGAGCCACCTCGGAGGGGATGGACGTGATCGTGACGGATCACCATACCGTGGAATCCCGCCTGCCCCGCGCCTTCGCCGTGGTGAATCCGAACCGGCCCGACTGCGGACATCCCGACCGTGGTCTGTGCGGTACCGGAGTCGCCTTCAAGCTGTGCGCGCTGGTGGGGGAGCTCATGGGCACGGGAGACGGGGACGTTCTCGAGTACCTGGATCTCGTGGCACTGGCCACCGTGGCGGACCTGGTGCCCCTGAGGGGTGAGAACAGGATCCTGGTGCGGCACGGCCTGCGCCGGATGTCCCATACGGGGATCGCCGGGCTCCGGGCCCTCCTGGAGGTGGCGGGAGTGTCCGGAGAGAGCGTGGACGTGTCGGCGGTGGGATACGGCATCGCACCGCGCATCAACGCGGCGGGTCGGATGGGCGACGCCACGACGGCGTTGGAGCTTCTTCTCACCGACGATCCGGCCCGGGCGGGCGAGTTGGCCCGGGAACTGGATGCGTTGAACAAGGCGCGCAAGGACGAGGATCGTCGGACGCTGGACGGAGCCATGGAGGTCCTGACCGGATCCTATGATCCCCTGTCGGACTTCGGAGTCGTCGTGGTGGGTGAGGGGTGGCACCCCGGCGTGATCGGGATCGTGGCCTCGCGGGTCGTGGAGAGGATCCACCGCCCCACGGTGATGGTGGCGTTGGACGGGAAGGGCGGTGGGCGGGGGAGCGCCCGGTCCATCCCCGGATTCCACGTCTACGAGGCGTTGCACGCGTGCCGGAAGTACCTGCGCAGGTTCGGCGGCCACGAGCAGGCCGCGGGGATGGACATCGACGCCCCGGCCGTGCCGGAGTTTCGCGCCGCCTTCCGCGAGGAGGCCTCGCGCCGGATGGAGGGTGTTTCCCTGGAGCCCGTCCTGGAGCCCGAGGTGGAGCTGGGACTCGACGAGGCCGATCTCGACCTCGCCCACTGGCTCGGATACCTGGGACCCCACGGGATGGGGAACCGGCAACCCGTGTTCATGGCCCGAGCCGTGCATCTCCAGGAAGCGCGGGAGGTCGGGCATGGACACCTCAAGGTCCGTCTCGCCGACGGGGCCTCCCGGCTCGATGGGATCGGGTTCGGCCTGGCGCACCGGATCCCGCCGGGCTCGCTGGGCGGGGGGCCGCACGACGTCCTCTTCCGGCTGGAGAGGAACGAGTGGAAGGGTCGACCCCGGGCCCAGGCCAGGGTGCTCGACCTCAGGCCCGCCGAGGGACGCTCCTCGTGAGGATCATCGCCGGTCGCTGGCGGGGCCGCCGCCTGAATCCCCTGAAGGGACGGAACATCCGTCCGACCACGGACCGGGTCCGGGAGGCGTGGATGTCGGCATTGGGCGGGGACCTCGCCGACCGTGCGGTGCTGGACCTCTTCGCGGGGTCGGGCGCCCTGGGGTTGGAGGCGCTCAGCCGCGGTGCGGTCGGCGTGGTGTTCGTGGAGAGCGCCCGTTCGTCGCAGAAGGTCCTGGAGGCGAACATCCACCTCCTCGGCGCCGAGGAGAGCTGCACCGTGATCCACGACGACGTGTTCCGCTATCTCCGGCGCCTCGGGCAGGAGGCCGACGCCGGTCTGCCGTTCCACGTTGCCCTGGCCGATCCCCCGTACGGCACGGGCGACGCCCAGCGGCTCGCGGACGCGTTCCGCGAACGCCCGTTTGCGTCCCAGCTCTGGTTGGAGCATCCTTCCCGGGAAGACGTGGGCACGCAGTGTGTCGCCCGGAGTCGGCGGTACGGAGACACGACCCTCACCACCCTTGTTGCCGAGCCATGAATCGCGCCACCCCCATCACCGCGATCTACCCCGGTTCCTTCGACCCCCTCACGCGGGGGCACGAGGACATCGCCCGACGTTCACTCCGCATCGCCGACCGATTGCTGGTGGCGGTGGCCTACACGGCGACCCACGTCAAGAAGGGCTTGTTCTCCGTGGAGGAGCGCCTGGAGCTCATCACGGAGGTCTTCCGCGACGAGCCCCGGGTGGAGGCCGTGTCGTTCCAGGGACTCCTGGTGGACTTCGCTCGCCAGCGGGACGCGCATGTCGTGATCCGCGGCCTGCGGGCGGTGTCCGATTTCGAATACGAGCTCCAGATGGCCCAGATGAACCAGAAGCTCTGGGACGAGATCGAGACGGTGTTCCTGGTCCCGGAAGGGGAGTACTCCTTTCTCTCGTCGTCGCTGGTCCGTGAAGTGGCCAGCTTGAACGGAGACGTGGGACCGTTCGTGTCGCCGCCGGTCCTGGCGGCGGTGAACCGCAAGTTTTCGTCCCGGTGAGAGCGGCTTTGGGCACTTGGAGCTTGCCCCGACATTTGTTCCCTTTTTATCATTGAACGGCTCATCAGGCCATGGCGCCGCACACCGTGATCGGTGGCGGGGCGACATCCGCATCCAGACGTGAAGGGAGATCCCATGGGCTTTCAGGTGTCACAGAGTGGTGACGTCACCCTGGTAGAGGTAGAGGGGCAACTCATCGTCGGGAACCGACAGGAGTTGAAGCAGAAGGTCCTGGAGCACCTGGAGGAGGGGGATCGGAAGTTCGTCATCGATTTCTCCAACACGGGGTACATCGACTCTTCCGGCCTCGGCGTGTTGGTGAGCCTGTCCAAGAAGATCCGCGAGCAGAGCGGGGAGTTGCGGCTCTCCAGCCTGAACGAGGATCTCAAGACGCTGTTCGAGCTCACGAAGCTGGATACGCTCTTTCGGATCGCGGACGACAAGGCGCAGGCGCTGGACGGATTCTGACCGTTCCGCCGCGCGACCCAAGGGTAGGCTGTTCACCCCTGAGCACTCCGGATCCGAGACCGAGCCCCATGGATAAAGACCTGATTCTAGAGCTCCCCACCGACCTCCAGTCCATCGAGGATGCGGTGGACTACGTGGTGGCCCGGTGCGACGCCTGCGAGCGGGCCGCCTCCCGTCTCCGCTTCAACTTCCGCGTGGGACTCACCGAGGCCCTCTCCAACGCGATGCTGTACGGAAACGGTCACGACCCGTCGAAGCGCGTCATGGTCGAGGTCCGCATCAACAAGGTGATGGTCACCGCCCGCGTCACGGACCAGGGCGTGGGCTTCGACCCGGCCCTCGTGCCCGACCCCACCACTCCGGACCATCTGTCCGACGTGGGTGGCCGCGGGCTCTTCCTCATGAAGAAGCTCCTGGACGAGGTGAGCTTCAACGACCGGGGGAATTCGGTCACCCTGGTGCTCCGTCTGGACGGGGACGGGGTTCTGGAAGGTGGTGCCCAGGCCTAGCCCGGTGTATCGAAAACCTCTCCGTCGTCCGAGCGCCGATCCCCCCGGCCCTCCTCTTTCGTCATGAGCGTGGAATCCACTGGAGCGGCCCTTCCGGCTTTCCTTCCCGATGCGGCGAAGGAAGTCCTGCAGGACGTCGAAGGAGCGTTCGGGGCGCGGGTCAGGGTCTTTCCCCAAGCCGTTCCGGGTGACCGTGGTGAGCCGCTCTACGAATCGCCGGCCGTGCCCGTTCCGGAGGGTGATTCCCCGCCGCCCGTGACCCGCCGC
Source organism: Gemmatimonadota bacterium (assembly GCA_029879725.1). Lineage (GTDB taxonomy): Bacteria > Gemmatimonadota > Gemmatimonadetes > Longimicrobiales > Gaopeijiaceae > JAOUPR01. The sequence goes on along the minus strand of JAOUPR010000027.1, from coordinate 5,726 downwards.
GTTCTCCTCAAGGATGGAGGAGCGCTCGTGGTGGAGGTTCTCTCCGTGGAGACCGCGCCACCGGACGCGGTGGCCGACGTTCTGGCCTCGGCGTTGTATCGCGCCATGGAATCGGAGCGTGAAGTCCGCTTCTTCACGCACGAGCTGTCCGAGCGGTACGAAGAGATCAACCTCCTCTATTCCATCAGCGAGACGCTGGGGTCCATCCTCCATCTCGACGAGGCGGCCCGGGTGATCCTCGGGGAGGTGTGTGACGTGATGGGCGCGCTTCGAGGCTCGTTGTGGGTTTTCGACGCCGGTGACGATCACCTCCACATCATCGCGGAATTCGGGGCGCACGGAGTGGAGGGTCCGCTCTCCACGGAGGACCCGGACCGCGTCACCTCCACGGTGTTCCGGGAGGGACGCTCCGTCATCGCTTCGCGGACTCCCACGGTCGCGCAGAGAGAGCATGGGCTTCCCGGAGACTCGTTCCTCTCGGTACCCATCCGGTACACGCCGCCCACGGGAGAGTCGCGCACGGTGGGCGTGATCAACCTCATCGGCCGCAAGGAGGACGATCGCTTCAACGCGGCGGACCAGAAGCTTCTGGCGGCCATCGCCTCGCAGGTGGGCGCGGCTCTGGAGAACAACCGCCTCATCCAGGAGAGTCTGTCGAAGGAGCGTATGGCGCGCGAGATGGAGTTGGCGCACGACCTCCAGCAGAAGCTCCTCCCCGACGCGGGTCGGTTTTCCGGCGCCCGTGCCGCGGCCCGGGTGGTGCCCGCCGAACAGGTGGGTGGGGACTTCTACCAGCTCTTCAAGCTTCCGGCGGGGCGGATCGGGGTGATGCTGGGTGACGTGTCCCAGCACGGGTTCCCGTCGGCCCTGATCATGACGCTCACGATGAGCGCCGCGGCCATCTACGCTCGCGAGTCCCCGCTGTCGCCGGCGCAGGTCCTGAGGGACCTGGACGACGCTCTGCGCGAGGAGCTGGAGACCACGGAGATGTTCCTCACGGTGTTCTACGGAGTGCTGGATCCCGCGGCGCGGACGTTGATCTACTCCAACGCGGGGCACCCCCATGCCTTCGTCATGAAGTCCGGCGGTGAGGCGGTTCGCCTCACCGCGACCGACCCTCCGGTGGGATTCGCCGGACCGGACGCGTATCAGGAGGAGGTGGTGTCCTGGGATCGTGACTCCGACACGCTCGTCCTGTTCACCGATGGGCTCCCCGACAACCTGGCGTCCGCCACGCGCGGTGACGGTGAGGCGCGCATCCTGGAGGCGGTGAGGCTCAACCAGGGAGAGGACCCCGCGCGGATCGTGGAGGCTCTCTTCACCCTTCCCGTGTCCGAGGGATCCGCGCTCACGGGGGACGACCGCACCGCGATGGTGCTGAGGACGTGACGCGCTCCGCGGTGCGCGGCGCGGTGGCACCGTGACGGGCGAGGCGGGCCGGCATCGCGCCAAGAAGTCCCTGGGTCAGAACTTCCTGGTCGACCCGAATCTCCAACGGAAGATCGTCGACGCCGTGGGAGTCGAGCCGCGGGACGAGGTGGTGGAGATCGGCCCCGGCCAGGGCGCGCTCACCCGGCACCTGGCGGAGAGGGCGGGCCGGCTCGTCGTCGTGGAGCTGGACGACGCTCTGGCCGTATCCCTGGAAGCGGAGTATGGGGACCGGCCCCACGTGAAGGTGGTGCGGGGAGACATCCTCCAGGTGGAGCTGGCCGACCACGTGCCCTCCATGGAGCGGCTCAAGGTGGTGGGAAACATCCCGTACAACATCACCACGCCCATCGTCTTCCACCTCCTCCGTCGGCCTCGTCCCCAGGTGATCGTCCTCCTGGTGCAGGAGGAGGTGGCCGACCGCATGGTCGCCCCGGCCGGGACCGGGGAGTACGGCGCCCTCACCGTGGGCGTCCAGAGCGTGGCCCGGGTGGAGAAGCTGTTCCGCGTGGGTCGCAAGGCGTTCCGTCCCGTTCCCAACGTCGAGTCGGCCGTCGTGCGGTTGACGCCCCTGGCCCCCCCTCCCCTGGACCCGGAGGCCGAGGCACGGCTGAGGGTGTTGGTGCGGGCCGCCTTCCAGTGGCGCAGGAAACAGTTGGGGAAGATCCTCCGCTCCCATCCCGATCTCGAGCTCGGTCCGGAGGTGTGGACGGACGTCCTGGAACGCATGGAGATCGTCCCGGAGTGCCGCCCCGAGCGCCTTACCCCGGCCCAGTTCGTGGAGCTCTCCCTGCGCCTTCCCATCGCCCTGGGGGGATGACGGGAGCACCGCTCCCCGCGGAGCCGTTTCCCGCGTTGCTCATCGGGAGGGTGCCTCCTAGATTTGTGATGCTTTTCACAAGCAAGCTGTTCCACTGTCAGGGTGGCCTGGGCACATGATCGCACCGCGAAGGATCCCCAAGACGACGGTTCGCCGGTTGTCGCATTATCTCCGCACCCTGGAGTTGCTCGAAGACCAGGGCGAGGCCACGGTATCGTCCGAGGAGTTGGCCCACGACGGCGGCACCACGGCGGCCCAGGTGCGCAAGGACCTGTCCCACTTCGGTTCCTTCGGGAAGCGGGGGATGGGGTACTCCGTCAGGGAGTTGCTCGGCCATCTGCGCCAGATCCTCGGCGTGGACCGCCGGTGGCGGGTGGCCCTCGTGGGGGCGGGACGGATCGGAGCCGCGCTCACCGAGTACCCGAACTTCACGCGGCGGGGGTTCGATTTCGTTGCCGTGTTCGACGTCGATCCCGCCAAGGTGGGGACGGCCATGGGGTCCGACGTGGTCCGACCGCTGGAGGAGTTCGAATCGGTGATCCACGACCAATGCGTGGACATCGTGGTGCTCGCCGTGCCGGCCGACGCGGCGCAGCAGGTGGCCGACCGGGCGGTGGTGGCGGGAGTGAGGGGAATCCTCAACTTCGCGCCGAAGCAGCTCCGGGTCCCGAAGGGGGTGTTCCTGAAGGACGTGAGCCTCGCCATGGAACTGGAGTCCCTGAGCTTCGACATCAGCCGCGGAGATACGGACGCGTGAGGGAGGGGAAGGGCCTCACACTTTCCCAGCGGGTCGCGCGTCGTCTGCGGGGTGGCGCGCTCCACACCCTCGACATCGCCCGCGACGTCCTCCGGCTGTCCGGCCATCCCGGCGCGGCGTCCGCCGCCGTCTTCCAGCTCCTGGGATCGGACCCGCGCTTCCGGGTGGACGCCCAGGGGATCTGGAGTCTCGACGAAGCTTCCGGGTCGGATCAGTCTCTGGCGGAGCTGTCGTACGTGGTGGTGGACGTGGAGACCACCGGCGGGTCCTTCGCCCGGGGGGACCGCATCACGGAGATCGCCGCCGTGGAGGTGAGGGGAGGCGTGGTGGTCGACGAGTTCCAGACGCTGCTCAACCCCGGGCGATCCATCCCGCCCATGATCACCCGCATCACGGGGATCGACGACCGCATGGTCGCCGGCGCCCCGTACTTCGACCACGTGGCGGACGAGGTGATGCGCCGGGTGGACGGCCGGGTGTTCGTGGCGCACAACGCCGCGTTCGACTGGGGATTCGTCTCGGGTGAACTCCTCCAGGCCCGTGGGGACGTGCCCGGTGTGCCCCGTCTCTGCACGGTGCGGATGGCCAGGGCGCTCGTCCCGGAGTTGAGACGCAGGAATCTGGACGCCGTGACCCGTCACTTCGGCGTGGAGGTGTCCGACCGGCACCGTGCCTACGGCGATGCCCTCGCCACCGCGAAGGTCCTCATGTGCCTTCTGGACGAAGCTGGGGCGAAGGGGCTGGCGGATCTCCCCGCGTTGGAACGGTACCTGGGGCGCAACGCCAGGAAGAAGGAGAAACCCCTGAGTCCGGAACCCCCGGAAGAGGCGTAGGCTTCATGGCGCGCGACATCGCGGAGATGCCGCTGGTGCGGAGCACGCGGGTGGGGGGGATCCGCATCCACGCGCTGGAGGCCGGGCTCCTCTGGCTCGACGGCGGGGCCATGTTCGGTGTCGTTCCCCGCCCGCTGTGGGAGGAGCGGATTCCTCCGGACGACCGCAACCGGATTCCCCTGGCCATGCGCTGCCTTCTCATCGAGGCCCCCGGCGCGCTGGTGTTGGTCGATACCGGAGCGGGGAACAAGGAGTCGGAGAAGTTCCATCGCATCTACGGCGTGGCCAACCTTGGATACCCCTCCCGCCTCGAGGACGCCATCCGGGCCGCGGGGTTCCAACCCGACGACGTGGACATCGTGGTGAACACCCATCTCCACTTCGACCACGCCGGCGGGAACACCTTCCGCGACGGGGACGGGCACGTCCGCCCCTCGTTTCCGGGGGCGAGACACGTGGTTCAGCGCCGCGAGCTGGAGTTCGCGCGCGGGGGGAACGAGCGCGTGCGGGCGAGCTATCTTCCGCACAACTTCGAGCCCGTGGCCGAGGCCGGCCTCTGGAGTCCCGTGGAGGGTGAGGCCGTGATCACGGAAGGGGTCCGGGTCGCGCCCACGCCGGGACACACGCCCCATCATCAGTCCGTCTGGGTGGAGGACGGCGGAGACGTGGCGTGTTTCCTGGGCGATGTCTGCCCGACCTCGGCCCATCTCCCTCTTCCCTGGATCATGGGATACGACCTGGAGCCCCTCGTGACCATGGAATCCAAGCGCGGCCTGTGGCCCCGGGCCCGGGAGGAAGGGTGGCTCCTCGTGTTCGAGCACGACGCCGACGTGCCGTGGGGCCGCCTCGACCGTGACGATCCCACTCCGTCCCTCCTCCCGTCACCGACCCCCTGAAGCGCGGCGCCCCCGGGTGACCGGCGGGGTCGTTTTTCCTATCTTGAAAGGGCTGACCGCTGGCCCATCCTCCGGGGCGCGCCCGGAGTTCCCCGACATCATCGAAGCTTCGCATGACCGACAAGAGCCGTAGGCCCGTGATCCTGAAGGGGGGTGCTCGCACTCCCATCGGCCGATTCCTCGGCGGATTGAGTCCGCTCGCGGCTCCCGGCCTCGGTGCCGTCGCCATCCGGGCCGCCGTGGAGCGCGCGGGGATCGACGCCGCGTTGGTGGACGAGGTGATCATGGGGAACGTCGTGGGGGCGGGTTCGGGCCAGGCGCCGGCCCGCCAGGCCGCCATCCACGGGGGAATCCCCGCGGGCATCCCCGCCCTCACCATCAACAAGGTCTGTGGCTCGGGCCTCAAGGCCGTCATGCTCGCCGCCCAGGCCATCAAGGCCGGTGACGCGGGTCTTGTGGTGGCCGGGGGGATGGAATCGATGTCCAACGTTCCCCACTACCTCCGCGGGATGAGGAACGGGGTGAAGTTCGGGGACCAGAACGTCCAGGACGGATTGATCTTCGATGGGCTGTGGTGTTCCTTCGGAGCCTGCCACATGGGCGGGCACGCGGAGTACACGGCGCACAAGGCGGGGATCTCCCGGGAAGACGCGGACGCGTTCTCCCTCGGGTCGCACCGCAAGGCGGTGGCGGCCCAGGAGGCGGGGAAGTTCGACGGAGAGATCGTCCCGGTGGAGATCGCCGGCCGGAGGGGATCCACGGTGGTGGGGGTGGACGAGGGCCCGCGGGGGGACACGTCCCTGGAGGCGCTGGCGAAGCTCCGCCCGGCTTTCGTGAAGGATGCCCCCGCGGACATCGAGAACCACGTGGTCACGGCCGGGAACGCGCCGGGCCTCAACGACGGAGCGGCCGCGGTGGTGGTGGCCTCCCTGGCCTTCGCCGAAGCGCACGGCCTCGAAATCGAGGCGACCATCAACGCCTACGCCGTGGGG
>JAOUPR010000026.1 GCA_029879725.1 Gemmatimonadota bacterium | reverse complement strand
CGGGTCAGGTCTCGTCGGTCGTGGAGAGCCCCGCGGGTTTCCATATCGTATACCGGCCTCGCTTCCAGGACGTGGCCGGGCTCTTCGCGCGCCTGCTGTCCGAGCGCATCATGGCGGAGTCCGACACCCGGGCCGGAAGGGAGCTTCTGGACCGGATCTCTCCCCGGGTCTCGCCGGAGGGGCCGGCCGTGGTGCGGCGCCTGGCCGTCCTCCCCGTGGAAGGGGAGCCCCCCGGCGTGGCCGGGCAGGGCGGTGATGACCCGGTTGTCGGCTCTCCCGTGGCGACCTGGGACGGGGGTGGTCTGGACCGGGACATCGTGGCCCGGTACGTCTGGTCGCTGCCGGACCCGGACCGTGCGGCCCTGGTGGGCGCGCCCGATCCCGCCGTGACGGCGTTCGTCCTGGAACTGGTCAAGCGGGAGATCCGGTTCCGCGATGGAGTGCGGCGGGGAGTGGCGCTCGAGGGCGAGCGGGAGGAGGCGCTCAGGGAAGTGCATCGTGAGGACGTATCGTTCTGGTTGGGGGAACTGGCGGCCGCGGGTGGGGAGCCCGCGCAGGGGGCATCTCTGGACCGGTACATGGAGCGCCTGGTGGCGCGGCGGGTGGCGCTGCGACCCGTTCCTCCCCTCCTGCGCCGATGGCTCCTGGAACCTCTCGGTTGGAGGGTGGACACCGAGGCCATGCTCGCGTCCACTGCCTTGTCCCGGCGCCTCATCGCGGCTGCCGAGGAAATCGAAACGACCACCGGGGGACGGCCATGAAGCTCACGAGATACCGGGTGATGGGATGGGTCCTGATCTGCGCCGCCTGCACCGGTCCAGGGGAGGCGCCCACCACCGATGTGCCCGGTGAGCCGCTCCCGGGGCTCACCGACTCGGAGCGGGCACGATTCCTCCTGGGGAGAGCGCTCTTCGAGCGCCTCGCGACCCCACAGGAGGGGCTCGGTCCGTTGTTCAACGCCGAGCGCTGCTCGGACTGCCACGATTCACCCGCCATCGGCGGCGGTGGAGTCCGTATCCCGGTGTTGAAGGCGACGCGGTTCGTGGACGGCACGTGCAGCCTTCTCGTGGACGGCGGCGGGGACAACATCCAGCAACGCGCCACGCCACTCCTCGTGGCCGCCGGCATGGGGCCGGAGGAGGTCCCCTCCGCCGCCACGGCGACGGCGCGCGTCGTGGCGCCCCCGCTCTTCGGACTCGGTCTCATGGAGGCCATCCCCGACGCGGAGTTGGCGCGCGCGGCCGACCCCGACGACGAGGACGGCGATGGCATCAGCGGCCGGGTGGCGTACATGCCCGACGGCCGGTCGGCCCGCTTCGGCCGCAAGGGAGATGCGGTCACGGTCGCGGACTTCGTGGACACCGCCCTTCGCTTCGAGCTCGGCTTCACCACCGAGGATCACCCCACGGAGGAACGGCGCAACGGAGTGGTTCTGCCCCGGGACGTCGATCCCATGCCCGATCCGGAGATGGACGCGGCGACCATGCGGCTCCTGACCGACTACGTGCGTCTGCTCGCGCCGCCCGCGCCGGAGCGCCTGCAGAAGGGACCGGTGGCGGACAGCGTCCGGCGGGGCGAAACCGTCTTCGAGCAGGTCGGGTGCGCGCGGTGCCACACCCCCGTCCTGACCACGGGCGAAGCCGGCGAAGGCGCGCTCGCCCATCGGATCGTTCCGCTCTATTCCGACCTCCTGCTCCACGATCTGGGTGGCGCGGCCTCCGACGTGTGCACGCCCCAGGCGGCCCCGGGTGAGTACCGGACGGCACCCCTGTGGGGGCTCCGGTACCGCCGTACCTACCTCCACGATGGTTCCGCCACGACGCTGGGGGACGCCGTCACCCGCCACGGCGGGGAGGCGGCCAACGTGATCCAAGCGTTCGGCTCGCTGGGAGAAGGGGACAGAGCGGCGCTTCTACGCTTCCTCCAGACGTTGTGACCGTCACGCATCGAGCCCTTCGATCGTCTTGCAAGGTCTCCGTGTTCTGGCGCATCTTTCGGAATACAGTCGCATCATCTCACAATGGACCGGCTTTCATGGTATCCAAGACCTCTCGAATCGTCTCCTCCTCATTGTTCGGCGTGTTGGCGGTGGCGGCGCTCTCCGCCTGTGACGCGCTGGTACCGGGGGGTGAGCCGGACGCCATCACCGTGGAGATCCGGTCCACGGAGGTGTCGGAGGTTGCCCTGGTGACTTCCACGAACTTCGTGTTCACCACCGAGCCCGGTTGCATGGAGGCCTGCCAGACTTCCCTCCAGGTGCTCCTCGCGGACACGACCACGGTCACGGTACCGTTCCAGAGACGGTACCCCTTCACGTCGAGCCTGCGGTATCTGGTGGAGACGTACCCCCTGAACGGGGTGACCGCGGCGGTGGAGATGCGCGTGTTCATCGACGACGAGGAGTGGTTCTACGAGTCCCGGACGCTCATGCCCGCGGACTCGATCTCGGACCAGGAGACCCTCCTGTTCACGTACGAATTCCGTGGTACGGGCGGGTAACCGTCCGGAGGTGGCACCCACGAATGGGTGATCCCGGCCGGGTCGCCGGGCGAGTTGGAGTCCCGGCGGCCCTGGTCCTCGTCATTTCGCTCACGGGGTGTCGCGCGGCATCCACCGCGGCCGTGGAGGCCCTTCCCGGGGACCCGCTACCGGAGATCACGGCCGAGGAGTTGGCCCGCTTCGGTGAAGGCAAGGCTCTCTTCAACCGTGCCTTCACCTCACAGGAAGGGTTGGGGCCGCTCTTCAATCAGACGCGGTGCAGCTCTTGCCATGACCTTCCCGCAAGCGGTGGGCATGGGGCCGAGTCGGTCACGAAGGTGACCCGTTTCGACGCCTTGGAAGGGTGTTCACTCCTTTCCGAGTCGGGAGGAGATCTCCTCCAGGCATCGGTGACTTCGGAAGGGCGTGCGCTGGGCTTGGCCCCGGAACGGATTCCCGAAGGAGCCGATGGAGTGGCCGAGATCCAGGCTCCTCCGTTGTATGGACTGGGGCTGGTGGATGCCGTCCCCGCCGCGGCCATCGCCGCCGCCGCGGACCCGTATGACCTGAACGGAGACGGGATATCGGGGCTCGTGGGCACGGATCCCCTCGGTGGACCCGGCCGCTTCGGCGGGAAAGCGTCCCAGGCGACGCTCGGATCGTTCATCGAGAGCGCGACCCGGGGTGAGCTGGGGCTCACCACGCCGGCACATCCGGTGGAGGATCTGCCGGAAGGCCGGCCCCTCCCGCCGGGTGCGGATCCGTCACCGGATCCGGAGGTGGACGCCGCCTTTCTCGCGGCGGTGGAGGCCTACGTGCGCTTTCTCGCCGTACCTCGTCCGGCCGTACCCGCCGATGAAGCAGCGGGTGCGGTGGAGCGGGGGAGGGGACTCTTCGAGAGCATCGGGTGTGCGAGGTGTCACACGCCCACCTGGACCACCGGCCCGAATCCATCGCCGTCCCTGGATCGGAAGACCTTCCGGGCGTACTCGGACTTCCTCCTCCACGACATGGGGCCGGAACTCGCCGACATCTGTGGTCCCGGCGCCGCACCTTCGGAATGGCGAACTTCTCGTCTGGCGGGGCTGAGGTTCCGTTCCGCGTTCATGCACCACGGTCGTGCCGGGAGACTGGAGGATGCCGTGGAACTCCACGGGGGGGAGGGGGCTCGCGCCCGTGCCGGTTTCCGGTCCCTTCCGGAAGGGGCGCAGATGGACCTTCTCGCCTTCCTGCGGACGCTCTAGCCCGGTGGAGCTTCAGCGGCGCCGGACCGGCACCCGGGTCCATATCACCACCGTCCCGCACAGGTCGTTGTACTTTCCCGGTGCGTTCCCCGTGTACACTTCGATCCCTTCGATGTGGTCCGGCTTCAGGAAGTCGTAGTTCCTGAGGGTCGAACGGATACCATCCAGCCATACCGCGGGCTCGCACCCGCGGCCTCCGCCGGAGAGGTTCACGCTCTGGTTCATGATGAGGCGGGAATCGTTGACGATCTCCACGCCCGGAACGGACCGGAAAAGGTCCGATACGAACAAGGGGTTGCGGTCTTCGATCGTGGTCCGGTCCATGAAGAGTCCACTGAAGCCCTGGCGTTTGCGGTCGTAGAAGCCACGCTTCTCGAGGAGGAGCGAGCGCATGTCCACCACCAGGCCTTCCAGGGGGATGGGCTCGGTGGAGATCGTGAGCGTGGCGGACACGGACACCCCATCGGGAACGCGCACCGTGTCGGTGCGGATCCCGTATCCGAGGCGTGCAACCGATACCACCCATGACCCCGCCGGGACGGCGGGGAACGCGAAACGGCCGCGACGGTCGGTGACGGCGGCCAGGGAAGTGCCCAGCACCGAGACCTCCGCGCCGTCCACCCCGTCCCGGCTTTCCGCGTCCACCACTCGCCCATGGAGGGCCCCCTGGGGCGCCGACTGCAGGGCGGCAGCCTTTCCTGGAAGAACCAGGGCGATGACACCTAGGAACGCGACGGACAAGATGGCCGGCGCCGGTTTGCCGACGCACCGGCGCACCATGGGGTCCCTTCTCGAACTCGTGCGACTCATAGGCGAACCCTCCTGGCGAAACGGGGGCGATACCCGTAAGGGTACCGCCCCCGTGATCCTACCGTTCCCTCTGCTCGATCACGGCGTCCTGGGGAGGCACCGCTGGAGGAGGTCGTTGTCGATGTTGGGGTTGTCGTTGGCTTCTTCGTTGCTCATGGGGAACTTCGTCGGGCGCCCGGACGACGGACGCTCCGAATCCGCCATGGCGGCGAAGACCTGCTCGGTGATCCCGAACCGGTACAGGTCGACGGCACGCATCCCCTCCATGAACATCTCGGCGAACCGCTCCGTGAGGAGGAGCGCCTGCATGTCCGCCGCCGTTCCGGGGACCGGAACGGTACTGAGTCCCACGTCGGTACGAAGTTGGTTGATGATCGCCGTGGCTCCCACGAAGTCACTGGTCCGCATCAGCGCCTCCGCCTCGATGAGACGCATTTCGTCGGCGTGCAGCATGGGGATGTCATCGGTCTCGAGCGTGTATTTCCACTGGCTGTAGTGGGGCGTCACGTTGTCGGTGGCCCGGTCCCCATCCCAGTGAACGGGCATGCGCGGATCGAGCTCTCCCGTCCACGGGTCACGAATGGATGTAGCTCCCGGTCCCGTAGAATCGACCGAACTCCACCACTTCTCCATCATCCCCGCCGCTTCGTTGAACGTCGCCGTGGTTACCGTCACGACCCAGTTGGCGTTCGAGTTGTTGAACCTGGCACTGTAGGAGAACGTGTCGGGAACAGTGCTGGCGTCCGCGGCCGCGGCGGCGTAGTTCCCAAGAAGGAGGTTTGCCCTTGCCCGCCCTGCGGTGGCGGCCATGGCGATGGCGGCGTTTCCTGCCGCCTGTGCCGTGGCGATGGTCGTCGTGAACTCATCGACGGCCTGCTGTAGGATCTCAGAATCCGAGACGGCGGGGCCTGCCGGATCCGCGGGAGCTTCGCAGAATGCCATCCCCAGGTACAGGTCCGCCAGCGCGCCGCTAAAGCGCACCTGGGCGGTATAAGAGCTGCTTTCTGCCGCCTGGTCACCCAGGACGCGCTTGAGGCGCTCCTCACTGTCCAATGCGAACCACCTTGCCCTCAACAGATTGTTGAAGGTGCCGTCCATGGCACTGGTTCCGTACTGGAATATGCCATGGTCCACTTCGTCGTAGCCCTGCCAGGTTCCCGTGTGCTGGTACTCGTCCGCAAGGAGTGCCTGGTAGACGACGAACTGGTCCAACTCCTGGTGCACCGCGCCTTCCACGCCATTCGCGACCGCGGAAAGAGACGCGTCCAGGTCGTCGTTCGTGTATCGCTGCGGGTCGGACACGTTGAGGAGGTCCCCGCACGCCGCGAGGCTGGCCAGGACAGCGAGCCCGGCGACCCCTCGTGTGAATCTCTTGGTGATCATCAACTTCCTCTCAGTTTCGTGAGTTCCAGGTGTGATCTGACTCATGGCCTAGAACCTTGTCCTGAATGACAACAGGAACCGCCTCGGCTGTGGAAGTCCGAGGAAGGGGCTAGTGCTGAAGTCCGCTCCACCCTGGTACTGCTGGTTCGGGTCGGGGCAGTTGCAGTGGTCCCACCAGTAGAGGTTGTATCCCGCCAGGGTCAGCGACGAACGATCGAGTCCCAGGGCGGTTGTGATGCTTTCCGGGAGCTGATAGCTGAGCGAGAGCTCCTGGAGGCGGATGTTGTCCCGTGAGTCGGCCGGCGTGACCAGCCGCATGTAGTTCAGCACCGAGTCGGCCGCCGGCGTGGGATCACCGTTGGCGTCCAGATGCCTGTTGTATTCGTCGTAGGCGTACTGCCGCACGCCGTAGGACCGGTCGCTGTTGGCCATGACCGCGCCCCACTCCCCGCGGAACTGGACGTTGAGACGGAGGGACTGCCCCAACGCGAAGTCGTTGTTCCACGAGGCCAGGTGCCCAGGGAAGAGCTTCCCGAGATATGCCGCGTAGGTGGAGCGGATGTGGGCGCGGGAAGTCTCATCCCATCCCACGATCATGCGCGAAACGAACGTTCCCACGGGATACCCTGTGCGGAACCCGCCAAGGCGCTCGTGGTAGTCCCAGCCGATGGGGGTGTTCCCGCCGTCGGGGTCGTAGATCGGGAGGGAGTCCGATACCGCGGTGGCACCCAGGTCCAGGACTTCGTTGTGGTTCCACTCGTAATTGACCATCGTGGCCCAGCGAAAGCTGCTGCGGTCCAGGATGGTGGAATTGACACTCACCTCGATGCCGCGGTTGAGGATCCTCCCTACGTTCTGGAGCTGCTCGTCCTGGAAGCCCAAGCTCGGAGGGAATGGAATCTCCAGCAGGGCGTTCTTGGTCGTGGCATTGTAGAACGTGGCGTCGATTCCCACGCGACTGTCAAACAGGCCGAGTTCGATTCCTGCTTCGTACTCGGTCTTGTTTTCGGGCTGCAGATCCGTGTTTCCGGGGTTATACGGAATCACGCCCGGTTGATCGTCCAGGACCGTGTTGGAGTCGTAGGTCCGGAACTGGTCGAACGCCCCGGGGGCCTTGCCGGCCATCCCCACCGCACCGCGCAGCTTGACGCTGCTGACGAATCCCGGAAGGGCGTCGGACGGAAGGTTGTACGCGGCATCGGCCTTGGGGTAGACCTGGAAGCCGTAGTTCTCACCGAACGCGCTGTTGCCGTCGATGCGCACCGCGGCGGTGACGAAGAGGTTGCCGAGATCGAAGCGGTTCTGGGCGAACGCCCCGATGTTGACCTCTTCCTCGAAGGTCTCACCACCGAAGGTGCGGGCGCCGCCGCCCACCGTGGTCACTCCTGTGGCCGCATAGTCCTTCCCGGTGGCCATGGAGAGGGACGCCACGTCCCAGTATGCCTGTCCGCCGAAGGCGAAGCTGCCCGGCAGCCCGCCCAGGATGGGGAGGTCGTAGTCCAGGTTCGCCAGGTAGTCGGCGGTGAACTTACGCGCGCTGCGATACCCGATGTTCCGTTCCCCGTTCTTACCGATGTACGTGTAATGGCGTCCGAAGGGGAGAATCCGCGTCTTCTGGTCGTTCACCGCGTCCAGGCCGATGGTGGCCTTGTGCGTGAAGTTGGGGAGCGGATTGTAGGTCATGGTCACGGAGCCGGTCCAGCGATCCGTGTCCGAGTACGTGGAGATCGCCTTGGAATCCTCCACCGTCACGTCCAGCCCGCCGCCGTACGGCGCGTCGGCCGTGGCGTTGCGCGGATTGCTCAGCAGTGCGTTGGTGTAGATCCCCAGCCAGTTGTTCCCCGACTGGAGGGCATAGATCCGGTTCCGCACGTATCCCGAGGCCACACCGATGGTGAGGTTGTCTCCCACAGACCAGTTGAGGTTCACGCGCAGGTTGCCGCGCTTCTGGTCGTTGGGCTTGACCGATCCCTCTTCATAGTTGAAGCCCGCGGAGACGAAGTACGTCACGGCCTCGCCGCCGCCGTCCACCGTCAGGTCATAGCTGTTGATGAGACCGTTCTCGATGAGGGTCTCGTTCGGGTCCCATGCCACGAAGCCGTCCGGACCCTTGATCTGGAGTTCGGACCGCATGTGGGTGGGGAAATTCTCCCGGTGGCGATTGAACCCGAGGGAGGAAGTGAGGCTGAAGTTGGCCGGGCTGTTGTTGCGGCCGCGCTTCGTGAAGATCTGGATCACGCCGCCGGAGGCCTCGGAGCCGTAGAGCGTCGCCGCCGCCGGGCCCTTGATGACCTCGACGCGGTCGATCTCGTCGGGGTTCAGGTCGGAAAGGCGGTCTTCACCCGCGCCGCCGGAGAAGGCGCAGCAGGTGGAACTGCCTCCTGCGTCGTCTCCCCACTCCCCACCGCCGCCGTCCACGCGGACGCCGTCGATGTAGACCACCGGGCGCTGGCCCAGGGAGAAGCTGTCCGTGCCCCGGATGCGGAGCTCACGGGTGGCGCCCACGCCGCCCACGGTTCCGATGGAGCGGAGGCCGGGAATGCGGCCTTCCAGCGCCTGCCCGAACGCCGTCATGGGCTGGGCTTCCTGGATCTGGGCCATGTCCATGGAGGCGAGCGACACGCCGATCTTGCGGCGCTCCACCGCGCCCGCGGTGCCCGTCACCACGATCTCGTCCAACGAGACCGCCGACACGGAAAGCTGGAAGTCCACGACCGCGGTCTCCCCGCCGGATACCGTGACTTCCCGCGTCTGGCTTCCGTATCCCACGTACACGATCTGAACGTTGTACGTCCCGGGCTGCACGTTGGTGATGAGGAACCGACCGCTCGCGTTGGTCAACGCGCCGCGGGTCGTTCCCTCGATGGTGACCTGTGCACCATTGACGGGCTGCCCCGTCGTCGCGGCCTGCACGGAGCCGGTGATCATCCCGGTCTGTGCCGCCACGGAGGCTGGAATCAGCGCCCCGACCAGAAGCAGGGCGCCGCATGCGCCCAGCCGGTTGGAGGATCGAACCAAATGTCTCAACATCGTGGTACCTCCTGCAATTGTACGGTGAACCGCCCTCCCCTCCCATCCTTCCCCGGCCCCCCGAGACCAGGGGCGCAACGGTCTTGAATAACCCGGTATTTAGAAGTGCGCAAGAATGAGAATGGATTTTGATCGCATATACTATGGATCCAACCTCGGTGGCCGGTCCTGCGAGAGGAGTCGAATACCCGTGCGCGGGTCCCCGGCGGGGGCCCTCCACGTGAACCTGGTGCGGCCCACGGTGGGAGGGGCGTCGGTCAGCCCGGGAGCGTGTCCAGGAGGATGAAGACCAGCAGCACCGGGTGGTACAGGAGGGAAGAGAAGAACACCCGCCGCGCCGAGCGATCATTCACGGCCGGCAACGCTCTCACGCACACTCCCAGGAACGCCGTGCTCGCCGCCAGGGCGCCCACCAGGAACACGGGGCCCGTGTACCCGAGGATCGACGGTAGCGCGCTCGCCGGTACCAGGAGCGCCGCGTACGCCACCATGTGGCGGGCCACCACCCGCCCGTCGCCCTCGGGGCGGGGGAGGAGCTTGAAGCCCACCCGTGCATAATCTTCCCGGAGCATCCACCCCAGCCCCATCACGTGGGGGAGTTGCCAGAGGTAGGCGATGGCGAACAGGGCGACTCCTCCCGCCTCGATCCTTCCCGTGGCCGCTCCCCAGCCGATGAGCGCGGGGAGGGCGCCCGGCACGGCTCCGGAGAGCGTCGCGAGGTAGGAACGCGTCTTGAGCGGTGTATAGACCCCGTGGTAGATGGCACCCGACAGCGCCACCAGCGCCGCCGGGAGCCACCCGACCAGCAGGATCAGGTACGTCAGCCCCAGCCAGAGCATCGCCCCGCCGAATGCCAGGGCGTGCAGGGCGTCCACGCGCCCGGATGGAATGGGCCGGACGCGGGTCCGGACCATGACGGCGTCCACCTCCCGCTCCACGTACTGGTTGAGCGCCAGTGCTCCCCCCGTGGCGAGACCCGTGCCCACCATGGTGTGGATGGCCGTGGCCATGGGGAGTTGGCCGTGGGTCGCCACGTACGCGCCGGCGCCGGCGGTGATCATGACGTATCCGGTGATGCCGGGCTTGGTGAGCTCGTAGAAAGCACCGGGACCCGTACGCGCCGGCCGTCCCGGGATGGGCCTGATCACGCCGGGGTCGGAGCTCGTGCTGTCGCCGTCCGGCATGGAGGAGGTCGCTCACGCAGGGGAAGTGGATTCGACAGTCACGAAGTTGTCCGGGCGCATCGCACCGGGCAAGGCGTGGAAGGTATCGGGGAAACCATCCCCGGGTGTTACCAGTATTGTGTAGGGGTTCTCGGGTGGATCCAACCGCGGACGTTCGGGGGATCGAGGGTGACGGCCGGCAGACACGAGGCATCGGTGGGAGAAAGAAGACGCCACGAGCGGACGCTCTGGCGTGTGGCCATCCTCGTGTCCGTCGGCCTCCACGCGCTGCTGTTCCTGGGATGGCGTGGACAGGTGATCCCTCCCTCTCCGTTCGCGGCGGCGGGGCCACGGTCCGGGGACCGGTTCGCGGCCCGGGGGGGGATGCAGGCCATGAACCTCCGGACGCCTCCCTCGCTTCCCATCGTGCCGCCGCCCGTGCCCCTTCCCACGCTCACGGAGCTGGATCCACCGGAATTCGAGCCGGAGGTGGCCGTGGACGCCGCCGCCGCCATGGGCGACGCGCCGGGTGCGGCGATGGAGGCGGGGCTCCCCGAGGGTACCGGGCGGGGAGATGGAGGCAATGCGGACGAGGGTCTCTTCCGTCTCCAGCCGCCGTCTCCGCGCGGGATGATCATCCCGCCCGCGAACCGGAATCTGCGGGGGACCAGCGTGGAGGTGTGGGTCTTCGTGGACGAAGCGGGGCGCGTGGTCGCCGATTCCACCCGCCTGAACCCACCCACCCGGGACCGGGACTTCAACCGCCGCCTCATCAACGAGGCCGCCGAGTGGGTGTTTCGTCCGGCCATGAAGGGCGGCGAGCCCGTGGCGAGCTGGTTCCCGTACGTGATCAGCATGTAGGGATCCTGAGTCGCATGGAGATGGCCCGAGCCCTCCCCCCGATCACGGCTTCTGAGGACGGCCTCCGACCCCCGGCGCGATCAAGCTTGACACGGCATCCGACTCCACGTTATCCAATGCGCATGCACTATGAAGGCTAGGGAGATCTGCTGCGGAAGCGAAGCTTCGTGGCCCCGGTCCGGACGTCTCTCCGTACCGGCTCGTGGCACGTCCGAAGCGGATCCCGCACGGCTTGTGTGTACTCCAACGGGAGAGGGCTTATCGAGGTCGACGTCTGACGTGTGTTCGGGCAGTACCCCCCGCCGACATCTCGGCAGGGGGAGATCAACCAGGAGCGGGAACCGTCGGGCGGAGTGGGGTCGGGTGGAGGTCGGGAAACGTTCCAAGAAGGTGTTCTCTTCGAGGGAGAATCGGATGAACTTCAAGCGTTTGACTCAGCCTGTCGCGGCGTTCTTCGCCGTGATGGGATTACTCCTCTTCTCGCCGGGACATGTCCAGGCGCAGCAGGGGAGCGTGGCGGGACGGGTTGTCGACGTGCGGACAGGCGCCGGCGTTCCGGCCGCGCAGGTGTTCGTGGTGAACACCCAGATCGGTACCCTTACCGATGCCGAGGGGAACTTCCGCATCCCGAACGTCATTCCGGGAGAGCGGGAGATTCGTGTCGTCACCATCGGGTATCGGTCCGAGACCATCACCGTGATCGTGTCGGCGGGGCAGGTGTCCCGGGCCGACTTCGAGCTCGCCACCTCCGCCGTGGCTCTGGACGAGATCATCGTCACGGGCACCGCCGGCAGGCAGGATCGCCGTGCGCAGGCCGCGTCGGTCTCCACGGTGAACGCGGCGAGCATCTCCGAGGTGGCGCCCATCACGAGCGTGGCGAACCTCCTGCAGTCCCGCACCACGGGAGTGTCCATCACCACTTCGTCGGGCACGTCGGGCGGCACGCAGCGCATCCGCCTCCGTGGCTCGGCATCCATCGAGTTGTCCAACGAGCCCCTTCTCATCGTGGACGGCGTACGCGCCGACTCCCGCACTTCGCAGATCTACGGCGTGGGCGGGCAGGCGGGAAGCCGGCTCAACGACATCAATCCCGACGATATCGAGTCCATCGAAATCGTGAAGGGGCCGGCCGCGGCCACCCTGTACGGGGCCGACGCATCCGCGGGCGTGATCCAGATCCGCACCAAGCGGGGTCAGGCGGGCGCCGGCTTCACGCAGACGCTCTCGTACGAGCGCGGGACCATCCAGCCCGATTGGACGCCTCCGTCCAACTGGGGGGTGTGCTCCGCCACCGACGTGACCAGAGTCGACCGGGTCATGTGCTACGGTCAGCCGGTGGGCACCGTCGTCTCCGACAATCCGCTCCTCCGCAACAACGTCCTCCAGGACGGAACCAACAGCACGCTGTCCTGGTCCGGGCGAGGCGGTGGGCAGAACTTCGGGTACTTCCTCTCGTTCAGCGGTGAGCAGGAGCAGGGAACGCTCCCCAACAACGAGTACAATCGTTACACGGGCCGCGTGAACTTCGACTTCACGCCCCGGGAAGACCTGAAGCTCGAGTGGTCCATGGGCCTGGCGAAGGTGGACCAGGACATGCCCCAGAACGACAACAACATCTACGGGTATCTGGGAGGCGCCCTCCTGGGCAGCCCGAGGACCGTGGGAACGGCGAACGACGGGTGGTACGCCACGAACCGGCAGGTCGAGGCGATCTCGAGCATCGAGAACACGAACATGACCGTGCGGATCACGCCGGTCATCACCGTCAACTACACACCCCGTCCCTGGTTCCGGAACCGGCTGAGCGCCGGTGTGGACATGACTCGCGCCGAGGCCAAGTCGTTCTTCCCGAAGAACGACATCGGGTGGTACGGGACCGCCACGTTGAACTCCGGCCAGATCAGCCAGGCGCGCCAGAACCGCGACGAGATCAGCATCGACTACCTCGGTAGCGTGCGTTGGACCTTCATGAACGACATGGTGGCCGACCTCGCCTTCGGGGGCCAGGCCATCGCCCGGCGTACGGATCTGACCAACGCCACCGGGCAGGGCCTGACCACGAACACCGCCAACAGCATCAACGCGGCGGCGACGACCACGGGTGGACAGTCGTATTCGGAGCAGCGTGAAGGAGGGATCTTCAGCCAGCTCGACCTGGCATGGAGAGACCGCTTGTACCTCCAGGTCGGTGCACGCATCGACAAGAACTCGGCCTTCGGTGAGCAGGCGACCTCCTTCTTCAATCCGAAGGTGGGGCTCTCGTACGTCCTCTCGGAGGAGGAGTTCTACCCCGACGCCATGCGGAGCGTGTTCTCCACGCTGCGCCTCCGGACCGTGTGGGGGTCGACGGGGCGTTCGCCGGGCACCGGTGCGTCCCTCACCACGTTCTCGTCCTCTCCGTACGCCATCACGTCCACGAACGTGGCGTCGGGGGTGCTTCCCCAGAATCCGGGTAACGCCGAACTCAAGCCCGAGCGAGGCACCGAGACCGAGATCGGTCTCGACGCCGGCCTCTTCGACGAGCGCGTCGGACTCGAGGTGACGTATTACAACAAGGTGTCCACGGACCTGATCCTGGAGCGGCCCCTCCCGCCCTCGCTGGGCTTCAACGCCGATCCCCTCGTGAACATCGGGGAGCTGAAGAACAGCGGATGGGAGGTCTCGGCGCACGCCACGGTCTTCGAGTCCTCCTCGTTCGCGTGGGACGCGCGGGCCAACGTCTCCACCAACAAGAACGAAGTGACCGACCTCGGCGACGTCGAACCCTTCGGCACGAACAATCGCGTCGTCCCCGGATCCCCTGCGTTCGGGTACTGGACGCACTCCATCCGTTCGTACGACGTGGCCGGGAACCAGGCCATCGTCTCGGATACCACGGAATTCGTGGGCAATCCCAATCCGGGATTCGAAGGCAACTTCAACTCGACGTTCACGGTGGCCAACGCGGTACGCATCTACGCCCAGGTCGATTTCATGAAGGACTACGTCCTGTACAACAACACCGACCAGTTCCGCGAGCGGCAGTTCGGTACCGGCGAGCGGTGGATCCGGCGGAACGAGATCCTCACCGACGAAGAGCGGCTGGGCCGGTTCGGACCCTTCGTGACCGAGTCGGGCTCCCCGTTGAATGCGTCCGCGGTGAACGCCATGTACTATCAGAAGGGCGACCATGTGCGCTTCCGGGAGTTGAGCGTGAGCTACACGCTGCCCCAGGACGTGTCCCAGCGGTTCGGAGCCAGCAACACCGTGCTCACGGTGGGTGGCCGGAATCTGATGCTCTGGACGGACTATGAGGGCGAGGATCCCGAGGTTCTGGGTGCCCAGACCGATTTCACGCGTAACGACTTCCTCACCATGCCCCAGCCTCGGCGCTGGCTGGTGCGGTTGAACGTGACCTTCTGACCCTGCGAGACCAAAATGTCAATCAAATCAATTCATCGACGGGCTCGCGGTAGGATCGGAGCCCTCGTGGTCGCGGGGGCGCTACTGCCTTCCCTGACCGCTTGTGACCTGAATTTCTTCGAGGTCAAGAATCCCAATGTCATCGACGCCGCCACGGTCGACCCCGTGGCCGACGGAGCGATCTTCTCGCGTTCGGCGTTCCAGACGCTGGCTTCGGCCTTCTCCAGTGGATTCATCGTCTACACCGCGTGGTTCACCAACGAGGCGTGGGTGGGAGACACCTTCCCCACCCGCAATGAGTTCGGTCGCCGGCTCATCGACGACCGCAACGGGACCCACAACGGTTCGGTGTGGTCCCCCATCACGCAGGCCATCGCCCAGGGGGAGCAGGTACTGGAGATCCTGGGAGGTGAGCCCGGCCAGGAACTCAACCTCGCCCGCGCGGCGTTCACGTCCGCCTACGGACTCGTTCTGGAAGGGGAGGCGTTCTGTGAGGGCACGATGCGCGGTCCGGGTGGT
Source organism: Gemmatimonadota bacterium (assembly GCA_029879725.1). Lineage (GTDB taxonomy): Bacteria > Gemmatimonadota > Gemmatimonadetes > Longimicrobiales > Gaopeijiaceae > JAOUPR01. Next base: position 28,557 of record JAOUPR010000026.1, on the reverse strand, counting down.
GAGCCGGGGCCGCTCATGACGTCCGATCAGCTCCTGGAGACCGCGGTCGATCGGTTCAGCCAGGCCATCCAGTTCGGGAACGGAGCCTCGGGCACGGAAGCGTCCAACATCGTGACCGCCTCCCAGGTTGGGATGGGGCGCGCGCTTCTCCAGCTCGGACGGAACACCGAAGCCGCGGCCGCCGTGGCCGGAGTTCCCGACGCCTTCGAGTTCAACGTGGCGTACGTGGACGACGCGGGGAACCGGGGTCGTCTGGGCAACGGAGTGTACTTCTACTCCGCCGGAGGATCCCGGGAATCGTTGGTGGTGCCTCCCCACTATCGGGCCATGGACGATCCACGTATCACCTTCATCGACACCGGACGAAACGCGCAGGACGGCGTACTGCGGTTCTTCAGTCAGAGGAAGTTCGACAACTGGGCCGCGAGCATCCGGCTCGCGTCGGGACTGGAGGCTCGCTACATCGAGGTCGAAGCCACCGGAACCGCCGCCGAGTTGGAGGCGTTCGTGAACGCCCGGCGGGCCGTGGGTGGTCAGGCCCCCATCGCCTCGACGGACATGACCGTGCTCATGGGTGAACTCATGGCGCAGCGGTCGCGGGACTTCTGGCTGGAAGGACATCGCATGGGTGACTGGCGCCGCAACGGCGCCCTGGTGCCCGACATTCTCCAGCCCGGGGACAACTATTACAAGCCGGAAGTCGGCACGGTCTCGAGCCAGACGTGCATGCCGATTCCTTTCGCCGAGCGCAACGCCAACCCGAATCTCGGGGGCTGAGCCGAGTCCCGTGGGGATCCGGGAAGGAGAATCTCCTTCTCGGGTCCCTTCGGCGGGAGGACCAATGCGGGCGCCGGGCGGGGATCGCCCGGCGCCCGCATTGGCTCGGGAGTGATGCCCTACTCGGCGAAGCAGCGCGGGCCGAGGCGCACGAGGGTGAGGGGGCCCACGAAGTCGGGGTCTCCGGCCATGGTGCCCTCCATGTCGCGGGGGCCCGTCCCTCGCATCACCATGGTGAAGCGAGGGCCCGGGGCGTCGGGTTGGTCCAGTAGATCGGTCACTTCGATCACGGCTTCCCCACCGGCTACGTCCCCGAGGAAACGGCCCGGGAAGATCGTGTCCGATCCGGGTCTGCTGGTGGAGCCGGTCCCCAGCACGCGGGTGCCGTCCACGACAAGCGTAGCGCCCACGTAGGCGACTCCGGGAAGAGGGAGATTGTCCGATCCCAGCCCCCGGAGCGTGCACCACTCTCCCGCGAAGGTGTCCAGTTCACCTTCTGTGGTGGACAGGCATCCGGCGGCGACCAGGCACAGGCCGAGGACGGGGAGAAGACGCAGACGAGTGGACGCGATCATGGACATGGGTGTGGTACCGTGAAGGCCTTTGGTATGCGAGGGTCGACGGGAAATGGTCTCCACGAGGGCCCCGCTCGCTATATTGATGAACATACACCGCCCGCCCGAGGAGCGTTTCCACGCGGAGGTATCCATGAAGTATGCGTTCCCGATCCGGCATCGATTCCGGTTGGCGATGCTCCCGATGATCCTCTGGGCGAATGCCTGTGTCATGGGCGGACGGAGCGCGAGCCCGACCAGTGCGTCCGCGGTAATCGCATTGGAGGAGATCGAGGTGTCCTCCGCTCCGAACGCTTTCGACCTGATCTCCCAGGCGCGACCGAACTGGCTCCGTGGGCGGGGGTCTCCGAGCTTCCGCCGATCCGCCCCGATCTTGCCGGTGGTGTACGTCGATCGTGTCCGCCAGGGTTCTGTCGACGTCCTGAGGGGAATCCTCATCGGGGCGATCCACGAAGTGCGATATCTGGACGCCACCAGTGCGACCACGCGCTACGGAGACGGGCACGGCGGTGGTGTCATCGAGGTGACCCTCCGGCGGGGATGACCATGACCACACCACGAGGCCGAGTGTTCCGTCGACCAGGCTGCCGCATCCCGTTTCTGCTGGGTCTGGGGTTCCTTTCCACCGCGGGAATGGTGTCGGGCCAGGCGGTTCAGGGGATGGTGGCCGAACAGATCTCCCTTGCACCGGTGAGGGGCGCCGTCGTCGTCCTCTTCCGGGTCGAGGGTCCAGAACGATTGGAGCCCGTGGCGACGACCACCACGGACATCGAAGGATCGTTCTACGTGCGGGCACCCGGACCGGGGTCGTACCGCGTGCAGGCGGAGATGGACGGGCTGTCCACTCCGATGTCTCCGGCGCTGGAGTTGCGCTCGGGTGATCCGGCGGGTGAATTCGCCCTCCTGATGCCGTCTCCCCTACTCCACCTCGCCCTCGCGTGTCAGGTGGAAGCGGAAGAGGGGACGGCCGCCGTGGTGGGCATTGTACGAGACCTCGACTCGGGCGTGCCCCTTCCCGACGCGGTGATCACGGCCACGTGGCAGGAGGGGCCAATCGTGCGGCACGACGAGGTGGCGACCGATGCCGCGGGGCGCTACCGATTCTGCGGACTGCCGGCTCAGGCGGGTGCGGTACGGTTTCAGGGTCGACTCCTGGGCAGGTCGAGTCCCCTGGGATCGGTTGAGATCGAAGGTCCCTCGGTGGTTCTCCATGACATGGAAATCTCCGTCGCTTCCCAGGCGGAACGCCCCCGGGACGTGATCCGGGAGCGGATCCTCCTGGAAGTCGCGGCCAAAGAGCTCGGTGATCTCCGCGGCCAGATCCTCGACCAGTTTTCGGGCAATGCCCTCTTCCACGCGGTGGTTCGGATCCGGGACACCCCACACCAGGTGCTCACGGATGAGGAGGGCCGATTCCTCTTCCAGGGGCTGGCCCCCGGCACGTACACGTTGGAGATCCGCAACCTGGGATACGTGGTGGTGTCGGAGGCCGTCGAGGTGCCTCCGGGGAAGGATGTCTTCGTGGGTCTCCGGGTCGCTCCCCGGGCCGTGGAGCTGGAAGGGTTGGAGGTCACCACCCGCTCCGCCGCCGAGGAGATCGCTCGCCTCACTCCCTTCCGGCGCGATATCGTCTACGGTGAGATCATGGCCCAGGAGGAGGCCCGTGGGGCCCAGGCGTACGAGGTGCTACGCCGGGCTTCGCCCGGCCTCAGAGTCACGGAGGTGTACCGGGAGTCGGGGCCGCCGATCCTCTGCATCCAGACGAACCGGCGGGTGCAGAGCCTTTCCGGCAACGAATGTGGAAACGTCCAGGTCGTGGTGGACGGGATTCGGATCCACGATGGCCCGGAGTTCCTGCGGCGCACGCCCGCCTCGGAGATCGAGAGCATCGAATTCCTCTCTCCGGTGCATGCCCAGATCGCCTACGGCATCGGCGGAGATACGTCCAACGGCGTCGTGGTGGTGTATACCCGGGGCAAGGGACCCTACGCTTCATCGCTCCGGAACCGTCGCCGCTGACCTGATCGGCCGCCGGTCCACGCGGGCGCGATGCATGGGTCGCGCCTCATACGAGGAGGTCATGGGTACGTCCATCGCATGTCGGGGAGGAGGTTCGTCCTCATTCGTGTCTTTCCCGCTCCCCCATCACCCTCCTCATCAACCGCCGCGCCCACACGATCTGGCTCCCCACCAGGCAGAGCCCCACCGCTCCCGCCAACAGCCCGGGTCCGGGGCGCGCGAACCAGAAGGCCGCCAGGACCAGGAAGGAGCCTCCCAGGGCCAGGATGGCCGCCCGTTTCGCGCCGGCGGCGGTGAAGACCCGCAGTTCGCGCAGCTCTTCCTCCACCGGGGCCGGCCGGCGTTCCGGAGGTATCGGATAGGCGACCGATGCCACGATCCCCACGCCGAGGATCCCCAGGATCACGGCCAGGGAGAACCGCATCGGAATCGGGTCGGTGTGGGCCAGGAGCATCTTCACTCCCACGAACGCCAGGATGAACACGAGGCTCGCCTTCAGGAATCGGAGTCTGCTGAGCAGTGGAGCGAGGGCGAAGTACAGGCTGCGCAGCCCCAGAATGGCGAACACGTTGGAGGTGAAGACCAGGAACGGGTCCGAGGTGATGGCCAGGATGGCCGGGATGGAGTCGGCGGCGAAGAGGAGGTCGGTGCTTTCCACCAGGAGGAGCACCAGGAGGAGTGGCGTGACCATCTTCCGGCCGTCTTCCACCACGATGAAGCGTTCCCCTCGCAGTCCGTCGGTGACGGGAAGGAAGCGCCGGGCAATACGGATCACCGGGCTCCGTTCCGGGTCCATGGTCTCGTGGTGCGCGATGAGCATCCGGATGGCCGTGGCGAGGAGGAGGCCGCCGAAGACGTACGTCATCCACTCGAAGCGCTCGATGAGCAGGGTGCCCGCCCCGATCATCGCCCCTCTCATCACCAGAGCTCCCAGCACTCCCCAGAACAGCACCCGGTGCTGGTGGGCCAGGGGTACGCGGAAGTAGGAGAAGATCAGAGCGATGACGAAGATGTTGTCCAGGCTGAGGGACTTTTCGAGGATGTACCCGGTCAGGTAGGCCATGGAGGCCTCCGCGCCGCTCACGTCTTCGGGAAAGGCCAGCCCGACTCCGATCCAGTTGTTTTCGTACAGGAAGTAGACGACCCCGGCGAACGCCAGCGCGAGGGAGATCCAGAGGCCGCTCCATCCCAACGCTTCCGCCAGCGTCGGCACGTGGTCATCGCGATGGAAGACTCCCAGGTCGAGCGCGAGCAATCCGACGATCAGGGCGACGAAGCCGACCCAAACGAAGACGTGCATCTTGGATATCGGGTGTTGGGGTGGAAGCCGGGAGCAACGTCGCATGGATACACTACGGAGGTCGGTTCCGGTCCTTTCGGCCAGGGACGGTTCCTTTCTCCGGCGTCCTCGCGGCCTCGGGAACGAACATCGGGCCTCCGTTCCGGGTAGCCACCACGTCGTCCTGGGGTCATGGGACCCACCGGCCCGCCGCACTGGGTCGTCCCCGAGCGTCTGTTACCTTTCCTTACATGGTAGACACCAATCGAAGCGGAAAGCGGGTCCTCTGGGTCGATGACGAGATCGACCTTCTGCGACCCCACCTTCTCTTCCTCCAGGCCCGGGGATACCACGTCGACGCCATCTCCAACGGCGATGACGCCCTGGCGCTCCTCCGCGAGCATCCGTACGACCTCGTGCTCCTCGACGAGCAGATGCCGGGCCGGCGCGGACTGGAGGTCCTGGAGGTTCTGCGGCGCCTGGACCCGCACGCGCGAGTGGTCATGGTCACGAAGTCGGAAGAAGACCGCACCATGACCGAGGCCATCGGACGCCGCGTGGACGACTACCTGGTGAAGCCTACCAGCCCCCGGCAGGTCCTCTCGGTGGTGACGCGCATCCTGGAGGGTTCGTCCATCCGGCAGCAGCAGGCGGCCCAGGACTTCGCCGCGCGCTTTCCGCGGCTGTCCATGCGGCGCGAAGACGCGGCGTCCGCCGACGAGTTCGCCCGGGTCTACGCCGAGCTGGTGGACTGGGAACTCCGTCTGGGTGATGCCGGCGAGATGGGGTTGCTCGACACGGTGCGTAGCATGATGACGGATCTTCGCAGGGGTTTCGGCGCGTGGATCATCCGTGAGTATCCCCGGTGGATGCGCTCCGATGAGGACCGGCCGCGCCTCTCGGTGGATCTGGTGAAGGATTTCCTGGTTCCGCGCCTCTCCGACGAGCCCGTGTTCTTCGTGGTGCTGGACTGCATGCGCCTGGACCAGTGGAAGGTCATCACGCCGCTGCTCTCGCCCTACTTCGACATCGAAGAGTCCTACCACTACTCCATCCTCCCCACCGCCACGCCGTATGCGCGGAACGCCATCTTCAGTGGACAGTACCCCGACGAGATCGCGCGAAACAACCCGAAGTGGTGGAACCTCTCCGACGACGAGGGGAGCCTGAACGCCTTCGAGGACCGCCTCCTCATCGAGCAACTCCGGCGCCTCACGGGGAAGGACGTCCCCGTGCACTACGAGAAGATCTTCTCCGACCGGGAGGGGGATCAGGTCAGGGCCCGGGTGAACTCGGCGCTCAAGACGCCCGGTATGGTCGTGGCCATGGTCTTCAACTTCGTGGACCTCATGACCCACGGACGTTCCGAGTCGCCCATCCTCATGGAGGTCGCGAAGGACGAAGCCGCCCTGAGGGACCTCACGCGTTCGTGGTTCGAGCGGTCCACCGCGTTCCGCGTGCTGAGGGAGGCCGCGGCCAGCGGGTTCCGGGTGATCTTCACAACGGACCACGGCTCGATCCTCTGCCAGAATCCGAGCACGGTCTTCGCCCGGCGCGACGCCACGTCGAATCTTCGGTACAAGTTCGGCCAGGACCTCAGGGCCGAGGACGAGTCGACCGTGTTCGGCACCCGGGACGCGGCGGACCTTCACCTCCCGGGGGGTCGCATGGGGACGTCGTATCTCCTGGCGCTGGGAGACCACTTCTTCGTCTATCCGACGAAGTTGCGGGAGTATCAGGCCCGATACCGGAACTCGTTCCTGCACGGGGGGATCAGCCCCGAGGAGATGATCGTTCCGGTCTCGTGCCTCACGCCTCGCCCGAGGTGACGCCTCGTGGGATCCTATCTCCGCATCCTCGGGTTCGTGAGGCCGCACCTCCATCTCTTCGCGGCGGCGGCGGTGGCCACCTTCGCCTACGCCACTCTCGACGCGTTTGCGTATATTCTGCTCATTCCCTTCGTGGACGCGCTCTTCAACGCACCGCGCGGGGCGGGCGCCTCGAATGGCGGCGGGAGTCTGGAGGCGCTCCTGGACCGGACCGTGTACCGGTGGGTGGATCGTTCGGGCGATCCCCTCGACGCCATCCAGGGGGTGATCCTCCTCCTGCTGGCCGTGTTCGTGGCGAAGAACCTCTTCGACTTCGCCCGGAATCTCCTGGTCGCGCGGAGTGAGCAGAGCGTCACGAGAGACGTGCGCAACCAGGCCTACGGCGCTCTTCTCCGGCGCAACCTGGCCTACTTCGGCCGGACGCGTACCGGACAGATCGCGAGCCGCTTGATCCACGACGTGGAGCTCATGCGCGCGGTGGTGACCCGGGAGCTGGCGCGGGCGTCGTCGGCGGTGCTGGAGCTCGGGGTCGCCCTCGCGGCCATGCTTCTGATCTCCTGGCGTCTCACCGCGGCCGCGTTCGTGGTCGTGCCTCTGACCATGGGCGTGTGGGGGCCTCTGGTGCATCGCCTCCGCCGGGGGGACCGGAGGGTGCTCCACCTCGCCGGTGAGGTGAGCGCCCACGTCCACGAGACCGTGGCCGGGATACGGCTCGTCAAGACTTCGTCGGCTGAAGAGCTGGAGCGCCGGCGTTTCGAGGGGCTCACGGGCGCCTACTTCGACACCTACCTCCGCACCGAGCGGCTGAGGGCCCTGGCGGCCCCCCTCACGGAGCTCCTGGCCACAGCCGGCACGGTGGTCATCCTCTGGTACGGGGCGCGCCTCGTGGTGGTGGAGGGCGACCTGAGCAGCGCCGCCTTCGTGGGCTTCCTCGGCCTGAGCCTGAAGTTGTTCGCGCCCATGAAGTACCTCGCGCGCTTCCCGGCCCTCGTACAACCCGGGCTCGCCGCGGGGGACCGGGTGCTTGAGTTCCTCGACGTTCCGGCCGGAACGGGGGAGGTGACGGGAGGGGAACGGTGTCCCGGCGTCCGCGAGAGCGTCGAATTCAGGGACGTGTCATTCGAATATCGCGCGGGAGACCCCGTGCTTCGCAACGTTTCCTTCCGCGTGCCGGCGGGGAGCCTGGTGGCAGTGGTGGGTCCGTCGGGAGCGGGGAAGACGACCCTCGTCGATCTCCTGGGGAGATTCCACGACGAGTACACGGGCGAGATCCTGCTGGACGGGATGGAGTTGAGGCGCGTCGCCGTGGATTCTCTCCGCCGGGATCTCGGAATCGTGTCGCAGGACACGGTCGTGTTCCATGACACCGTGCGTGCCAACATCGCGTATGGCCGGCCCGAGGCGACCTCGGCGGAGATCGAGGAGGCCGCCCGGATCGCCCACGTCGACGAATTTGCCCGACGGCTTCCCCGGGGGTACGACACCGTGGTCGGGGAAGGCGGCTGCGAGTTGTCCGGCGGGGAGCGCCAGCGGCTCTCCATCGCGCGAGCCATCCTGCGTGATCCGCGCATCCTCATCTTCGACGAGGCCACCAGTGCGCTCGACAGCGAGTCCGAGCGCCTCGTCCAGGACGCGTTGGAACGCATCTGCCACGGACGTACGGTGTTCGTCGTCGCCCATCGACTTTCCACGGTGCGGAGGGCGGACACGATCCTGGTCATCGAGGACGGGCGGCTGGTCGAGGAAGGCCGTCACGAGGAGCTTCTGCCCCAGGGCGGTCTCTACGCACGACTCCACGACCTCCAGTTCGAGGACATCCGAATCGTGCCATGACCCGGGCGTTGCGGCATGGGGCGGAGTATCTGGTCTTCTCCTGTTTCTCCTACCTGGCGAGACGACTCCCACCGCGGTGGGCGCGACGGGGTGGCGCCTTCGTCGGTTGGCTCCTGGGTGGGGCTCTGGGAGTCCGGCGCGGCGCCATGGTGGAACGGCTGGAACGAGCCTTTCCCGAGCGGAGTTCCTCCTGGTGCGAGCGGACGGCGCGGGAGTCGTGGCGACGCCTGGGGCGTGAGGCCGCGGAGTTCCTGCACCTCTCGGGCCGCACGTCCGACGAGATCGGGCGGAGGACCCGCGTGGACGGCCTGGAGTCGGTGCGGGACGCGCTGGCCGGTGGGAAGGGAGTGCTCCTGGTCACGGCTCACCTGGGGAACTGGGAGGTGGGAGGGGCGGCTCTGGTGGCGTGGGGCGTGCCTCTGAGCGTCGTGGCCCGGCGGGTGGCGAACCCGTGGGTGGACCGGGCGATCCGGCGGGCGCGGGGTGCGATGGGGATCGCACTCCTGCAAGCCGGCGAGGCGCATGGCGCCATCCGCGCCCTGGCGGAGGGACGGATGGTGGCCCTGCTGGCCGACCAGGACGCGGGGCCGGGGGGCGTCTTCGTTCCCTTCTTCGGCCGGGACGCGTCCACCGTGGCGGGCCCGGCGGTCCTGGCGCTCCGGACGGGGGCACCTCTCTTCCTGGCCGTCGTGGTGGGCGACGAGACGTCCGAGATCCGGCACCGCGTGGTGATCCGACCCGTCCCGACCCCGCGAACCGGAGACCGTGGGGCGGACGTGCGACGGATCACGGCGGACTTCACCCGCATGGTGGAGGAGGCCGTGCGCCGCTCTCCGGAGGACTACTTCTGGCAACATCACCGTTGGAAGACGCGGCCGGCCGGAAGCCCCCCGCCGGAACAGGTGCCCACCGGGCAGGTATAACGATGGGACCGGCGGTGGGGTCGACCTGCGAGGGGTTCGGCCCGCCCCGGTCGTAGTGTATCGGGCACCCGATTCATCAGTGAGGACTGAGAGTGGTCTACATCTGCATACCTGCGCGCGACGAGGCGGAAACCCTCGGCGTTCTCCTCTGGAAGATCCGCAAGGTGATGGGGGAGTTCGAGCGCGACTATCGGGTCATGGTACTGGACGATGCGTCCTCTGATTCCACCGCCGAGGTGTTGGAGCGGTACCGTAAGGTGCTCCCGCTCACCGTGATCCGGAACGAGGAGGGGGTGGGCTACGGGCGGGGGATGGAGCAACTCCTCCGTCAGGTCGCCGAGGTGGCGAGTTATCCCAAGCGGGACTGCGCCGTGATGCTCCAGGCGGACTTCACCGAGGACCCGGAGGACATGGTGTCGCTGGTGAAGCTCCTCGAGGGGGGCGCGGACATCGTGGCCGGATGCATGGATCGGAAGTCGGATGCGGTGCCGAGGAATCGGTGGGCCGCCCGGCTCCTGGCTCCCGTCGCGATGAGGAGGGTTCGGAAGCGTCTCACCGTGTCCGATCCGCTCAGCGGGCTGCGCGCCTACCGGGTCGTGGTGCTCAGGAAGGCGCTTCGGGTTCGCGGGGAGGACCGGCCCCTGGTGACGTCCGACGGATGGGCCGCCAACGTGGAGTTGCTCGGCGTGCTCACGCCGCACGCGCGCCGTGTGGCGGAATTGTCGTTCAGCCCGCGGTTCGAGTTGCAGACGCGGCCCTCCCGGTTCCGGGCCGGGAAGACGCTGTTGGCTCTGGCTCGTTTGCGGAGCACGTCGTGGGGTGAAGCCGTGGTGGCGGATGCGGATTAACGGTGTCGGGGAGGGGATGATGATGCGGACCATGGGTTGGGTGGGGATGTTCGGTGTGCTCCTGGTGACGGCTGCTTCCGCTCAGGAGGGTGAGCGGAGGCCTGGCCAGGAGGTCCTGGAACACACGCACGGCGACTCCACAGGGGTTCTGACCCTTCCGGCCGACTGGGCCGCCGCCCCCACGCCCTTCGGGCCCGGAGAGCGACTGGAATACCAGGTGAAGCTGGGAATCTTCTCGGTGGGCGACGGCTACATGGAGGTGAGTGGCGTCGACACCGTGCGGGGTAGCCCGGCGTATCACGCCACCATGGGGCTGGACGCGGGAATTCCCCTGGCACGTGTGAAGGACGAGTTCCACACCTGGTTCGACATCCGCAATCTGGTGAGCCACCGCTTCATCCAGGACGTGAACGAGGTCTCGTACCACGCCTTCCGGCACTTCGAGATGAATCGGGACGAGCGCCGGTGGGAGCGGGTGGACAACGGCGAGTCGGGTCCGTTGGGTTCGGCACTCCCCCTCGACGACATCTCCTTCGTGTACTTCCTCCGGACCATGCCGCTGGAGGTCGGGAAGACGTACACGCTGAATCGGTATTTCAAGGATGAGGGCAATCCGGTGGTCATCGAAGTCGTGCGCCGCGACCGTCGTGAAGTGCCGGCGGGAACCTTCAACACCATCGTGGTTCGGCCCACGATTCGCACCAAGGGGCTCTTCAGCGAGGGTGGGAACGCCGAGATCCACTTCACCGACGACGACCGCAGGCTCATGGTCTACCTCCGCTCGGAGATCCCCGGATTCCAGTCCATCACGTTGCACCTGCGGAACATCCAGGAGGGTCTCCCCCTCAACCCGGACGCGAGGGCGGCCGCGGAGGCCCGGATTCCCAATCCGTGAGTTGGGGTCCAGCGGCGCTCAGGGTCCCCGCCGCGTGGGTCCTCGCCGGACCCTTCCTCTGGCTTTCACGCCCCTCCGCGGCTTCGCTGGCCGCCGGTGCGTCCCTCGCGGGCGTGGGACTCCTCGTGCGGGCGTGGGCCGCGGGGTGCGTCCACAAGGACCGGGTGTTGGCGGTGTCCGGCCCCTACGCGCACACGCGTAATCCACTGTATCTGGGGAGCCTGATACTCGGCACGGGGGTCGTGATCGCGGGAGGGCGGGGTTGGTTCCTCGTCGTCTTCCTGGTGTTCTTCGCCCTCGTGTATCCCCGGGTGATGCGCGAGGAGGAGGAAAGGTTGGAGCGGGCCTTCGGCCCCGTGTTCCGGGAATACCGCGCCGCCGTTCCCCGGATGCTGCCGCGCGTGACTCCCTTTGCCGGTGGGGGAGAGGGGAGGGACGTGTCCCACGGGACCCCGGGTGGGTTCAGCGTCCGGCGGTACCTGGACAACCGGGAATGGCACGCGGCGCTGGGTACCTCGGTCGCGTTCACCGTCCTTCTGGTGAAGATGCTCCTGGCCTGACGGGAGACGTCGCCACGGCATCCGTTCCGGTCGCCGACACGAGGAGGAACGAGCGCGTCCCCATGACGGGAACCCGGATCATGGACGAACGTACCGCTCCATGGCCAGGGATATCTTTTCCAGCACCCGTTCCACCGTGACGCGGTTCATCCCGTCGCGAAAGGTCCGCTCCGGAGGACACTCCTCGCCGGGGTGGCGGGCGTATCCGTCCACCACCAGGTCCTGGAAGGCGCGGTAGGGGCCGTACCGCTTCGGGTTGGTGTGTCCGTAGAGTCCCACGACGGGCGTGCCCACCGCGCGACTGATGTGCAACGGCCCGGTGTCGGGGCTCACCGTGAGGACGCATCCGTCCAGCAGCCAGAGCAGGCGTCTCAGTCCGTCCCCGAGCATGTCCACGACGTCCACCGTCGTGCCGGCCAGGATCTCGTCCGCCATGCGTCGTTCCAGCGGTGACGGACCGCCCACCAGCACGGGGCGGAGTCCATGGGTCCGGGCCAACTCCTCCACCACCTGGACGTATCCCCGGGTGTGCCAGTTCTTCTCCGGTCTGCTCGTCCCCAGGACCACCGCGCACGCCGGCCCATCCAGGGACCCGAAGAAGCGGGCCTGATCCGCCCTCTCGCCCTCCGTGAGTCCCAGGCGCCACTCCACCGGCTCCGGGCTCACGCCCAGATGGTCGAGAAACTCGAAATACTGGTCCTGCACGTGCTGGGGCGGGTGGGCCGCGATGCGCTCGGTGGTGAAGAGCCACTGGAGGTCTCCGGCCCTACGCAAGTCGAATCCGAGCTTGCGGTCCGCGGATACGAGGTGGGTGATCAAACCCGCCTTGAGGTAGACCTGGAGGGCGAGCACGAGGTCGAACCGCCGGTCGCGGAGCCGATGAGCCAGCGCCTGGAATCCGCGCCACCCCCGCAGCCCCCGTTCCCGGTCGAACACGATGAATTCGTCCACGTCGGGATGGTGTCGCACCAGGGAATGGGCCGCCGGCTGGACGATCCAGGTGATGCGGGTCTCGGGCCAGGCGCGCTTCAGCGCGGTCACCACCGGGAGGACGTGTACGGCGTCGCCCACCGCCGACAGCATGACCACGCAGACATCGCGAGGAGGTGATCCCGGCCCACGGGTCATGATGAGGCGCTCCCCTCCGCTTCCCAGGCCTTCCACGCCGATGGGGGAAGCCGGGTGCCGGACCGGGCCTCCAGCTTGCGCAGGGATCGCTCCAGTCGCCGGCGCATGGCGCTTCCCGAGCGGGCGGACGAGGGCGGGGCGATCCGGCATCCATCGAGGTCGAGCACCACGGTCTCGAGGTCGTCGCCGTCCCTGACGAGAAGGAGGTTCCGGGCGTTGAGGTCGGCGTGTTCGATCCCGGCTTCGGCCAGACGGGTCACCAGCCGGCCGGCCGCCCGGAGCGCGTCCGGGGCGGACACCCCCCGTGCATCTCCACTTCCCGGGAGGATCGCCGCCAACTCGATTCCCCCCTCCACGAACTCCGTCACCACGTCGCACCGATAGAACAGGAGGGAAGGGTACACCGCGGCCGCGACTACCCGGGGAGTGGCGATCCCCCGCCGCCGGGCCTCAGCGCTCGCGCGCGCCTCGAGAAACGGGCGCGGCACCCCGCGTCGCGCGTACCGGTCCCCCAGGACGTGCGCCACCGCCCCTCCCCGCCGCATGGGACGCACCACCCACGCGGGTCCGTCTCCCGGCGGGATCGGGTTGGATACCAGATAGCTGTCGCCGCGTCCCGAGGGGAGGGCCCGTCGCGCCCCGGCCCGTGCCCAGTCGCGTAGCATGGGGTGGGCTTCCAGAAGCTCGTGGACACGGCCCGCCGCCTCAGGCAGGGCGATGGCGGAGCCATAGGGCCCGCGCAGCGTCTCGTACCCGGGCGCGGGGCTCACTCCACGGAGGGGGCGGTTTCCGACTCCACCAGGTACAGACTCGGTCCGCGCAGGGTCCTTCCCTTGATCTTCACCTGGAAGGTGTACCCGCCCGCCTGGGGGAACACGACATCCTCCAGCGGCATGACGAGGCGAGTACGGGGCGGTGGGCGATTCGCGGGACGGCGGTCCACGTCGGAGTACCCTTCCACGGAAAGGGTGGGTTTCCCGGCATCGTCCTCCAGGTCGACCCTGAACTGGTGCCGTCCCTCGTCGTCCCGGTCCCACTCCACCACCAGCACCAGCACCATGTGGTCCTGCTTGGCGGGAAAGCCGGGAGCGTACAGGTCGTTGAACACACCGCGAACGTCCAGCTTTCCTTCGGGATTCAACTGGGCGTCGTCACACACCACGGCCATGAGAAGTTGCATGTCGTATCCGGTTCGGTCTCTCTAGCGCTGTTCGTCTTCAGGAGGCGCCCCACCCGCCGCCCCCCGGTGATCGGATGCTCACCACGTCTCCGGGTTCCACCGTGAACGTCGCCTTGGAAGGGAGGCGCTCCTCTACCCCCCGACGGACCAGGACGTTCTCTCCCGGCTGCCCCGGCTCTCCTCCCCGGGCTCCCGCCGGCCCGGCTTCGCGCCGCTCGCAGAGGAGCGCCACCCGCGCGTGCGCCAGGACTTCGACGTCGCGCTGGAGCCCGTCTCCGCCCTGGTGCCGTCCGCCGCCACCCGACCCGCGCCGCAGTCCGTAGCGGACCACGCGGAAAGGATAGGCATGTTCCAGTGCCTCGATGGGTGTATTGAGGGAGTTGGACATGTGGGTGTGCACCCCCGAGAGCCCCGGTCCCGTGGGGCCGGCCCCCATCCCTCCGCCCACCGTTTCGTAGTACGCGAACACCTCACCGTTACGGGGATCGACGCCGCCGATCGTCGTGTTGTTCATGGTCCCCTGGGAAAGGGCCGGCATCACGTCGGGGAGGGCCCGGCGGAAGGCCTGGATGAGGACGTCGGTGATCCTCTGGCTGGTCTCCACGTTCCCCGCCGCCACGCTGGCCGGGGGGAGGGCGTTCACCAGCGATCCCTCGGGCATGACGATGTCCACCGACGACATGGATCCACCGCCGGCGGGGAGGGGCTCGCCCAGGAGCGCCTCCACCACGCATCGCACGGTGTACCTGGTGGCCGACGACGTGATGGCCGCGACGGCGTTGATTCCGCCCGGTACCTGAGGCGAGGTTCCGGTGAAGTCCACGGTCAGACTCGTTCCCGCCACCGTCAACGCCACCTTGATCGGGATGGGGCCGGTGCCGAATCCGTCGCTCTCCATGGCGTCTTCAGCCACGTAGACCCCGTCGGCGATCTTCCCGATTCCCACCTCCACGAGACGGTCCGCGTAGGCCACCAGGGCCGCCATGGCGGCGAGGGTCGCGCCGGCCCCCCGCCGTTGGGCGATCTCCTTGAGGCGGGTGCTTCCCGTGTGGAGCGCCGCGAGCTGCGCGTCCAGGTCACCCGCCCGCTCGACGGGAGTCCGCACGTTGGCCAGGATGGTCCGCCAGAGGTCGTCGTTCCGCGAGCCGCTCCGGTACAGGAACGCCGGTGGGATCCTGAGGCCCTCCTGGAAGATCTCCTGGGCCAGCGGCATGGAGCCCGGAGTCGATCCGCCCACGTCACTGTGATGGGCCCGGCTGGCGACATATCCCAGAAGGGAGCCGTCGTCGGCGTGGACGGCGCTGACCAGGGTGATGTCGGGGAGGTGCGTCCCCCCCCGGAACGGGTCGTTGACGATCACGACATCGCCCGGGCCCAGTTCGCCGAGTTCGTCCAGCGCCGCCGAAACGCTCATGGGCATGGCCCCCAGGTGCACCGGCATATGATCGCCGAGGGACACGGCGTCGCCGCCGGGAGCGAAGAGGGCGCAGGAATAGTCCCTGCGCTCCTTGATGTTCGGCGAGAAGGACGCACGCTTGAGCGCGGCACCCATTTCTTCCGCCAGCGCGGTGAAGAGGTGGCGAAACACCTCCAGGGTGACGGCGTCGATGCGTGGGGCGGTGTCGGCGTTGGAATCGTACATGGAAGTGGTGCGTCCTGTTTCGTGAATGAACTCAGTACGTTACGTTATAAGGCTGAGGCACGTACGACCATTCCTGTGCGCTCAGCGGAGAGGATGGTGTTCCAAGGAGGGAGTTTGAGTAAAGAGAAGCTCATGGATCGGGCTCGTGACGAGCTCTTCAGCCACATCAATCGTTGCGGTGTTCTCCAGGCGAGCGCCGACGACCAGCGTACCTGGATGGACGAGACCATCGAGTACCTGGCCGAGCGTTACCCTGACCTGGCCGAGTCGGATCTGCAAGGGCTGTATCAGATCGGAATCCGTTTCTGCCAGCCTGCCATCGCCCACGGTTCGCGGAACGTCGTTCCCGAGCTCGAGGAGACCGCGGTCAACTGATTGATACGGGGCGTTGAGTCCCGACGAGTGACGAAGTGGGGGACCTTTCGGGGTTCCCCACTTTTTTTTGTGACATTCCGGGTAGCGGCAAACGGCTCCGCTGCATATACTTCCGCCCGTTTCTTGCCTGAGGAGGTCGGGATGAGTGCCAACACCAGGCGCGATTTCTTGCGCACGACCACCGGCGCGGGGGTGGGGGCCGCGTTGGGGATGGTCCCCGTGCCGCTCGCCGGCTCGCCGGCCGTCCTGCTTCGCAACGTCACCCCGGTCTGTATCGCGTCCTCCAACGGACTCGCCGCCGTGGATCGGGCCATGCAGGAACTCGCCGATGGTTCCTATACCATCGACGCGGTGGTCCGCGGCGTCAATCTCGTGGAGGAAGACCCGGAAGACATGTCCGTGGGGTACGGAGGGCTTCCCAACGCCGACGGAGTGGTCCAGTTGGACTCCTCGCTCATGCACGGTCCCACGCGAGGCGCCGGGGCGGTCGCGTGCCTCGAAGGGGTGAAGCGTCCGTCCCTGGTGGCTCTCGATGTGATGCGGTACACGGACCACCACCTCCTGGTGGGGGAAGGGGCGCAGCGGTTCGCCGCCTCCATGGGGCATCCCATCGAGGACATCCTCACCGACGGCGCGCGTCGCGCGTGGGTCCAGTGGCGGGCCGGCCTCGGTTCGGCGGGCGAATACCTCACGCCGGCGGAGTCCGGAGAGCCCGTTCGCCCCTTCGAACGGCCGGAGGGTCTCGACGACGAGCTCCTGGATTCCTTCGACGGGGTCCGTCCGCACGGGACCATCAACTGCAACATCGTGGACCGCAACGGCGATCTTTCGTCGGTGACCACCACGTCGGGGCTTGCTTTCAAGATTCCCGGCCGGGTAGGCGACTCGCCCATCATCGGGGCGGGGATGTACTGCGACAACGACGTGGGCGCGGCGGGTTCGACGGGGAGGGGGGAAGCCGTCATCAAGACCTGTGGCGCACACACCGTCATCGAGCTCATGCGACAGGGCACCAGCCCCACGGACGCATGTCTCGAAGCGTTGCGCAGGATCGTGCGTTGGACGGTGGAAGACCGACTCCTCACGGAGGCCGGTCGGCCCGCGTTCGACGTCAATTACTACGCCGTGAACAAGAGGGGCGAGTACGGGGCCGCGGCCATCTACTCCGGCGCCCGCTTCGCCGTCAACGTGGACGGCCGGTCCCGTCTCGAGGACTCGGCGTACCTCTTCCAGCGGACCAGCTGATCGACTTTCCTCCCACCACTCCCGCCATGACGAAGAACAACAGGACCCCCGTTCCGCCAGAGGTACCGGCCGACGCCCTCCCGGTCGACAACGCGAAGGCCGTACTGAAGGGATACTACGCCGGAAGTCAGATCCCGTCCCCACAGGGCGGCTTCCTCATGCCGCTGGGCGTGCGCACCGGCGACGGGGGGAAGGGACACCTCATCCTCGAGTGCTCCGCATCTTCCCTTCGATACCACGTGGAGATTCCGAAGGGGACCCGGGTGGAGCGCTCCAAGGTCAGGGAAGTGCTGGACCAGGGCGTGGAGCCGGATTGCCCGCGCCATGGACGTGGGCAGCGGCTGATCCGGATGGGGAACGACCTCGTGTGCCAGCTCTGCGGGGTTGCTTTCGCCCGGGTGTAGGGTCGCCAGATCAGGGTGGTTCGCCCTTCTCCAGCGCATTACATTGGAGCCGGATATCCCTTCCAGATTCGGTCAAGGAGCCCATTCATGCCGGAAGGCTTCCTCAGTTCCGAGGAATACGACGAGCAGGCTCACAGGCTGTATCACGAAGGCGACTACGACGAGGCTCTACAGTTGCTCAAGGAGGGCCTCACCCTCTATCCCCACGCCGTGGAGCTCTACGTCGGATTGGGGTACGCGAGGCTGGCCCGTGAGGAGTTCGCCTGGGCCCGCCGCGCCTTCGAAGAGGCGGTCGCCCTCGACGGGGCCCACGAGGATGCCCTCGTGGGACTGGGGGAGTGTCTCCTCCGATTCGGGGAGAGCGAGCGGGCCGTCCGGATCTTCGACGAAGTCGCGGCCGGGGGGGGCGACGGTGACGTGGAGCTCATCCTCACCATGGGGAGGGCGCTGTACCGCGAAGGGTTGTATGCCCTGTCTCGCGACATGTTCGCCCGAGCGGTTTCCGTCCGCCCCGACGACGCCGAGGCGGTCGCTTCGGTGGGGTACGCGCTCCATCGTCTCGGTGACGAGGTGGGCGCCAGCCGGCAGATCCGACGCGCGCTGCGGTTGGATCCGGACTTCACCGAGGCGCGGGTCTACCTGGCGCACGTCCTCTTCGACCGAGGCGACTGGGAGAACTCCCTCCGGGAATTCGAGCGGGTGCCTCCCCAGGACCACTGGGACAGTCTGGCGGTTTGGCGCCTCATCGAATTGAAGAGGGCCCTTTGGGATCTCGAAGCCGGGGACGCCGGACTGATCCCCTGGGAGACCAGGCTGCGCGAACTCGAAGACGTGCTCGATCCGCTCGACCGCCTTCTGGCGGACGTGGAGTCGGGAGGGGGCGAGGGCGGCGATTCGTTCGGGGAACGCTCCCAGCTCGAGCTCTTCGGAGAGGGGCGTCCGCACCCGGGACAGGAGGGTCGGTGGACGGTCCGGCTCCTCGACGGGCATCGGTTCCGAGGGAGCATGTCCGAGATCGTTCGCCTCATGCGGGACCACGCCGGCTTCGCCCACGAGAGCGTGACGCAGTACATGCGGCGTCTCGCCGAGCGGTGGCACGAGCAGACGAGCGTGGAGGTACCCTTTCTCGACCCGGAAACCTTCCTCAGAGCCGCGGCGGCGGCCGGACTCCTCTATCTCGAGGCCGATGACGGAGAGATCCCGACGTGACCATCCCGGACACACTTTCACATCGCTTCTTCAAGGTTCTCGTGGAGGAAATCCGGGCGCGGCGTCCCGACGACCTCCGCGCCCCGTTCACGGTGGCCGAGATCTATCAGAATCTGATCCCGTACCGTACGCACCGTGATCGGCTCGGCGTCGAGATCAACGGAGACTACGAGAACACGATTCTCCATCTGCTGGCGGGCCCCGAGGACTACCTCATCGTCGATTCTCCGCATGCACTGAGGGAGATGAGGGAGGAACTCGCCGCCCCGAATCCGAATACCGGACTGTACCGCGAGTATGCCGCGGCGGACGTACGTGTGAACCCGGAGAAGCTCGCCTCCGTGGAGGCGGTGGGTCCGTCGACCGGCGAAGCGGCACCCACGCATCAGGTCGAGCTCATGGAGATGGATGCCGGTCGGCCTCCTGTTCCCTCGCCCGGCGGGGTGGCCGAAGTCACCGCCGCGGGGAATGGGGTGGAAGAGCCTCCGGTGGCCCGGGTTGCGCCGGCCGCTCCTGCTGCCCCCGTGGCTCCGACGGTTCCCGGGATCGTCTCCACGGTCATGGATGGTGACGGCGTCGCGCACCCGTCCGCGTGCCGCTGGTGTGGTGGGAGTCTTCCCGGCCGGCCCGACGTGAACTTCTGTCCATTCTGCGGAACGGATATCCGCGTGGTTCCCTGTCCGACCTGCGGCGAGGAACTCAGCCCCGACTGGCGGTTCTGCATCGCGTGTGGAACCGAGGCGGCGGGGTGAGGCGAGGCGCGATACTTCCCTGGAGTCGGCTGCCCGTACCTCGGCTCGTCTTGCCGGCGATCCTCGTGGTTGCGTGCGCCGGCTGTGCCGGTGAGAATGCGCCCCCACCCGATGATCTTCTCCGCGAGACGCTGGGGCTCACCGAAGACGACGCCGTGCATCGCGTGGTGCTCACGTCGGATAGCGTCGAGCGGGCCCGTCCATCCGAGGTCGTGGTGCGTAGCGGTGACTTCGTGGAATTCGTCACCGACGACTGGAAGATCCACGAGGTGATCTTCGAGTTGGACAGCCTCGCCACCCCGGCGCGGACCTTCCTCGTCGACAGCGACCAGGTCGAGTCTCCGCCCCTTCTGGACCGCGGGGTGCGATACGTGCTCTCGTTCCGTGACGCTCCGGAGGGACGGTATCCGTACAGGGTGGAGGGGAACGCGCCGGCGACGCACGGGGTGATCATCGTTCGGTACGACGACTGAAGAAGACTGAACAGGAAGGGTTCATGCCGAGAGTCGCGCTGATCCCCGGTGACGGGATCGGAAAGGAAGTGATCAGGGAGGCACGACGGGTGCTCGAGTCCGTCCCCGTATCCGCGGGGTTCGACCTGGTGGAGTGGGATCTCGGCGCCGACCGGTTCCTCCGCGACGGGGTCACGATCACCGATGACGAGTTCCGCACACTCTCCGACGAGTACGACGCCATACTGCTGGGGGCTCTGGGCGATCCCAGGGTGCCGGGGAACGAGCACGCGCGGGACATTCTCCTGGGGCTTCGCTTCCGGCTCGACCTCTTCGTGAACTTCCGCCCCTGCACGCTCCTCTCTCCGGAGTTCTCGCCGCTCAAGTCGGTGGCGGGGAAGGTGGATCTGGAGATCTTCCGGGAGAATACCGAGGGGGTGTATACGGGGATGGGGGGCGTGCTGCGCCAGGGTACTCCCGATGAAGTGGCCATCGAAGAGGACGTGAATACGTACCGGGGGGTGGAGCGGATCATCCGTGCCGCCTTCGAGTACGCCGAGCGCCGGTCGCGGCCCAAGGTGACGCTTGTGGACAAGGCGAACGCCATGCGGTGGGCTGGAGGGCTGTGGCGCCGCGTGTTCGCCGAGGTCTCCGCCGGGTATCCTGCCATCGCGACGGACATGATGTACGTGGATGCCATGGCCATGGATCTCGTCCGCAGGCCGGAGCACTATTCGGTGATCGTCACGTCGAACCTGTTCGGCGACATCGTCAGTGACCTGGCCGCCGAACTCACCGGAGGGTTGGGCACGGCGCCGTCGGCCAATCTCCACCCCGGTCGCCACGCCCTGTTCGAGCCCGTACACGGATCCGCTCCGGACATCGCGGGTCGCGGGAAGGCCAACCCCATGGGCGCCATCCGATGCGTCGCGCTTCTCCTCGATCATTTCGGTGAGACGGATGCCGCCGGTTCGGTGGAATCCGCGGTGCACGCCGCGCTGGAGGAGGGGTGGAGCACCCCGGATCTGGGCGGTGGCCGGACCACCGAGGAGGTGGGTGAGTGGATCGCCCGCAGGGTGGCCGGCGGGGCCGGATCCGCAGGGTGAACCGACGCGGGGCCCGGGGGTAGCCCAGAGATCTGACGTCATCCATTCTCAAGTGGAGTTGGAGCGGACTCATGGGCACCCAGGGCACGAGCAGAGACATCGTCTTCCTTTCGGGGAAGCGTACGGGATTCGGCACCTTCGGCGGATCACTCAAGGACTTCACCGCGACGGATCTCGGTGTGTTCAGCAGCACCGCCGCCATCGAAGCGGCCGGCCTTTCACCCGATCAGGTGGACCACACGTTCTTCGGCAACGCGCTGCAGACGTCGGCGGACGCCATCTACCTCGCGCGTCACGTCGCACTGCGATCCGGGGTGCCCGAAGACCGTCCGGCGCTCACCGTGAACCGCCTCTGCGGGTCGGGGTTCGAGGCCATGATCCAGGGAGCCAAGGAGATCCTGCTCGGGGAGTCGTCGGTGTGCCTCGCCGGAGGGGCCGAGTCCATGAGCCAGGCACCCCACGTGATCCGTGGCGCGCGGTGGGGGAAGCTCCGTCTCGGTGAGGCAGGCGGATTCTTCGAGGACCTCCTCTGGGAATCCCTCATGGACACCAACTGTGGCCTGACCATGGCGCAGACCGCCGAGGAGCTCGCTTCCCGCTACGACCTGGTCCGGGAGGAGGTGGACCGGGTGGCGTTCGACTCGCAGCAGAGGGCGAAGGCGGGGTGGGATCAGGGTCACTTCGATGCGGAGATCGCGCCGGTCACCATCGCCAGCCGCAAGGGCGACCGGGTGTACGCCGCCGACGAACACATCCGGGCGGACACGACCATGGAGGCGCTGGGCGGACTCCGACCCTATTTCAAGGCCGACGGTCTGGTCACGGCCGGGAACGCGAGCGGAATCGGGGACGGTTCGGCCAGCGCGGTCATGGCGGACGCCGAGTGGGCCCGGGCCCACGACGCGAAGCCCATCGGGCGCCTCCTGTCGTGGGCGACGGTGGGAGTGGAACCGCGGGTGATGGGGATCGGCCCCGCTCCCGCCGCTCGCAAGGCACTGGAGAAGGCCGGTCTCACGGTGGCGGACATGGATCTGGTGGAGGTGAACGAGGCGTTCGCACCCCAGTACAAGGCGGTGGAGAAGGAGCTGGGGTTGGATCCGGAGCGCACGAACGTGAATGGCGGGGCCATCGCCCTCACCCATCCACTGGCGGCGTCCGGTGCCCGGATCACGATCCATCTTCTTCACGAATTGCGCCGGCGGGGCCTCCGCTACGGACTCGGGTCCGCGTGCATCGGAGGCGGGCAGGGCGCGGCCGTGGTGGTCGAGGCGCTCTGACTTCGCCGCTGACGTGACCCGTTGATGTCCAGAGAGTCCGGCCGGAGTCTCACCCGGAGCGAATTCGACGCCGTCATCCGGCGGGCCGCGGAGTTGGCGGTGTCGGAGCCCGATGGGGGCGACCGGCCACTCTCCGAGGCGGAGCTGTTCCGCATCGCCCAGGAGGTCGGGCTCTCCCACGACCATGTGCGCCGCGCGTTGGTGGAAGTCCGGTCGCAGGTGGAGTCCGGCGGGATCGTCGATCGGGTGTTCGGTCCGGCGGTCCTGACCGCGTCGAGGGTCGTGGGCGGGACGCCCGAGGAGCTGGGAGGCGTACTGGATCGCTTCCTGGTGGAAAGCCAACTCCTCCAGAAGGTGCGCCACAGGCCCGAGTCCCTCCACTACCGGCCGGCCGTGGATTGGATCTCCAAGGTGGCCCGCGCCGCGAGTCTGTCGTCGAGGAAGCACTACATCGCTTCGGCACGGTCCGTGGAAGTGTTCCTCGATCAGCTGGAGGAGGGGAAGACCCTGGTGACTCTCCGGGTCGATCCGGGCACCAGAAGCGAGAACATCGCCGGGGCGGCCATGGGTGGTGGATCGGGGGGGTTGGGTATCGGGATCGGTGCCGCGGCGAGCGTGTTCTCGGTGGCTCCCGTGGAAGTCGCGGTGACGGTGGGGATCCTGACCGGAGTGGGGATTCTTTCCGGTGTGACCGCGTGGGTCGGGAGCCGTCACAGGAAGAAGCTGGAAGAGGTGCGCGCGGAGTTGGAGGGCGTCCTCGATTCCCTGGAGACCGGTGCCTCGTTGGATCCGCCGCCGCCGTCGTGGAGGCAGTGGGTGAAGCGGCAGTTCCATGGGGTGGCCAGAGACGTCATCCCGCCCAGGTAGTCGGGGGAGGCTCGGGGCTACCGCGAGTTTTCGGCTGATGAGAGAAGAGGTTGGATCATAGAGTTCCTGACATGGAGGCAAAGTTGGATATCAAGACGGTTGGAGTCGTGGGGTGCGGACTCATGGGGAGTGGCATCGCCGAAATCGCCGCCAAGAGCGGCTTCGACGTAGTGGTTCGCGAGGTGGATGCGGGAGCCCTGGAAGCCGGCGAAAAGCGGATCCGCAAGTCTCTCGACAAGGCGGTGGAGAAGGAGAAGCTCTCCGCCGAGGACCGGGACGCCGCGTGGAGCCGGTTGTCCTTCACCACCGAGGTTCCGGGCCTGGCGGGATGCGATATCGTGATCGAAGCCATCGTGGAGAGCCTCGAAGCCAAGAACGAGCTCTTCACGGAGCTCGACGGACTGTGCGGGGAGGGCACCATCTTCGCGTCCAACACGAGCTCGTTGACCATCACCGACATGGCCGCGGCGACGCAGCGTCCCGATCGATTCGTGGGGCTGCACTTCTTCAACCCCGTCCCGGTCATGAAGCTCGTGGAGGTGGTCCGGACCATCGCCACCAGCGGAGAGACCTTCGATCGCGCGTTCGCCTTCGCCAAGGCGTTGGGGAAGGTGCCCATCGCCGCGAAGGACAATTCCGGGTTCGTGGTGAACCTGCTCCTGGTGCCCTATATGTTGGACGCCATCCGGCAGTTGGAGCGAGGGGTCGCGTCCGTGGAGGACATCGACACGGGGATGCAGCTCGGATGTGGGTACCCCATGGGCCCCTTCGTCCTCTGTGACTTCGTCGGGATCGACACCCTGTACCGGATCAGCGAGATCATGTTCGAAGAGTACAGGGAGGAAAGGTACGCGCCTCCGCCGCTACTCAAGCGGATCGTCACCATGGGACGGTTCGGTCGGAAGAGCGGGAAGGGCTTCTACGACTGGTCGGGAGACAAGCCGGTGGCACTTCCCGTCTGAGACCGACTCACGATCGACAACGAAGGAGGCCCCATCCGCGGCTGCGGATGGGGCCTCCCGGCGTTGTCGCCTGACTCGGGTGTCGCGTGCTAACGGCGCACGGTGGTGCGGCGTTGCCGACGACGCTCGCGACGAATCGCGGCCTCGCGCTTCCGCTTGCGCTGAGCGCTGGGCTTTTCGTAGTACCGGCGCTTGCGCAGCTCGGAGTAGAGTCCGGACCGCTGAACCTTCCGCTTGAAGCGACGCAGGGCGCGCTCGAGGCTTTCGTTTTCCTGAACGAGAACTTCCAAGACGACCACACTCCTTCGGTGTGCTGACGCGAAACAAGATCAATAACCTAAAGCTGTCCCATGGATCGGGCAATGGGCTCCGGGAGGGATCGGATCAGGGAAGCCGCCCCTCCCGGTGGAGGGTGTGGGCGTACAGTTGGTATCCCTCACGGTTCCTCAGGAAGTCGGCCGCCCAGATCTCGAATGGAGGGAGAGGGAGGAGCGCTTCGATGTGCTCGACCACCATCATGGCGTACTGGAGGCGATCCCGTGTGCGGAAATCCACCTCCTCTCCCTCCAGGATCCGATCCACCGCCACCTCGAAGTCCGCGGGGTCCACCAGACAGATGAAGTGGGCAACCTGATCCAGGCGGTACGACGCATAGAGCGTGCGCAGGTGATCGAGCTGCTGGGCTTCGCTCCGGTCCGGTGTGTCCTCCCAGTCGCCGGAGAGTTCCTGGGCGTTCTCGGCGAGGAATTCACGAAACCGCCTCCTCAGTTTGTTCGATCCGGCCTCCCCACGCGCACTGGTGTGCAGCGCGGAAGCGAGGAGCGCATTGAGGAGGGGGCGGCCCAGACCCCGCGCCTTGGCGTGGATCTCCTCTTCGGATCCTTCGATGAAGATGTCGGCGGTTCGCACTTCATCCTCTTCCGCCTCTCCATCCCCGGGTCGGAAGGAGAAGTATCCGTGCCAGCGTCCGCCCCGTTCGGTGAAGCTCACCAGGAAGCACGCCCAGCTCTCCCCCTCGTGTTCCAGGAAGGCGACGGACCGTCGACGTTCGCGAAGCGGATCCATGGAGCGGTCGAGAGCTCTGCACGGGTAGGGTGGAGGGAGCCACCGGTGCCCGCTGGGGGCGGATCGGCTCCTCGGGGGATCATGTGAAGATGATCGGAGCCGCTTGCGGTAGCAACCCGCCGGGATGGGCGAACGGCATCCTTGCGACGGTGGTAAACATATGGTTATCGTAGGATGAAACGGCTCGCGCGGAGAGGGTGGCACCTCCCCGTGGCGGGCGCGGCGACCCGGCTCCGGCCGGGTTTCTTTTCCCCGGAATCGGAGGATCGACTCCGGGCAGCACCATTCGCCGCACGACTGAGACCGGTGTGGTGTCGCGAAGGTCGATGAGACGCTTCGGATTCACCACACTCCTGAAGGACCGAAAGAAGAAGAGCGTCCCCGGCTGGCACCGGAGACGCTCTCTGAAGGCACGGGTTGGCGACCCCGCCTCGATCACTTGGATGTGGATCAAGGTAGTCGGGCCGCCGGATGGGTGTCAACCGTCCCGTGTCGAGATCGACGGCTCCGAGAGGAGCGTCTGGAACCGGCCGGAGGCTGACATGAACAGCACGAGCTTCACCGAGACGCGTTTGGAGGCATTGGGAGACGTTCCCGGTGTCTGCGAGCTTCCCCTGACCCGTGCGGTGGTCCAGTACCGGGACGTGCACGAGGCGGATACCCCCGGGGGGCGGATCGAGGACATCGGCCTGGCCCTGGTCGTCCAGGGGCGCTTCGCCTCTTCCGCGGAGGCCGTCGATCTCGGAAGTGGCAACGTGAAGACCCTGGACCTGAGCACGGAGTTGGTCGTGCTCGACTGGGTCTACGAGCCCACCCTCGTCCACGTGGAGGAACTTCTCTCCGCTGCGGCGCTGGGCCGTGATCAATCGGGGATGCAGCAGTACCTCTTCCGCCTCGGCCTCGGCATCCTGCAGCGGGTGGGGTTCGGCCCCCTGTCACGCGCGACGTTCCTCCGCATCGGCTTCAGGGACGTGTGCAGGGACTTCGATCTCCACGAGGGCACCTCCATCCGCTTCGTCCTCGGGCCGGGCCGGCTCACGAGGGTGCATCTGGACTACGATGCCTGCGCACTCGTATTCCGCACGGCGTCGATGGAACCCGATGCGGTCCTCGAGCGCGCGGTATCCGAGGCCTTCCCGCACGGTGAGTTGCGTAGGCAGGTGCCCCAGCACTCGGGGGGGAGCCTCAGCTACCAGGTGCGATTCTCCATGCCCGATCATCTTGGAAACGCAAGGGAGATCCTGGGGTGGATGCGCAAAGGACTCGGGAACCTCATGGCTCGGTTCGAACCGGACCGGTTCCGGTCGGTGGAATCACTCCTCGAAACCTTCGGTGCTCGTGAGACGCTCGGCACCATCTACATTCCGGCGCCGAAGGTTCAGTCCGTCCGCCTCGTGATGTCACCTTCGGAACAGCGGGTGGTTCATTGAGCCCCTCCGGTGGTGTGGTGGGCTCGCCGCCCCTGGATCCCGCACAGAGCACGGAAGCTCACCAGGCCCTCTGGTCGGAATACCGGAGCTACTGCGATCGGCAGGCGGCGCGACTGCTCCGCCTCATCCCCAGGGAGGCGATCCGCCCCCTCTATCGTGCAGCCCGGGAGTGGGCCGCGCAGGACGACGCAACCGACGTCCTCTACCGGGACGACCCCATGGCCACGCTGGTGGCCTTCTGCCAGGGACTGATGCCGTTGCCGCCGTTCGCGGTGTGGTTGGAGGACCGCGACCGTCATCCCGCCGACCACCTCGCCGATCGCGACGAGGCACCCGATCCGCCGACGGCGGCGGCGCCGTCGACGCTGGACGCCAGGGATTTTCGACACGGGGGTATGTCGTGGGTCGCGCGCCTGGAATCATTCCGCGATCACGGCGCGTGGCGCGCCTTCATCTCCTTCACGGAGGTGGGCCGGCCCATCACCCATCGGACCGGAGTGGTGTTCCGCGAGGAGGACCCGGAAGCGTTGCGTGAGCGCTTCCACACCTTCGAATCCACCACTCTATCCGCCTTTCTCCGCTCCGCTCTCCCGTAGTGCATTTTTCGAAAAAAATTTGATTCGCACGATCGAGTGACGGGCGACGAACCGATCTCAGAAGATCATGTCCCACATGGATTTTCGCGGATGGGTGAGCACTCGTCCTCAAGGTGGAAGTGCGCCAGGAACACTTGGATTACGGAAAATTGGCATAATCGTAACATGTTGCCACACAACTACTTACGCGTTTCCGAATTTGTGGTTCCTTCGTGCATCGGAAGGGTTGCGCCATCGGATCGGTGGCTTTAGGATACTTTCCAACATCGAGGTCGTCGATGCCTCCCACCGCTTCCGACGCTGTCCACCGGGTTGGGTGTGGTGCTGCGGGAAAACCTGGAGTTTTCAACCCTTCAAGCTTCAGTCGAGGTCTGTCATATGTGGGAGACGAAGGCCGTACAGCTCACGGTTCGTTTGCCGAGTGAACTCGCCGCCCAGGCGGAGGAGGTCCAGCGGACCGATCCCGAGTTTCTGAGTCGGGTGGTGCTGTACGGTTTGACTCGTCGATCCATCTACCGGCACCTCCGCGCCCAGACCGAGAATTCCGCGGACGACCTGCAGGAGACGCTGCCCGCCCTCTCGTAGGTCTTGCGCTTCCGCACCCTCCGATTCATAGGTACATCGCGATCGTGCACCGAATCCACGGATCGCGCACCGTGGATCGGGGGTTTTTTGTCGATGGGGGGATCGCTGTGAGCGAGTCTGCAGCGGATGGCCGGGAGTCCCTCGAGGTACTTCGGGGGAAGTACCTGGATTATTGTTCGGCCCAGGTAGCCGACCTCCTGCTCTATCTGAGCCCGGACGAGATCTATCTGTTGGCCGAGCGGGCCCGTAGGGAGAGCGGGGCGTCCGGCCCGGTGACCTACGGTAGCATGGTCCGTGTCGCCACGGATTGGCTGGCCGAGAAGATCGCGCTCCCTTCCTTCGAGGTCTGGGTCGCCGACTACCGGGCGCACCCCGACGTGTACGAGGAGTACTTCCTGGGATTGTGGGAGGCCGAAGCCGAGGTGTCCGCCGAGCCCTGACGATCCGGCCGACGAGGGGATGGAAGCGAAAGAGGGCCGCCCCGCGGGGCGGCCCTCTCCGTTTCGTCAGAAGGGGAGATCGTCGTCCGGTTCGGTGAGGGGCGGCTCGCTCGCCCCGCCGCCCTGGTAGCCGCCGCCGCGACTGCCGGACTGGGCTCCGCCGCCTCCTCCTCCTCCTCCTCCTCCTCCTCCGGGGGCACCGAGCATGATCATCTCGTTGACCACGATGTCGGTCCAGTAGCGAGTACCGCCCTGATCATCCTGGGTCTGCGAGTAGTCCAGACGCCCTTCGATGTAGAGCCGA
>JAOUPR010000148.1 GCA_029879725.1 Gemmatimonadota bacterium | reverse complement strand
CATTCCCGCCGGGGCGGAGGGAGCCCCGGCCCTGGCCCGGATCCTGAGACAGGAGGGAGTCGCGAAGACGCTGGCCGACATGGAGAACCCGGCGCCGGCCTTCCAGGTGTCCCTGGCGCTGGGCGGGGCACGGACCTCCCTGGGGCTGGGTGAGACCGTGTCGTTCCACGTCACCTCGGAGAGGGACGGACACCTCACCCTGGTGGATCTCGGCACCGACGGTACCGTGGTCGTGCTCTTCCCCAACGCCCACCACCCCTCCGCGTTCGTCCGGGCCGGTGAGACCCTCTCCTTTCCCACCGAGGAGATGGACTTCGAGTTGACCGTGCTCCCACCCGCCGGGCGGGGAGTGGTCCGGGCCTTCGTGACCAGCCGGCCCCTGGACCTCCCCCGGGAAGGAGAGTTCCTGGAGGGCGACGCGTCGCTGGCCCGGGCCCTCGCCGACGCCGTGGTGCGCGCGGCGGGACCGATCGCGGACGTGCCGGGCTCCATCCGCCTGGACGGTTGGGCCACCGCGGCGCTGGTCTATGACATCCACGACTGACGTCTTCGCCGCGCCCCCATGGTGAGAAGAGCCCGCCGCCGAGTCGCCCTGGCCTCCATCGTCGTGGGAGCCGCGCTCGTCTCGTGGTGGGCCGGGCGCACCGGCGGGCTCACCGGCGTGGACGCCCTCGAATCCATGACGCTGGACTGGCGCCAGACCACGACGGCGGAGTCGTTCGTCCCGGAGGCGGGATCGCGGGAGAGCGAGATCGTGCTCGTCCTCTTCGACGAGTACTCGGTGATGGACTCGCTGGACGGGTGGCCGTACCTGTCTCCCTTTCCCCGGGCTCATCTGGCGGAGATCGTGGAGGCTCTCTCTTCCGCCGGCGCCCGGACCATCGGCCTGGACGTCTATCTGGATCGGCGGTACCCCGCCCTGGACGCCCTGGATGGGGGGGACGGCCTCCTCCGCGACGCCATCTCCCGGGCGGGCAACGTGATCCTGGTGGCCCCCGTGGCGCGCACCGACTCCGGGCCCGTGCTCGACGCGCCCCACCCGTTCTTCGCGGAGGCGGCCGCCGGGGTGGGCGCCGCCGATTTCCCCGCCCCCTTCGAGACCGTGCGGGACGGCACGTTGGCGGTCCGGTCGGGATCCGGGCTGGCCCCCTCGTTCGCCCTGGCGCTGTTCGCGGCCCACCGGGGGACGATGGTGGACTCCCTCCTACTGCTGAGCCGCGCCGCCGGCCGCGTCACCCTTCCCGGGCTCCCCTCCGGGCTGGGTGGGATTCCGGAGTCGTGGTGGGAGGAGGGCACCGCGGCGAGCAGCGCCCTGGTCCACTTCCCCCTCCTCTACCACGGACCTCCCTCGCGGCCGGAAGCGTCGGCCCCGCCGGGAACGTTCCAGGCCTTCGCGTCGTCCTCCGTGACCGCCACCGCCCGGCTCTTCCCCGCCTTCTTCGCGGACCGTCTGGTCCTGGTGGGCACGGGATTCCACGACGAGGACCGGTTCCGCACGCCCTTCTTCTCGGCGCGCCCCACCGCCGCGCCCGGTGAGCGCGACCCCGACCCCTACGGGTACATGTACGGCGTCGAGGTCCACGCCAACGCGCTCCAGACCATGCTGGACGGCACGTACGTGCGTCCGCTGGGTGGGATGGCCGTGGGCCTCCTCCTCCTCCTGGTGGCGCTCTTCGCCGGAGGGACGGTCTTCCTGAAGGGGGCGTGGTGGGGCGGTGGAGCCACGCTGCTCGCGGTGGCCGGGGTGTTCGTGGCGGCGTTCTGGAGTTGGGCCGGACACGTGTACGGGCCCTGGGGATCCGGATGGAGCCTGGAGGGCGCCTACCTGTGGCTCCCCGTCGTCACCCCGACCCTGGCGGCCATGTTGTCGTACACCGGGGCGGCGGCCTACGTCTCGGTGGTGGAAGGCCGGGACAAACGTTTCATCCGCTCCGCCTTCGCCAAGTACGTGAGCCCGGAGGTCGTGGCAGGGATCGCCGAGCACCCCGAGACGCTCCAACTCGGTGGCGAGAAGCGCGTCCTCACCCTCCTCTTCGCGGACCTGGTGGGCTTCACCACCCTCGCCGAACACATGGATCCCCAGGATCTCGTGGCGCGCCTCAACGTGTACCTCTCGGAGATGACCGGCATCGTCCTGGCCCAACGCGGAACACTGGACAAGTACATCGGAGACGCGATCATGGCGTTCTGGAACGCGCCGGAGCCGCTGGAGGACCACGCCGACCGGGCCGTCCGCGCCGCCGTTCTCATGCAGCGGGAGATCACCGAGCTGAACGCCCGGTGGCTCGCCGAACATCCCGACGCCCCGGAGTTGTCCATGAGAATCGGCGTCAACTCCGGAACCGCGGTGGTGGGGAACCTGGGTGGAGTGGATCACTTCGACTACAGCGCCGTGGGGGACGCCGTGAACCTGGCCGCGCGCCTGGAGCCCACCAACAAGGCGTACGGCACGTCCACCCTCGTCTCCGAGTCCACCCTTGCGCGGACCACCGAAGGCGCCTTCCGCACCCGCGAGGTGGACCTGGTGACGGTGAAGGGCCGCGAGCAGCCGGTGAGGATCTTCGAGCTCCTCGAGGAGGCCGGAGTGTCGCTCTCCCCCGCGAGGGAGGCCGCCGTCGCCGCCTTCACGGCTGGATTGGAGGCCTACCGGAGGAGGGAGTGGGACCAGGCGGCGGCGCTCTTTCGCCGGGTCCTGGACTCCGATCCGGACGATGGTCCCGGCAAGGTGTACCTGGACCGGGCACTGGCCTTCGCCGCGGCCCCTCCCCCGGAGGATTGGGACTTCGTGGTGCGCCGGACGGAAAAGTAGAAGATTGGAAGGATGACGAAGACCCGACCCCTCCACTTCGTGCTGGCCGCCGCGACGGCCCTGGCGCTCCACGGCACCCTGGTCGCCCAGGAGTCCCCGGCCGCCATGGTGATCCGTGTGCGCGGAGCGGCGCAGATCCGGGGGGCCGCGGGAACCGTGGGCGCCGCCGTGGGGATCGCGCTCCACGCCGGAGACGAGATCGTGCCCGACGAGGGCGCCCGGGTGATCCTCCTCACCAGCTCGGGGGCGCAGCGGGTGGTGACCACACCCACGACCATCGCCGGCGCGAACCGCGCGGACGCGGCTCCCGGCCTCTTCGCCCGTACCGTGCGCTCCCTGGCCGACGCGGCGGCGTCCGACACGCGCACCGAGGCCGGACGGCAGGGGATGATCCGCCCCATGCCCAAGGAGCCCACCCTGATGGCCCCCCGCAACGGCCTGGTGGTGGCGTCCGAGCGTCCTTCGTTCCGGTGGTTGCCCGTCGAGGGGGCCACCGGGTACACGCTCCAGCTCCGCGAGGTCGATGGGGGCGCCCCCCTCCGTTTCCCGCTCCCGGACGTGACCACCTGGGTGCTCCCCGACACGGTCCCGGCGCTGATCCGGGGGAGCACGTACGCCTGGACGGTGGCACCCACCGGCGGGCGACCCACCCGCGAGGAGCGCTTCCGCGTCGCATCGGAGGCGGAGATGAGCGCGCTGGGCGATGCCCTCGATGGTGTCCGGCGACTGGACCTCGACCCGGACGACGACGGGCTCTTCCTCGCCACCCTGGCGTACCGCGACCTGGAACTCTACTACGACGCCGCGGGGGCCCTGGAGAAGCTCGAAGACAGCGGGCAACTCAACGCCGGCGTCTACCTTCTCATGGGCGAGATCTACGCACGGCTCGGCGACACGGAGCGGGCACGCCGGGCCTTCGACCGCGCGGACAAGCTCCTCCGATGACGCTACGCGATCCGTTCACCCTCCTGGGCACCCGCGATGCCCTGTCCGCCCTTCCGGCGGAGGCGCTGCCGGAGTGCCGGACGCGGGTCGTGGCTTCTCTCGAAGAGGTGCTCCGCGTGGAGGGGCCGGCGGTGCTCTTAGCCTGCGACCTTCTTCTCGGCCCACAACCCGACCACACCCTCCAGCAGGTTCCCGCGCACGTCCCCGTGGTCGTCACG
>JAOUPR010000147.1 GCA_029879725.1 Gemmatimonadota bacterium | reverse complement strand
CCGCCTACGCACGATTACGTATGGGGCTTGCCCCCCGCGGTCGGTATTCATCCAGTCGATTCCAAGCGCTTTCGCCCTTTCCGGATCCGGGGCGGACGCCGAACCGACGAGGTGGTCCCCATGGATACCGATCGTACATCCGCTGGCCTGCACGCCGCCGACCTGGTGATCATCACCCGGGTCGCCCTGGCTTTCGTGGCCATCGGGCTCCTCTCCCGTTCGGTGTACTGGGCGGCGGCGGGGGTGGGGCTCACCATAGTGGTCATCGTCATGGACGGACTGGACGGGTACGTGGCGCGGAAGCTGGGGGTGGACGACGACCTCGGGGCCGTGCTGGACATCACCGGGGACCGGATCGTGGAGCACGTCTACTGGATCTACTTCGCCGTGGCGGGGGTGATCCCTCTCTGGGTCCCGCTGGTGGTGGTGACGCGCAGCTTCGCGGTGGACACGGTGCGGGGGCTGGCCTTCAACTGCGGGAAGACCGCCTTCGGGGAGAAGTCCATGATGCAGTCGAGGCTTTCCCGCTTTCTGGTGTCGTCTCGCTTCATGCGCACGGCGTACGCCGTGGCCAAGGTGGCGGCGTTCATCCTCCTGGGATTGGTGATCGTGGCGGGGCGGTTCTCCGCCGACGCGGCGCCGTTCCCGGACGCGGCGTTCCGGGCCCTCGAGGTGACGGCCTTCGTGGTGGTGGTGGTGGCCGTGGCACTCAACCTCCTGCGGGGAATCCCCGTCCTCCTGGACAGCCGTCCCTATCTCCAGCGGGGACGGAGCGAGGCGTGACCGGTCGGCGCGAAGGGAGGGGTCGGTGACTCGCCCACGCGCCGCCGTATTCGACCTGGACGGCACGCTCCTTCCACGCACGTCCGCGGAGCGACTCTTCCTCCGTTTTCTGGTGCGAAAGCGACTGGTGGGTCCGCGGGGGCTCCTGGCCGCCGCGGCGCGGGTCGCCACTCTCCCGCTGCGCGGTCGGGAGGAGGCGTTGCTTCGCAATAAAGCCTACATGGCGGGGATATCCGAACAGGACGTGCGTGCGCTGGCCGACGACTTCGTGGCGGCGATCGTCGCGCCGCGTCTCTGTCCGGTGATCCTCCGTCGGATGGAGGGCCTCCGTGCCGACGGCTTCGTCCTGGACCTCCTCTCGGGCACGCACGACGTTATCGCCGAAGCGGTGGGGCGGCGGCTGGGAATGGCCGACGCTCTGGGGACGGCTCTGGAAGTCGTGGACGGGCGCTACACGGGGACGATCGCGGGCGTCCACTACTTCGGGCCGGCGAAGGTGGAGGGGGTGGAGATTCTCCGCCGCCGCCGTGACTTCGACCCGGAGGTCTCCTTCGCCTTCGGGGACCATGGGGCGGACGTCGCTTTCCTGGAGCGCTTCGGCCACCCGGTGGCCGTGGAGCCCGATCGTTCCCTCCGCCGGGAGGCACTCCGTCGGGGGTGGGAGGTGGTGGAGCGCTAGGAGGTCAGCTCCGGCTCACCCGATCTCCCTCCTCCTCTCGGCGAGCGCCTCCCCCACCTGGCGGGTGGTCTCCGCCGGCACACCGGCCTCCGCGGCGTACTCCGGCCACCGTTCCACGACATCGGCCGTTCCGTCGATGATCCCGCGAGGGTCCCGGATCCCGAAGGTGGCCGCGACTTCCATCAGGTCCGACCGGGTGATCCCGGCGCGCTTGTCCGCCACCCGCATCTGGTGGGCGGCGGTGTATCCCCGCCCCCGGGCGAAGGTGACGTCGTAGGCGGGGGTGAGCGCCCACGATCCGGTCCGGTCCATGTGGAAGGAGAGGTTCTTCACGTGGTCGTCCTGGTTCACCGCCGCCACGTTGAACACCATGCGCCGGTATCCCTCGATGACCTCGGCGGGGGGCATCCCCAGGCGGAGGATGGTGCGCAGGTACTCCTCGTAGCTGCTGGCGCCGGGGTCGTTGTAGTCCACGTGGAGGAGGCCGCCCAGCGTATGCTGGTGCAGTGGGTCGCCTCCGGCGACGTCGAAGCGGGGGATGACGAGGTGGGCGTGTCCGCCGGAGGTCTCCAACACGGTGATGCGCGCGGAGTCGAGTCCCGCGTCCCGGGCCATGGCGGCGTAGGCGGCCTCGACGCGGTTGAAGGGTTGGGGTGCGCCGAGCTCGCCGGCGGGCGCGCCGTCTCCCACCCCGTCGAACTTGATGATGGAGGGGACCTCTCCTGGCGCGGGAGGGGCGAAGGCCGACCGGACGTCGCCGCTGTCGGGGTCGTACAGTACCACGGCCTTGGGCCGCATCCCTCCGGCGGACGATCCGATGCGGTAGATCTCCGGGATGGCCACGTCGGGGTCGCCCGCGATGATGCGGCGGGCGTCCGCCACCAGGCGCGCCACCTCGAGGGCCTCTGCCTCGGCCGCGTTCCCCGGCGGATCCTCCGCGGGGTGGAACCCGAGGGCGCCGATGGCCCGACCGCCCACGTACAGGAGGTGCTGCACGGGGGAGAACGCCTTGCTCACCTCACCCCGCGAGGTGTAGTAGGCGCGAATGACCTGCGTGCCGAATGCATCCGGGAGGGCGTCGGCCAGGAGGCCGGGGAGGCCCTGGAAGGCCTCTTTCCTCCGGAGCTCCTCGAATCGGACGGGCCCCCTCGTCGCGAGGGGGAGATGCACGGGGGAGAGCTCCAGCCCGCTCGTCCTGAAGTCGGGGTCGTATTCGAAGACGATCTGTCCGTCCGAGAGCTCGGCCACGCCCCCCACCGTCCGCCCCCAGATGCGAACCTCGGCGAACACGGTGACGTCAGCCACCGTACCCTCTCCGCGCCGCGCGGACGAGCTGCATGGGGCTGACTTCCGCCGCGGG
Source organism: Gemmatimonadota bacterium (assembly GCA_029879725.1). Taxonomy (GTDB): domain Bacteria; phylum Gemmatimonadota; class Gemmatimonadetes; order Longimicrobiales; family Gaopeijiaceae; genus JAOUPR01. The sequence continues at coordinate 1,156 of JAOUPR010000147.1, read as the reverse complement.
GATGAACTGGTCCAGCGCCTCGAGGCGACCGTAGACACGGAGGAGGCGGATGACGGTGAGGAGGTTGGGATTGTCCCCCCGCTCCGCGCGGGACACGGTGGTGCGGTCGATTCCGGCTCGCTCCGCGGCGTCCGCCTGGGTGAGGCTCCGCGATCGCCGCAGCCGGGTCAGCCGCTCCCCGAGCTCCTTCATGATCTCGGGGTCGGTCCGTTCGGTGATGCGTAAATCCATCATAGTCTCGTAAAATCCGTCAACTGATGAATATGTCCATCATATCGATTCGGTGGGGCGGTCACAAGGCCAAGGAGCGTCCACGCGGTGGTCCGGGGGCGATACGTGGAAAGGGGGTGCGGGGCCGCACGGCCCCGCACCCCCTCGGTCTTCGTGACGAACCGGTCGGACCTACGGCAGCCGCAGCGCCACCAGCGATCCGGGCAGATCACCCCCGCCGATGGCCACCACGACGTACTGTGCGCCGTCGTGCATGAACGTCATGGGCGCGGTGAGGGTGGGGGCGGGGAGCTCCACGCTGGAGATCTCCTCGCCGGTGGCTTTGTTCACGGCGTAGAACACAGGGCGGGCACCGCGCCCCTCTCCATACATCAGGAGCGATTTCGTCACCAGCGCGGTGGCGTGGGAGCGGGCGCCGGTGTTGGGGAGGTCCACGCCCTGCAGCGCCGGGTGGCTCTCCACGTCTTCGGGTGTGCGGCCGTTGGGAATCCACCAGAGGTGTTCGCCGGTGTTGAGATCGATGGCGGTGATGCGTCCCCACGGCGGCTTGAAGAGGGGAAGGCCCTGGGGGCCGCGCACGCCGCCGGGTCCCACGCTCACCCACTGCACGTTGGAGTGGTCGTCCACGTCGGTTCCCGGGATGAGCCGCGGCGCGCTGCACCCCTTGGTGGTGGCCAGGTAGATGATCCCGGTCTCCGGGTCGAGAACCGAGCCTCCCGGAATGTTGGTTCCGCCGTTGGCGCCGGGGCAGTGGATGGCCGCTTCCGTTCCGTCGGGCGCTCCCTGGATGGAGGGCGGGGTGAAGAGGGGACCGTACCGGTAGTGGGAGAGGATCTCCTCGGCTTCGGCGCGCAGTGCGGGCGTGAAGTCGATGAGGTCGTCCCTGGTCAGCCCCTGCATCTCGTACGCCGCCGGGCGGGTGGGG
>JAOUPR010000094.1 GCA_029879725.1 Gemmatimonadota bacterium | reverse complement strand
GTACGCGGAGCTCGAGGGGAGTTGATCCGGCCCCGGAGATAGCGGAGGACGGCATGCCGGCGCGCGGCGGACACGCGCCCGGAGCTTCGATGGCCACGGGTGGCTCGCGCACGCCGAGGATCCCGGTGGCAGTATTCCATCTGATGCGTCTCCCGCCCCGCGGCCCCGCCGCGCAAGATTTTCCTTGTGCGTGACGCCCCCCGCCCACAGCTTGGTGCCTTCGCCGAGGCGGGTACGGTTCGGTCGGTGGTCCCACTGGATGAGTGGAGGAGCGCATGGTGGACGCGGTCGACGCACAGGCGTCGCTGGAAGGGGTCCTCAAGGACGAGATCCTGCGGATGTACCAGGAGATCGCCGACGATCCCACTGCGGAGTTCCACTTCTTCCACGGTCGTGAGGCCGCCGAGCTCTTCGGCTATGCTCCGGACGTTCTGGATACGGTGCCGGAGGGGGCGGTCGCTTCGTTCGCGGGGGTGGGGAATCCGCATCTGAGAGCGGATATCCAACCCGGCGAAACGGTCCTCGATCTCGGAAGCGGTGCTGGACTGGACGCCGTGCTGGCCGCGCGGCGCGCGGGTTCCGGCGGAAGAGTCATCGGCGTGGACATGAATCCGGCCATGTGCCGCAAGGCGGAGGCCAACGCCGCCGCCGCCGGTGCCTCCATGGAGTGCCGCGAAGCGCCCATGGAGAAATTGCCCGTGGACGACGGTTCGGTGGACATCGTGATCTCCAACGGCGTGATCAACCTTTCGTTCCAGAAGCGCCGCGTCATCGAGGAGTTGTACCGCGTGCTCCGGCCCGGCGGGCGGATTTCCATCACCGACATCGTGAGCGGGAAGCAGCTTTCCCAGAACATCGTGAACGACCCCAAGCTCTGGGCGTCGTGAATCGGAGGTGCTCTCCTGGAAGGAGAGATGTTCCGTCTTCTGGAGGAGACGGGTTTCAAGCGGGTCAAGTCGGCGGTGGTGCCCAACTTCCGCTTCCGGCAACAGTCCACCCAGAACTCCGCCGAGGCCTACGGGGTGAAGGCGGTGATGATGACCGCCGTCAAACCGGAATAGGGTCCGCGGCTCGGAGCAGGGTCACTTCTTCCGCTTCGGGTTCCTCTTCCGGGGAACCGGCAGCTCGCGCGTGGTGATCCGTGCGAGCTCGCTCAACCACTCCCCGTCGTCGATCCGATCCTCGATGAGGAAGATGGGCTTGGCTCCGGGGTACGGCGGGGCTTCGGTGATGTCGCCGACGTACGCCCGCCCGCCCTCCGTCTGCTTGAAGAAGAGTCGGTCGTCGCAGACCATCCCGAACATCTTCCCGTCGCTGAAGAGTCCGTACTCGCCGAACATTTTCTTGCAGGTGACGCCGCAGTCCGCGTCGAACCGTTCGATCACGTAGTCCACGAACTCCTGGGTCGAGCCCATGGTCTCCTCCCGTGTAGGTGTGGTCTGATGCGATCCGGTGCCCTTCGCGGCTTCATCCCCACCCCCCCTCCGCCTTCATCGCCACCGCGCCCAGCAGGTTCTCGAGCGCCCCCGTGCCTCTCTGGAGCCCGTAGCGGTGGAGCGCCCGGAAGCCCTTCCGGCCGGACAGGGCGCCGAGGCCGCCGCCCGCCGCCACGAAGAGGAGCGCGGCCGGAAAGGTGAGGCCGACGCCGATCCCCAGCGCCGCGCCTCCGGCGCCCACCAGCGCCGCGACGCCGGACCCGGCGGCCAGTCCCAACCCGGTGCCCATTCCGGTGAACACCAAGGAGAACCCGGCGTTCAGGGGGTAGGCCCACGCCACCGGGCCGCGGACCGTGAGCTCGCACGTTCCGGCGTCCACCTCGCGGAGGTTCACGTAGACCTGGCGGAGGTCGGCGAAGCTGGCGTGGCCGGCGAACCCGCCTTTCCCGGCGCCGGCGAACCCAGCGTCGGGGATGTCGAAGACCATGGCGCCGCCCTGGGCGGGATCCCCGTGGCGGTCGCGCAGGACCAGGTGGTAGGGCGCGGCCGGGAGCACCGCTTCCATGGCGCGGAGCACTTCGCCCGCATCGGCCCGGATCACACGCCGGGCCGTGACCGTGGGCGGTGGATCCCCCAGCATCCTCCGAGCGATCCGCTGTGACCGGCGGAGCCGGGGCGTGGCCACCCGGTCGGCCAGGAGGTCGGCGAGGGCCTCTTCCACGTACGTCCCGCCGATGCCGGCCTCCAGCGCGGCGGCGCGCACGTGCTCCAGGGCGTATCCGTCGGGCACCCCCGTGCGCATTTCTTCATCCAGTTCGGCCGTGCCCTCCGTGATGGCCAGCGCCTCGGACCGGCGTGCCGCCTCGGCCTGGAGTTGGGCGGCTCTCTGCCAGAGCCGGTTGGCCTCTTCCTCGGTAAGGTGGGCGGGATCGCGCGTCATGGGGCCCTCCCCTGGTCAGTCCCGTGTCTTCACCGCCGTCATCATCAATTCGATACGGGCGCCGCGGGCCAGTTCCTTCACCGCCACCGCCGCCCGCACGGGAAGGGGGTCGGTGGTGAAGTATTCCCGGTAGAGGCGGTTGAGGAGCTGGTAGTCGTCCATGTCCGTGAGATACACCACCACCTGCACCACGTCGCTGAAGTCCATCCCCGCCTCGGTCAGGACCTGGGTGTAGTTGGCCATGATCTGGTGGAACTCCGCCTCGAACCCCCCCTCCACCAGCCGCCCGGTCACAGGATCGCCACCCGTGGCTCCCGACAGGTACAGGGTGTTCCCGACCAGGATGGCCGGGGAGAGTGGCGCGGGAGAGGGACGATAGTTCGCGGGCTGGATCACCGTCTTGGTGGGGAGGTCTTCCTGTCCGGATACGGCGGCGGGCGCCGACAGGGTCAACGCCAGAGCGGCCAGCGCCGGCACGGCCAGGGCGGTGGCGGTTCGAGTCGTTCCGGCCCGGCGCGCCGTTCCGGGAAGGGAGAGGGTGTTGGATGGGGAGGAGGGTGCCATGGCGATGCTCCTTGAAGGGGGTCGATGTCGGGAACGTGCCTCCCGCTCCGGCGCGCCGAAAGGGGGAGGCTCGCCTCGGGGCGGGTGGAGGCCGTAGTTTGCTCCCCCGTTTCCGCTTCCCTCAACTGCCGATGGAACTGCCCATGTATGGCCGTGCGATGGACGAACTCACCGACGCCGAGCTGGACGCGTACGTCCTGACCCGGCTGAAGGCCGTGGGCGTGGACCTGAGCGTCCTTCCCGAGGACGACCCGGACGCGCCCGCCGACCGGACGAGGATCCTCGAGTCGGCGCGCCGTTTCCTGCGCTCCACGCCCCCGGCCATCCTGGGCTTCGAGCCCGACGTGCAGGAGGTGGCTCCGATCATGTATCCGGCGGCGCTCCCGCGCCACGCCGGCGCGGAGGGTTGACCATGGACCGGCGTGTCGATCGACGGTACTTCCTGGAGTACATGGGACGCCTCACGGCCTCGGCGGCCGCGGGGGTGGCGCTCACCCCCCGGGGAGCAGCGGCCACCCGGGCCGTCTTCCCGGGGAACACGACGCTCCCGGACCCGAGCGCCATCCGCGCCACGGATCTCTGGGATCTCACCCTCACCGAGTCCGCGGCGCTCATCCGGTCGCGGGAGATCTCTCCGGTGGAGCTGGTGGAGGCGTACCTGGCGCGCATCGAGGCGTTCGACGAGGTCCTCATGGCGTTCAACACGGTCACGGCGGACGCGGCCCGGGCGGAGGCGCGCCGGGCGGCGGACCTCCCCTGGTCGGGCCCCCTCCACGGGATCCCCCTGGCCATCAAGGACAACTACTACACGGCCGGCGTCCTCACCACGGCCAACTCCCACATCTTCCGGGACTTCGTGCCGGAGTTCGACGCCACCACGTGGGGGCGTCTGAAGAACGGGGGCGCCATCCTCCTGGGGAAGACGCAGATGGGGCCGCTGGCCACCAGCCGGGCCACCACTCCGGACGGCGCCAACACCACCCTCAACGCGTGGGCTCCCCACGATCCCTCGGTGACTCCGGGCGGATCGTCCAGTGGGTCGGCCACGGCGGTGGCGGCGCGGTTGGCCGCGTCCGCCACGGGGACGCAGACGGGGGGCTCCATCACTTCGCCCTCCAGCGAGCAGGGGCTCACGGGGATCAAGCCCACCATGGGGCGGGCCTCCCTCTACGGGATCGTCCCCCTCACCTACACCCGGGACCACCCGGGCCCCCTCGCCCGTGACGCCCGCGACGCCGCGGTGATGCTCCAGGCCATGGCGGGCCCCGATCCGGCCGACCCGCGCACCCTGGGCCACCCTCCCGTGGGCGACTACGTCCGTGCCGCGGAGCCGGTGACCGAGAACGGGAAGGTACGTCTGCGACGGCCCCTCACCGTCGGGGTCGTCCCCGGCTACCTGGACGAGCCCGAGGAGCCCACGCGCTTCGGCCGCGAGGAGGTGAGCGACCAGGAGCGGGACCGGCGCCTCGCCATCTTCCGGGCCCGCGGCCGGGCGGAGATCGCCGCCCGGCGCGCCATGCTCCGCACCTTCGAGGAACTGGGCGCCCGGGTGGTGGAGGTGCCTCTCCCGGCGGATTGGGACCTCCTCACCGGAAGCGACTTCAACAACGTGCGGCTTCCCGAGCGATCGGAGCCGTTCTTGAAGCACCTGCGGGAGGACGTGCGCCTCTTCGGGGTGTCCCTCTCCCCGTGGATCAACGGCCTCCTCCTCTCGGGACCCGAGTACCTGCGCGGCCAGCGCGCCAAAATGGTTCTTCTCCAGCGCGTGCTGGACGGGATCTTCGAGGAGTGCGACGTCGTGGTGCAGACGTCGCCCATCCCCTTCGACATCATCGGGCTCCCCCTCATCGCCTTCCCCGTGGGGATGGAGGACACGCGGGGGTTCACCCTTCCCGTGGCCGGGATGCTGGGTGGGGCGCCCTGGGAGGAGGAGGCGCTCCTCTCCCTGGTGGGCGCGTACCAGGCGGTCACCGATTGGCATCGGAGGCGGGCACCCGACGCGCCGTCCGGCCGCGGGGACGGGGCCGGGGATCCGGGCGGAGCCGCCGCGGGGGCGTCCTTCGCCGCCGGGGCTTCCCTGGACCGGGGGCGCACCGGCGTCCAGGATGTCGCCGAACATTCCGAGTAGGAGACGGAGATGAGTCACCCGACACGACTCCTCCTGGAGGAGATGACGTGGCCCGAGGTCGAGGCCGCGCTGGAAGACGGGTATCGTACCGTGGTGGTGGCCGTGGGGGCGGTGGAGCAGCACGGCCCCCACCTCCCACTCCTGGTGGACGCCGCGCGCGGAGACCGCCTGGCGGTGGAGGTGGCGAGCCGGATGGAAGGTACGCTGGTGGCGCCCACCATCCGGGTCGGGTGTTCCGAGCACCACATGCACTTCCCGGGCACGCTCTCGCTGCGGCGGTCCACCCTGGAAGCGCTCTGTCTGGACTACGCGGTGAGCCTCTCGCGCCACGGGTTCACCAAGATCTGCTTCATCCCCTCCCACGGCGGGAATTTCGGCCCGCTGGCCGACATGCTGGACGACCTCAACCGCGCCGTGGCCCCGGACAGCCGTGTGGTGGCGTACACCGATCTCACGGGATTCCTGGGCGTGTGGCGTGAAGCCGTGGCCGAGCTCACCGATCTCTCCGAGCGGGTGGGGGGGCACGCGGACATCGCCGAGAGTTCGGAGATCATGGTCATCCGGCCCGACCTGGTGCGGGAGGAGCGCGCGGAGCCCGGATACACGGGCGACTTCTCCGAGGCGTTCCTGGACCGCATCTTCCGCGACGGATTCCGCTCCGTCACCCCCAACGGGATCCTCGGGGATGCCCGTGGGATGAGCGCGGAGATCGGGTTGCGCTGCCTGGAGCGGAGCGCCGAAGCCATGGTCCGGGCGCTGACGGACTGACCCCGGGCCCGGAGCCGGCCGCGAGGGGCCCCGTGGGATCCTTCGCGGCCTTCGATTGTAGACGAAAGACCCTTCCACCCTTTCCGAGGTGTCCGATGAACATCGTGCGTGCTCTCCTTCTGACCGGCGTGGCCCTGATGGTCGCGCTCCCCGCCGGCGCCCAGTCCTTCGGCAACGCCATGGCCATCGGGGCCGACGAAGTCTTCGTGGGCGAGCCGGAGCACGAGATGCGTCCCGGCCTCGCGTACGTGTTCCGCAAGGGCGCGGACGGGACGTGGGCCGAGGTCCAGGCACTCGAGGCGTCCGACGGCACGCCGGGAGACCGCTTCGGGATGCAGGTCGCGGCCGACGGGGGCGTCCTCCTGGTATCCGCCACCCGCTCCCACGGGGGACGGGGAGGCGTGTACGTCTTCAGGAAGACGGGAGGGATGTGGACGGAGGCGGGCACCCTGGCACTGGAGACGGGGAGCCCCGCGGACAGCCTGGGCTCCGGGTTGGCCGTGAGCGGTGAGTGGATCATGGTGAGCTCCATCACCCGCAACCAGGGACGGGGAACGGTGTTCGTGTTCCGCCGCGACGGGAACCGCTGGATCCAGCACTCCCAGCTCACCCCTGCCGACCTGGAGGCGGAGGACCGCTTCGGGTACCACATCGCCCTGGAGGGGGACCGGGCCCTGGTCGCGGCGCCCCTCAGTGGGTCGATGCAGGGCGCGGTGTACTCGTATCGCTACGACGCGGCGGGCGACGCCTGGTCCGAGACGGGACGCCTCGATACGCCCGAACTCGCCGAGGGGACGCGCTTCGGGATGGGGCTGGGCATGGCCGACGGCGTGGCCGTGGTGGGTGCCCCCGGGTTCGCGGGTGCTCAGGGCGCGGCCTTCGCCTACGAGGTGGGTGACGAAGGCGAGCTCCCCGCGCGCTCGGCCACGCTCCTTCCCCTGGAAGCGGAGGACCGTGGTCAGTTCGGTGTGTCCGTGGCGGTCTCCGCCAACTCGGCCTGGATCGGCGCACCGGGCGCGGCGGGATTCAGGGGACGCGTCTTCTCGTACGAGCGCGACGCCGAGACCGGTGAGTGGACCTCGGCGCAGAAGCTCGGGGTGGAAGGCCTCGACCGGGGCGCCTTCTTCGCGGCCGGAGTGGTCACCGCCGGCGGGATCGCCGTGGGCTCCGCGCCCGGTGACGACTACGGCGCCGGTACCGCGTTCGTGTTCGAGCGCGACCGCGGACACTGGGGTGACGGCGTGAAGATCGTGAGCACCCCCGTGGGGATGGACGCCATCACCGGAAACCAGGTGGACTGCTCCGACGAGGGCGAGGCCGCCGCGTTCGGGTGCCAGGAGGTGGATCTCCTCTCCTTCCTCCCCGTGCAGGAGATGGGCGCCAATCGCGGTGTGGAAACCAACGACGTCTGGGGATGGACCGATCCGGTGACCGGGCAGGAGATCGCCATCGTCGGGATGACCGACCAGACCACCTTCGTGGACGTGAGCAACCCGTACGCGCCGGTGTATCTGGGGCGTCTCCCCATGACCCCGGGGGCCAACGGCGCGGTCTGGCGTGACATGAAGGTGTATTCGGACCACGTCTTCGTCGTCTCCGACGGGGCCGGGGCGCACGGGATGCAGGTATTCGACCTCACGCGCCTGCGCGGACTCGACGGGAGTGCGCCCGTCACCTTCGAGATGGACGCGCTCTACGACCGCATCAACTCCGCCCACAACATCGTCATCAACGAGGAGACGGGCTTCGCCTACGCGGTGGGGAGCAGCGCCGGCGGCGACACCTGCGGCGGCGGGCTGCACATGATCGACATCCGCGATCCCGGCAACCCCACCTTCGCCGGATGCTTCGCCGACGCCACCACCGGGCGTCAGCGGACCGGCTATTCCCACGACGCCCAGTGCATCGTGTACCGGGGCCCCGACGCGGACTATCAGGGGCACGAGATCTGCTTCGGCGCCAACGAGACGGCGCTCTCCATCGCCGACGTGACGGACAAGGAGAACCCGGTGGCCGTGTCCACGGCCTCGTACCCCAACGTGGCCTACACCCACCAGGGGTGGATCAGCGAAGACCACGCCTGGTTCTACATGGACGACGAGTTGGACGAGATGGGGGGGAACGTGGAGTTCACCCGCACCCTCGTCTGGGACATCTCGGATCTGGACGACCCCATCCTGGCCAAGGAGCATCTGTCCGACAATCGGGCCATCGACCACAACCTGTACGTGGTCGGGAACGTCATGTACCAGTCCAACTACGTGAGCGGGCTGCGGGTGCTGGACATCTCGGACCCGGGCAACCCGGTGAACGTGGGGTACTTCGACACCGTTCCCTACGGTGAGGACGAGCCGGTGTTCAACGGATCGTGGTCCAACTTCCCCTTCTTCGAGAGCGGTATCGTGGTGGTCACCAGCGGGAAGGAGGGACTCTTCCTGGTGCGGTACCGCGGGAGCAACCTGGTTCCATGACCCGCTCCCCGTTCGCCGCCGTGACGAGGGTGGAGGGCATCCGCGCCGGGGCGCTCGCCCTCGCCCTCCTGATGGCCGGGTGCGCGACGACGCCCCGGCCGGCGCGGTCACAGGAGTACCTGTACGTGGCCAGCCAGGAGGACGTGACCGTGTCGGTCATCGACATGGACGCCCGCGCCCTGGTCGCCACGGTGGACCTGAAGGAGTTGGGATACTCGCCCACGGCGAAGGCGCACCACGTGGCGGTGGAGCCCGACGGCTCCTTCTGGTACGTCTCCCTCATCGCCGACGGGAAGGTGCTCAAGTTCGACCGCTCCAACCGTCTGGTGGGGCAGGTCGACTTCGAGACGCCCGGGATGCTGGCCCTCGATCCGGGGTCGGACCTTCTCTACGTCGGGCGGTCCATGGCGGCGGTGAACCCACCGCGGAGGGTCGGGATCGTCCGGCGCTCGACCATGGAGATGGAGGAGATCGACGTCTTCTTCCCTCGCCCCCACGCGTTGGCCGTGGATCCGGTCCGTGGCCGCTTCTACACGGCGTCGCTGGGTGAGAACTCGGTGGCGTACGCGCCCCTGGGTGAGGAGGAGGTGGACCTCCTCCGCGTGGAGGCCCACCACCACCACATGTTCGTCCAGTTCGCCGTCTCTCCCGACGGCCGGTGGATGGTCACCGGCGGGGAGATGAGCGGCGACCTGGTGGTGTTCGACGTTTCCGGCGACGCGCCGGTGGCGGCGCGCACCCTCCACCTGGGCGACAAGCCCTGGCACCCCGTCTTCTCACCCGATGGGAAGGAGCTCTACGTTCCCCGGCAGACGGCCAACGCCGTGGACGTGCTCGACACGGAGGAGTGGTCGGTGAAGGCGACCATCACCCACCCGGCCCTCTCCGAGCCCCACGGGAGCGCCGTCTCGGCGGATGGACGCACCCTCTTCGTCTCCGGGCGGAATCTGGGAGGGAGCTACACTCCCGCCGACGGGAGCGAGGGTCGTCCGGGCACGGTGGTGGCCATCGACACCGGTACACGCGAGGTCGTGGCGGTCATGGAGGTGGGGCGGTACGCCGCCGGGATGGGCGCGCCCACCCGCGTGCCTCCGCGCTGATGAGGCGCTCCGCCGGGGGACGAGCGGTCCTGGCGGGGGCTCTCCTGGCGGGAGGCCTCCTGGCCGGGTGCGCTGGAGGCGGGGTGGGCGGGCCCCGGGCGGCGACTTCGGGGATGTCCGGTGCCGCGGCGGCCGGATCCGCCGACGTCGGGTTCGTCCGTCGTGTCGCGCCCTTTCCCGTGCTGGACGCGGAGGGTGTCCCGTACCCCCACCCGTTCCTGGGAGGATTCAACCTTCCCCGCCCCCAGCTGGTGGACATCGACGGGGACGGCGACGCGGACCTGTTCCTGCAGGAGGTCTCGGGGAGCGTGATGCTCTTCGAGAACGTGGGCGGAGGACGGTTCGAGTGGCGCACCGACCGCTACCAGGAGCTCGAGGTGGGCGAGTGGTACCGCTTCGTCGACTTCGACCGCGACGGAGATCCGGATCTCCTGGCGGAGGAGCCCTTCAGCTACGTCCGCTACTACCGCAACGACGGGTCCCCCACGGAGGCGCGCTTCACGCTGGCCGCCGACTCCCTACGCGACGCCGACGGCGTGCCCCTCTTCTCCGACCGCCAGAACATCCTCAACGCGACGGACATCGACTGCGACGGCCGCATGGACCTCTTCATCGGCCGTCTGGTGGGCACCATCTCCCGGTACGAGGAGAGCGGGGTGACGCCCGATGGCCTCCCCGTGTTCCGCCATTTGACGGATCGATTCGAGGATATCGAGATCGTGGCGCAGTTCGGGTCGCTCCACGGGGCGAACACCATGGCCTGGGGAGACGTGGACGGCGACGGCGACGAGGACCTCTTCTGGGGGGATTACTTCGAGGCGGGCCTCCTCCTCATCGAGAACCAGGGGACGTGTCGCAGCCCGTCGCTACGCGGCACGCCGCGGCCCTTTCCCCTGGATGCTCCCCTGCGGACCAGCGGATACATGGCGCCCACGGTGGGCGACGTGGACGGAGACGGAGCCCCGGACGTGCTGGCCGGCGTCCTGGGCGGGGCGTACAACCCCAACACCACCACGGTGGAGAACCTCCACTTCCTCCGGCAGGGCGCCGATGGGAGCTTCCGGGACGAGACCGGCCGCTTCGTCCCCACGGTGGACGTCGGAAGCGAGAGCGTCCCGGTGCTGGTGGACCTGGACGGCGACGGTGACCTGGACCTCCTGGTGGGGAACAAGATCGAGCCCGACGACCCCCGGAACGGAAAGCTGTATCGGTTCGTGAACGAAGGATCGCGGCGCGCTCCGGTCTTCCGGGAGGCCGGGGTGTCGGAGGTGGGCGGCGGCTACCACTTCGTCCCCGCCTTCGGCGACCTGGACGGAGACGGCGACCTGGACGCGGTGCTCGGCACCTGGCAGGACGAGCTCCGCTACCTCCGCAACGACGGAGAGGGCGGGGCGGTGGAACTCACCCCGGTGGAGGGTCCCTTCCTGACCCTGACGCGGGGCCGCAACGCCACCCCCGCGCTGGGCGACGTGGACGGCGACGGCGACCTGGACCTCCTGGTGGGCGAATCTTCCGGCACGGTGAACTTCTATCGCAACGATGGAACGCCCACCGCTCCGGACTTCACCCTGGTGAGCGACGAGTTCGCCGGAGTCGACGTGGGACGCCGCAGCTTCCCCGTCCTCGAGGACCTGGACCGTGACGGCGACCTGGACCTCCTGGTGGGCTCCGAGTCCGGCGGGGTGTTCCTGTACCGGAACCTGGGTACGTCCACCGTTCCCGATTTCGTGGCCGACCCGGGCTTCCACGTCCCCCACTTCGGACTCGCCGCGCCCGCCTTCGGCGACCTGGACGGCGACGGCGACCGGGACGTGCTCCTGGGCGGCGTCGGGGGCGGGTTGTGGTACCTGGAGCGGGTGGGGCGCTGAAGGCGGAGCCCGATCCGCCCTACATCAGCGGATCCCCCACCCCCAGGACGTGCACCGCCACCAGTCCGGCCACGCCGATGACCAGGAGGTAGTACAACGTCGGGAGGACGGTCTTGCGCAGGGTGGCGCCCTCCTGGCCGAGGAGGCCCACCGTGGCCGAGGCCGCCACCACGTTGTGGATGGCCACCATGTTCCCGGCGGCGGCGCCCACCGCCTGGAGCGCCACGATCATCACGGTGGACATGGCCAGGCGCTCCGCCACCCCGAACTGGAAGGCGGAGAACATGAGGTTGCTCACCGTGTTGGACCCGGCGATGAACGCCCCCAGCGCCCCGGTGGCGCCGGCGAAGAGGGGCCACACGCGCCCCACGTTCCCCGCCACCCACTCGGCCATGGCGATGGGCATGGAGAGGAGTCCGGCCCCGTTCACGTCGGAGTTGATGTAGACCCGCACCATGGGGACGGTGAACACCAGCACGAACCCGGCGCCCACCAGCACCGACGCCGAGGAGCGCACCGCCGCGCCCACCTCGCGCCACTCCATGCGGTGGAGGAAGGCGGTGGCCATCACCACGACGACCAGGACGAAGCCGGGGAGGTAGAGCGGGGTGGTGGACGCGGAGATCCCGCTCCCCATGATGTCCGTCCACCCGAAGCTCAACGCCTTCAGCCATCCTCCCACGGGAAGGGACGGGAGGCGCGTCAGCACCAGGAGGACGCCCAGGAGCGCGTAGGGCGCCCACGCCATGGCCGGAGAGATGCTCTTTCCGGCGGGCTCCTCCATCATCTCCTCCTCGAGGCCGCTCGCCCACCCGTCCAGCCACGCCGACCGCTCGGGGAAGTCCCAGCGGTCGCCGGGGAGGAGCACACCCTTGCGGGCGAGCCCCACGACGATGGCGAGCCCCACCGGGGCGCCCAGGAGGGAGGGGAACTCGGGGCCGAGGAAGATCCCGAACAGGACGTACGGCACCACGAAGGCCAACCCCGCCAGGAGGGTGAAGGGCACGATGCTCAGCCCTTCCTTCCACGAGCGGTTGGCACCGAAGAAGCGCGTCATCATCACCACCATCCAGGTGGGCATGAGCACCCCCGCGACCGCGTGGAGGATCACCACCTTGGCGGTGACCAGGCGCAGGTATCCCATCATGCTCAGCCCGGCGGTGGCCAGCTCCGCGGAGAAGGCCTCACCTCCCAGCCCTCCCTGGATCCCCACCAGCACGGGGGTCCCCACGGCGCCGAAGGTGACCGCGGTGCTCTGCACCATCATCCCCAGCATCACGGCGCAGGCCGCGGGGAAGCCCAGCGCCACCAGAAGGGGAGCGGCCACGGCGGCGGGGGTGCCGAACCCGCTGGCGCCCTCGATGAACGATCCGAAGAGCCACGCCACGATGACCAGCTGGACGCGCCGGTCGTCGCTCACTCCGTGGAAGCTCCGCCGGATGGCGGCCACGCCGCCGGAGCGGTCCAGGGCGTGCAGGAGGAAGAGCGCGCCGAAGATGATGAAGAGGAGGTCGAAGGTGAGGAAGAGCCCCTGGATGGACGCCGCGGCCACCCGCGACACGCTCATCTTCCATCCCGCCAGGGCCACCACCACCGCGGCCCCGTAGGCCACCGGCATGGCCCGGGAAGCGGGGACGCGGAAGCCCACCAGAAGGGCGCCGCTCAGGGCGATGGGGAGGATCGCCAGGGTCGCCTGAACACCAGGAGTCATGGTCGTACCGTGGGTGAGTGGACCTGTGATTTCAGAACGCTACGCCGACCGCGGCGCAAAGGTACGACATGAACGCCGATCCCGCCCGGAAGAGTTGCCCCAGTTCCTCGGGGAGTCGGGGGGAGGCCACGAAGCTCCGTTCCAGCGGCCGGGTACCCAGGAAGTCCTTCCACTTGAGGTCGTCGGCCAGGGGGTGGTCGGGGTCGAACCCCTTGGGCGCCCGTGACAGCCGGTCTCCCTCCAGGGAGAACCGATCCGAGAAGGGTGGGGATCCCGTGGCGGCGAGCCATCCGTCGGGGTTCTCCGCCATGTGCTCGCGTACGGCCCGCAGGGTGGGGGCGTCGGGGCGCCAGATCCCCAGCCCGGCGAAACACCCTTCCGGCTCGATGTGCAGGTAGAAGCCCGGCTTGTGGACGTCACGATCGGCGGCGTGGCGGC
>JAOUPR010000146.1 GCA_029879725.1 Gemmatimonadota bacterium | reverse complement strand
CGAGGCCACCGTGTCCAAGGCTCTCGGGGTGCTCAGGGAGATGTTCGAGGAGTAGGGTCGTGGTTCGACTACCGCCCCTCTCCCTCCAGCATCAGCCGGGCCTCCGCGGACACCCAGTCGCGAAGCGCCTCCAGCCCCATCTCCTCCACGGCGGCGGCCGCGGCCGCCGGAGGGGGGGTGCCGCGGGCGACACCGATGAACGCGGACCAGGAGAAGGGGCGCCGGTCGGGCACTCCTTCCGTGACCACGAAGAGCCGGCGCGCGTCCATCCGGCCGGCCAGGCAGGTCCAGCGATTCTCGGGGTCCAGGAACTGGAGGGTGCCGTCCACGATCATGTCCAATTCCTCCACGCCGCCGTCGTGGACCAGGAACTCGGCGTCGATGCTGCGGGTCACGTAGGCGTAGCGGCTCCCGTCGGCGTTGAAGGTGAGACCTCCGATCCACGAGCGATGGTCCGCTACCACGCCGTCCATCACGACGATCGACCCGGTGCTGTCGTGGGCGACGTATCCCCAGGTGGTGCCACGGGGGCTGAACGCGGGGGCGTCCACCGCACCGTGGGTCGGGCCGGGGATGCCGTCGAAGACCACGTGCTCTCCCAGCGAGTCGCGCGCCACGTAGACGAGCTCCCCTCCGGCGGGACGGAAGGCGATGTTGGCCACTCCGAGGTAGGGGCCCCACCGCGTGGTGTCGTGGACGACCCACGTCCTCCCTCCGTCGTTTGCGATGTACGCCGCGCCTCCCGCCGGGTCGAAGGCGAACCCCTGGATCCCGTCGTGGGCGAGGCCCGGAACGCCGTCGATGTACAGGCGCACGCCGTCGGGATCCCGGGCCACGTAGCCCGTCCTCCCACCCCACGGGGAGAAGCGGAGCCGGGCTACGGCGAGGTGGTCGCGTGCTGCCACGCCGTCCACCACCGCCGCCTCCTTGCCGGAGGTGAACGCCACGTACCCGTGTCGACGGCCCGCCGGGTCGAAGACCAGGCTCCCGGCGCGCAGGGAGTCGAAGGGGGGGCCGGACGACCCGTCCACGACGACGTGCCAGGCGCCGTCACGCTCGGCGGAGTAGGCCAGGCGCCCTCCGTCGGGGCTGAAGACGATCTCCCCCACGCCGTCCACGGAGGCCCCGGGCACCCCGTCGTGCACCACGTACCACCGTCCTCCGTCCTCCACCGGGTACGCCATGTGCCGGCTGTCCGGGGAGAAGGCGATGCGTGAGATGGCCACGCCGTCGAAGCAGCGGGGAGCCTCGGCGTCGAGCCGCACGCAGATGCTCCCGCCCTCGTCCTGCACGGAGAAGGCGCGGCGATGGTCAGGGCTCAGCCCGTACCAGGTGGACGGTGGAGTGCACCCCGCCCCGACGGTGAGGGCGAGCAGCGCCGCGAGTCCGCGGGACATACGCTAGGCGGGTCCGGGAGGGGTGGGCCGCGGGAGGACCGGACGCGGCACCACCGCTCCGGTTATGGAGCCGCTCGCTACCGGCACGTCGTCCACGAAGGCCTCCACGGAGAAGCGCACCCGGTTCCCCACGGTATCGGTCAGATGCACGGCGTAGTCCAGTCGGCTTCCGGGGAGGACGGGGGCGAGGAACTTGAGGTCGACGTGGGCCCCCACCCCCATCTCGCCGGCGTCCTCCTCCAGGAGCGCCAAGAGCTCCGCCACCCCGTCGGGGCGGTACCCCGGGTGCATGCGGAACCCGCGGTCGAGGTTGCGTAGCGCTTCGAGGGACTGCTCCGCGGGGTATCCACGCTCTTCCGTGCGCCGGCAGAGCCGGGTCAGCACCATGAGGATCCCCGCGCTCTGCGCCAGCCCTTCCAGCGTCAACGCGCCGGGCCACAGTGGCATCCCGGGAAAGTGCCCTTCGAACACGGCCTCGTTGGCGGAGATGCAGCGGTGCGTCTCGATGCGCGGGGGGTCCTCCGGGTGGAAGGCGTCCACCGCGTCCACCATCAGGAACGGCCTCCGCTGGGGGATGAGGAACTCCACCACCCGGGAGCCCAGGTGGAGATCGCCCTTCCCACCGTGCTTCAACGGCATCGGCACCTCCTCAAAGGGTCATCCCTCCATCGACGATGATGGACTCCCCCACCACGTAGGCGGCGTCGTCGGAAGCGAGGAAGAGCACCGCTCCGGCCGCCTCCTCGCCGCTCCCGAACCGTCCCATGGGGATGTCGGCGCGGTGCCGCTCCGCCATCCTGCGGTCCATGCGGACGCCCATCCCCGTGGACAGGAGCCCGGGGATCACGGCATTCACGCGGACACCGTGGTCGCACACCTCCTTGGCCAGGGTGCGGGTGAGCGCCAGGATCCCGGCCTTGGAGGCGGCGTAGGCGGCCTGTCCGGGAACGGCGCGGAGCGCGGACACCGAGCTCACGTTCACGATGGCGCCGCGCCGGCGGGCCATCATGGCGGGGAGCACCGCGCGGCAGGCGTGGTACGTTCCCGTGAGGTTGGTGTCCATGATCTTCTGCCACGCGTCCGGCGAGAGCATCATGAGGGGTTGGTCCTGCACCACACCCGCGTTGTTCACCAGGACGTCCATGGGGCGCTCCTCTTCGAAGGCGGCCACCGCCGCCCGCACCGAGTCGGCGTCGCGGACGTCCATCTCCAGGCACGTCCCGGAGCCGCCGCGCTCCCGGATCCGATCCAGGACGGCCTGGGCCTCGCTCCCGTGGAAGCGGTAGGTGATGCCCACGTGCGCCCCTTCCGAGCCGAACGCCTCGGCGATGACGCTGCCCAGGCCGCGCGAGGCGCCCGTCACCAGCACTCCCACGCCGGCGAAGCGGCTCACCGTGGCACGATGGGTGGGAAGTGGTCGTCGTGCCGGGAGGCGTAGGAGTGGACTTGCGGGTTCACGTAGAGGCTCCGGTTGGTGAGGACCGGGGGCGTGACCGTGCGGGCGCTGCCGCGGCTCCCCGCCTCGCTCCCCACCTGGAGGGCGTCCACGCCCGGGAAGGCATGGTCGAGGTCCATGAGGGCGAGGCCGACCCAGTCTTCCCGGAGGGGGGAGAGTCCGGCGTTGAGCACCACGCCCCGTTCGGCGCCATCGCGCATCACGGCGTCGCCCACCGCCATCTGCGTGGGGCTTGCGAGGAAGGTCGCGCGCCGGGTGATCCCCGCCGCCCGGCGCCGCTCCAGCGCCTCGGATCCCACGAACGACTTCCTGCGGGACACCCTCCACTGGAGCTGGAGCTCCAGCGGGGTGAGCCCGTGGCGCCCCTCGCCGCGGATGTTGAAGAACCAGTTCTCCAGCGCGCACAGGTCCAGCTCCGCCTGGGTGGCCGTCGCCACGTCCAACTCCCTCCCCATCTCCAGGAGGGTTCCCCACGCTTCGTCCAGGGCCTCGTGGCGCACCAGGAGGAGGTATCCGTACTCGCCGGTGCTCCCCGAGCGGCAGCACACCACGTCGTCGAAATGGAAGAAGGTGAGGTATGGAAGCCCGATCACCTCCGGCCCCACCCAACGAGCCATGACCTCCCACGCATAGGGGCCGTCGAGGGAGATGATCCCCCGCTCCCGCCCCACGTCCGTGAATGCGACGTCGTCCACCCCTTCGGCGTGACGGCGCAGATAGGCCATCAGCTCGTCCGCGTCGGGCCCTTGGGCCAGGATGAAGAAGGCGTCTTCGTCCCGGGCCAGCGAGCAGTCCGCGAAGATCCGCCCTTCCTCGTCGAGGAGGACGCTGAGGGTGATCTGCCCGTCGCGGACGTACAGATCACGGGGGAGCACCCGGTTGACGGCCTGGTAGGCGCCGCTCCCGGAGATGCGGACGTGGGCCACCCCGTCGACGCGGGTGAGGGCCGCCGAGTGCCGCACGGCGTACATCCCGTCAGTCGGAGCCACGGGCCGCCTCCACCTCCAGAGCCAGGTCCACCAGGGAGTTCACCGTGCGGAGGGCGACGCGCCCCTCCTGGTCGCCCGGAATGTCGACCCCGAACTCCTCCGAGAGCTGGACGAGGAGCTCCACCGCGTCGATGGAGTCCA